>JBDLRI010000105.1:0-4245 GCA_039800105.1 Pseudomonadota bacterium
GCCCCCCGCCCCAGGCCCACGCTCCCTCAACCCCCCGGGCGCCCCCCGTCGCGGGACGATAGGACAGGGCGTTCGGAGAGACCATGGACGTCCGCGCCCGGCTGCACGCAATCGCCGACAACCTCTGGTGGTGCTGGGATCCGCGCGCCACGCGGCTCTTCTCGGAGCTGGACCCGGTCCGCTGGGCGGAGCTGGGCCACAACCCGCACGCGCTCGTGGACGACCTCCCCGATGACGTGCTGGCGGCGCACACCGCGCTCCTGCCGGAGGTGGAGGCGCGCCTTGCCGCGTACCTGGCCGAGACGGACACCTGGGCCGCGCGCCACGTGCCGTCGCTGAAGGACCCGGTCTGCTATTTCAGCATGGAGTTCGCGCTCCACGAGAGCCTGCCCATCTACTCGGGCGGGCTCGGGGTGCTGGCGGGCGACCACATGAAGTCCGCCAGCGACCTCGGCATCCCCTTCGTCGGCGTCGGGCTGCTCTACCGCGAGGGCTATTTCAAGCAGGTCATCGCGCACGGCCGGCAGGTCGTGGCCTACCCCCCGGTGCCGCTCGAGCACACGCCGCTCAAGCCGCTCGACGTGCGCATCGAGGTGCCGCACGGCCACCACACCTACGCCGCGACCGCCTGGGAGCTGAAGGTCGGCCGCTCCACCCTCTACCTGCTCGACAGCGACCTGGAGGGCAACCGCGCGGAGCACCGCGCCCTCTCCCAGCAGCTCTACGGCGGCGACGACGCCACGCGCATCCAGCAGGAGGTGCTGCTCGGCGTCGGCGGCGTGCGTCTGCTGCGCGCGCTCGGCATCACGCCGGGCGTGGTCCACATGAACGAGGGCCACTGCGCCTTCGCGGTGCTGGAGCGCTGGCGCGAGGAGATGGCCGCCGGCTACCGTCCCCGCGAGGCCTTCGCGCGCGTCAAGGCCGGCACCGTCTTCACCACCCACACCCCGGTGCCCGCCGGCCACGACCGCTTCCACTACGATCTGAAGCGCGAGGCGCTCGGCGGCATGCGGGAGTCCATGGGCCTGCCGGAGGGAGCCTTCATGGACCTCGGCCGCGTGAAGCCCTCCGACGTCGCCGAGCCGCTGTGCATGACGGTGCTGGCGCTGCGCGGGGCGCGCGCCGCCAACGGCGTCAGCAAGCTCCACGGCGAGGTCAGCCGCGAGATGTGGAAGGACCTTTGGCCGGGCCTGCCGGTCGAGGAGATCCCCATCGGCCACGTGACGAACGGCGTGCACGCGCCGAGCTGGATGCACCCCGCGGTGCAGGAGCTGCTCGACGCGCACGTGCCGGGCTGGCGCGACCCCGCCGCCACCGGAGAGCTCGACGCCACCGCCATTCCCGCGGACGCGCTGTGGGCGCTGCGCACGCGCCTGCGCGCGGACCTCGTGCGGTCCGCGCAGCGCGGCGGAAACGGCGACAAGCTCGACCCTGCCGCCCTCACCATCGGGTTCGCCCGCCGCTTCGCGCCGTACAAGCGCGGCAACCTGCTGTTCACCGACCCCGACCGGCTGGCGGCCCTGCTCCACCACGCCGACCGCCCCGTGCAGGTGCTCTTCGCCGGCAAGGCCCACCCGCGCGACGCCGCCGGACAGGGAATCATCCGCGACGTCATCCGCTGGACCCGCGACCCGCGCTTCCGCGGCAAGGTCGTCTTCCTGCCGGACTACGACATGGGCCTGGCGCGCACGCTGGTCCAGGGTGTGGACGTGTGGCTCAACAACCCGCGCCGCCCCCGCGAGGCCAGCGGCACCAGCGGCATGAAGGTGCCGCTCAACCTCGGCATCAACCTCAGCGTGCTCGACGGCTGGTGGCCGGAGGCCTGGGACGGCACGAACGGCTGGGCCATCGGCACGGAGGCGGACTACGCCACCCCCGAGGAGCAGGACGCCGACGACGCCGAGAGCCTCTACCGGGTGCTCGAGCAGCAGGTCGTCCCGGACTTCTACGCCCGCGATTCCGCCGGCGTGCCGACCGCCTGGGTCGCCCGCGCGCGCCGCAGCCTCGAGACCTGCCTGCGCCCGTTCCACACGCACCGCATGGTCGGGGAATACGCGCGGGACTGGTACGTCACCGGGTGAGCCTGGGGCGGGGGGCTTTGCCCGCCCCCCTCGCGGCCGCCGCCGGGCGGCAGCCTCCGGGGGCGGGGTCCGGCGCTCGCCGAGCCTGGCTCGGCGCCGCCTTCGGCGGACGCGTCCTCCCCACGCGCGCCGCTCAAGGCCCCTGGCGGGGCCAACCGCGGCGGCGTGCCCGCAACGCCCCTGGGCTGTCGCGGTGTCCTACAGCCTGCGGTGCGACGCCACCGGGATCGCCGCCCGCGCCCGCGCCACCCGCGCGAGGTCGATCTCCGCGAGCGCGAGGCCCTCGCCCTCGCCGACCTCGGCCGCCACGGTGCCCCACGGGTCCACGACGAGCGTGTGGCCGTAGGAGTGCCGCAGGCCGCGGTCGTCGTGGGGGCCCTCCTGCGCCGGGGCGAGCACCCACGCCTGCGTCTCGATGGCGCGCGCCCGCAGGAGCGCGTGCCAGTGCTCCTTGCCCGTCGGGAGCGTGAACGCGCTCGGCACCGCCAGGATCTCGGCGCCGCGGTCCACCAGCGCCCGGTACAGCTCCGGGAAGCGCAGGTCGTAGCAGATGCTGAGGCCGATCGCGCCGAGCGCGGTCCGCGCGACCACGACCTCGTTCCCCGGCACCACGTGCGCGGATTCCTGGAACCGCGGGCCGCCGGGCACGTCCACGTCGAAGAGATGCAGCTTGCGGTAGAACGCCAGCCGCGCGCCGTCGGGCCCGAACAGGAGACTCGTGTTGTGGCAGCGCGCCGCGTCCACGCGCTCCGCCACCGACCCGACGAGCAGGTGAATCCTGAGCCCGCGGGCCAGCGACGCGAGGCGCGTGTTCGTGGGTCCGTCCAGCGGCTCCGCGCGCGCCAGCTTCTCCTCCGCGGGGCCGAGGAACGTCGTGTTCTCGGGCGTCGCGACGAGCTTCGCGCCGTGGCGCGCCGCGCGCTCCGCGAGCACCTCCACCCGCGCGAGGTTGTCTCCGACGTCGGCGGTGCTCCGAAGTTGCAGGCAGGCGGCGAGGAACATGGCTGCGCGGTGCTATCCTTGGGGCTATGGATGGCGCCATGACCCCCGCCCTGACCCTCCTGCTCCTGGCTGGCTGCGGCGAGACCGCCAAGCTCTCGGCGTACAACATGCCGCCCACCGTGAGCATCACCGCGCCGGTGGACGGCAGCGCCGTCGGCGAGGGCGCGCGCATCGACTTCACGGGGCTGGTCACCGACGGCCCCACCCCGCCGCCGGAGCTGGCGCTGCTCTGGTCCTCGGACCTGTCGGGCCCGCTGGACGACACGGAGCGCGCCGACTCGTCGGGCGTCGTGGTCTTCTCGACCGCGTCGCTCGCGCCGGGCACGCACGTCGTGTCGCTCACCGCCGCCGATCCGCAGGGCGAGGAAGGCGTGGCCTCCGTGACCGTCACGGTCAACGCGCACGCGGAGGTGCTCGAGCCCGCCATCGAGATCATCCGCCCGACCGCCGGCCAGCAGGGCGCGGTCGACACGCCGTTCCCGTTCCTGGTGCACGTGTCCGACGCGCAGGACGCGCCCGACGCGCTCCGGGTGACCTTCGAGAGCGATCTCGACGGCGTCTTCTGCGAGCTGACCCCGGACGTGGACGGCAACGCGGGCTGCTACGCCACGCTCTCGCCGAACGACGGCGACCCGAGCGTGGACATCCACCACCTCACGTTCACCGTGACGGACTCGAGCGGGCTTTCGGCCTACGCGCTCTTCGACTTCTACGTCGTGCGCGTCGACGCGGACGGCGACGGCTACTCGCCGGACGCCGACGACGCGGCGTTCGTGGACTGCGACGACACCGACGCGTCCATCCACCCCGGCGCCGGAGAGCTGTGCAACGGGGTCGACGACGACTGCGACGGGACGGCCGACGAGCCCGGCGCGGCCGACGGCGTACGGCTCTACGAGGACGCCGACGGGGACGGCTATGGTTCCTCCACCGGCGCGGGCATGGTCCTCTGCGCCGAGGACGGGCTCTACACCACCGTCGACAACACCGACTGCAACGACGCCAACGCGCTCGTCAGCCCCGGCGTGCCCGAGGCCTGCTTCGACAGCCTCGACAACGACTGCGACCGCGTGGTGGACGAGGGCGACGGCGCCATCGGGGCGTCGATCTACTACCCCGACAACGACCGCGACACGTTCGGCGCGGCAGGCAGCGCGGGCGT
>JBDLRI010000106.1:0-3981 GCA_039800105.1 Pseudomonadota bacterium
GAGCGGGTGCTCTGCGACGGTGGGCGCGTGACCGGGATGCGTCCCCCGTTCACACCGCCACGACCGCACGGCGGTCCTCCCCCGATGGGGCCGCCCGCGCGATAGTCCCTCCGGCCGGGAGGACGAGATGGCCGACGAGACGACGACGGGTGCGGCGGGGAGCCGCCGGGTGCTGCGCGGAGACCTCGGGGTGCCGTTTCGCGAGGTGACGCTGACGAGCGGCGAGCGTCTCTCGCTCTACGACACGCAGGGGCCGCAGGGTCACGACGTCCACGCCGGCCTGCCGAAGCTGCGGGCACCGTGGATCGCGCGGCGCCGCGGCGAGGCGAACCAGAGCCAGATGCACTTCGCCCGGCGCGGCATCGTGACCGAGGAGATGCGCTTCGTCGCGATCCGCGAGAACGTGGAGCCCACGTTCGTGCGTGACGAGATCGCGTCGGGACGGGCGATCCTGCCGGCGAACGTGAACCACCCCGAGAGCGAGCCGATGATCATCGGCCGCAACTTCCTGGTGAAGGTCAACGCGAACATCGGCAACTCCGCGGTCCTCTCCGACATCGCGGAGGAGGTCGAGAAGCTTCGCTGGTCGGTGAAGTGGGGCGCGGACACGGTCATGGACCTCTCGACCGGCAAGGACATCCACGCCACGCGCGAGGCCATCCTGCGCAACAGCCCGGTGCCCATCGGCACGGTGCCCATCTACCAGGCGCTCGAGAAGGTGAAGGGGCGGCCCGAGAAGCTCGACATCGAGGTGTTCCTCGAGACGCTCCACGAGCAGGCCGAGCAGGGCGTGGACTACTTCACCATCCACGCCGGGGTGCTGCTCCGCTACGTGCCGCTGACCGCCCGCCGCGTGACCGGCATCGTCAGCCGCGGCGGCAGCATCATGGCGAAGTGGTGCCTGGCGCACCACCGCGAGAACTTCCTGTACACGCACTTCGACCGCATCTGCGACGTCATGAGGCGCTACGACGTGAGCTTCTCGCTCGGGGACGGCCTGCGGCCCGGCTGCATCGCGGACGCCAACGACGAGGCGCAGTTCGGCGAGCTGCGCACGCTCGGCGAGC
Source organism: Pseudomonadota bacterium (assembly GCA_039800105.1). Taxonomy (GTDB): domain Bacteria; phylum Myxococcota_A; class UBA796; order UBA796; family SXON01; genus CAMAXZ01. The sequence continues at coordinate 1,068 of JBDLRI010000106.1, forward strand.
TCACGAAGGTGGCGTGGGAACAGGACATCCAGGTGATGATCGAGGGACCCGGCCACGTGCCCATCCACAAGATCAAGGCGAACATGGACGAGCAGCTCGCGGCCTGCCACGAGGCGCCCTTCTACACGCTCGGCCCCCTCACGACCGACATCGCGCCCGGCTACGACCACATCACCAGCGCCATCGGCGCCGCCATCATCGGCAGCCATGGCACCGCGATGCTCTGCTACGTGACCCCCAAGGAGCACCTCGGCCTTCCGGACCGGGAGGACGTGAAGCAGGGCGTCATCGCCTACAAGATCGCGGCGCATGCGGCCGACCTCGCGAAGGGCCATCCCGGCGCGCAGGACCGCGACGACGCGCTCTCCCGTGCCCGTTTCGCCTTCCGGTGGGAGGACCAGTTCAACCTCTCCCTCGACCCGGAGACCGCGCGGGCCTACCACGACGCGACGCTGCCGGCCGACGGCGCCAAGACCGCGCACTTCTGCTCGATGTGCGGGCCGAAGTTCTGCTCGATGGAGATCACCCGGCAGGTGCGCGATCTCGCGGACGCAGGCGAGGCCGGTGCCGGCATGCAGGCCAAGTCCGAGGAGTTCGTGGCGGGCGGCGGGGAGCTCTACGTGGAGTCGCGCGGTTCGCACACGACGTGACCGCGTTCCCGGACGCGGTCAGTACGAGCCGGGAAACCTGCGGGAGGACTGGCACAGGTACCGCAGGTCGCTGCTGGAGATCGATCCGCAGCTCCCCTGCCCGTAGTAGCGCAGGTCCTGGCTCGCGATCGATCCGTAGTTGCCCTGGCAGTAGTACCGCAGGTCGCTGTTGGTGATCGACCCGCAGTTCCCCTGCCCGTAGTACCGCAGGTCGTTGTTGGTGATCGACCCGTAGTTCCCCTGGCAGAAGTACCGCAGGTCGTTGTTGGTGATCGACCCGCAGTTGCTCTGGCAGTAGTACCGCAGGTCGCTGTTGGTGATCGACCCGCAGCTGCCGGCCTGCGCCTCGGTGCTGACGAGCACGGCGACCGGGGGGCTGGAACACGCCCCGAGTGAAAGAAGCGCCAGCATCGTGGACACGGACATGCGCACACCTCCCCGCGGCCGGACGCCACTCAGATCACCACGTAGTACGGCGCGTCGACGGACGGGTCGCCGCCGCCGTCGAGGATCCGCCGCGCGTGGCGGACCGCCTGCGCCGTGCTGGAGTTGCGCACGGACTGCTCGCGGAAGACGTGCTCGGCGCGCAGGCGCCGCAAGCTTCCGGTCCGCTCCATCCCCTCCCAGAACTCCGACCGGACGCCGCACAGGAGCACCTCCACCTGCCGTCGCTGCATGCGCGCGATGAAGTCCGCGAGCTGGTGGAGGACCACCGCGTCGGGGTTGCGGAGACGCTTGACGCGCAGCACCAGCACCCGCGCCTCGTCGGACAACCCTGCCTCGATGCGCTCCAGGCAGCTCTCGAGCGCGGGCGCGGCGCCGAAGAACGCCTCGCCCTCGAGGCCGTGGATGCGCAGGCGGGGATCCGGGGCGTCGCCCTCCACGCGCTCGTGGATGATGCCGCCCGGGTCCACGACGAACTCAGTGAGGAGCATCCGACCCGCTCGCGGCACGGCCAGCGCGAAGCTGAGGAGGATCCCGACCAGCACGCATGTCTCCACCGACACGAGCACGGCGGCCGCCGCGGTGGCGAGCACCACGATGGCGTCGAAGCGCGTGGCGCGCAGGTGGAACAGAAGGGAGCGCCCGTCGATCATCCGCCACGAGGACACGAACAGGATCCCCGCCAGGGTCGCGCGAGGCAGGAAGCGCGCGTAGGGCGCGAACGTGAGCATCGTCAGGGCCACGGCCACGGCGCTCACGACGCCCGACCACTGCGTGCGGCCCCCGGCCTGCTGGTTGATCGTGGAGCGCGTGAGGCTGCCGGAGCCGGGAATGCATCCGAAGAAGCTCCCCGCGAGGTTGGCCGCGCCCTCGGAGAAGCACTGCTGGTTCAGGTCGAGACGTTGCCGGGTCGTCGCCGCGATGGCCCGCGCCATGGAGATGGCCTCGAGCAGGCCGAGCGTGGCGACCGCGACCGACGGACCCGCGAGCGCACGCAACGTGCCGGGCTCGAGCTCGGGGACCCGCAGGCCCGGAAGGCGTGCGGGAATCTCGCCCACCACCTGCACGCCGAGCGCATCCAGGCGGAGCGTCGCAGCCAACGCGGCGCTGGCGGCCACCGTCACCAACAGCTCCGGAAACAGCGTCCAGCCAAGGGCGAGCTTCAGGCGTCGCAGCAGCACGATCGTCACGATGCTTCCGAGGCCCACGGCGAGGGTCGGCCCGTGCACCGGGCCTCCCTCCACGAGCGTGCGCACGAAGCGGACGACGAAGTGGTCGTGGGCATCGCCCACCGCCCGGAGGCCGAGGAGGTTCTTCAGCTGGTCGAGCGGAAGCAGCAGCCCCGCGCCGAGGGTGAAACCGACGATCACCGAGTGCGACACGTAGCGGGTGAGGTCCCCGAGACGCACCATCGCCGCCAGCAGTTGCATGCCGCCGACGAGGAACGCCATGGCGACCGCCCCGGCGAGGCGCTGCTCGGGCTCGAGCACCGCCACGGCGCTCAGCACCGCGATCGAGATGGCGTTCGTCGGTCCGTTGATGAGCTGCCGGGAGCTGTCCAGGACCGCGCCGACGGCGGTCATGACGATGGCCGTGTAGAGACCGTGCTCGGGCGGCACGCCCGCGGCCATGCCGTAGGCCATCGCCTGCGGCACCGCCACCGCGGCGACCGTGAGGCCGGCGATCAGGTCCGCGCGCCCGTCCGCCGCACCGTAGCCGCGCAGCGCCTGCAACGCTGGCACACGCCGGTACATCCAGTCGGGCAGGGAAACCGTCACCTCGGGGCATGTAGCAAGGTGGCGATGACCACGTCGCCACGC
>JBDLRI010000107.1:0-3840 GCA_039800105.1 Pseudomonadota bacterium
GCCGACGTGCTCGCCTGCGACTCGCTCGACGTGGCTTCGGCCACGCCTTCGCTCGTCTCGGCTCCGCGCGCCGCCCTCGCTACGCGCCGGGCTTGCCTCGCTCGGCGCTGGCAGGGAGGGCTAGGGCCTCTTTCAGCAGCCTGCTAGGACGCCCTCGGGCCAACGTTGAAGGGCACCGGGGCCACCCACGGCCTCGGTGCCCTTCTCCGTCTCCCGACGCGGCTCAGCGCGGACGCTGGAGGGCCGCGTCCACCGTCGCGTAGGTCCACGGCTCGAGCGTGACGCAGGCCCGCGCCTCATCCCACGGCACGCCCAGCGCCGATGCGCGCCGCTGCACATGACGCCGCCGCCCGCACCCCACCGGGAAGCGCAGCAGCAGCGTGGCGCGGTGCGCGCACGCCACGCGCCGCGTCAGCTCCGGCAGCGAATCATCTGCGCCCTGGCAAAGCACGGTGCGCAGGCCCGCTGCCGCGCGACGCTCGAGCAGGTCGGCCAGCAGCCCCACGGCGCCCACGCGACCATGCAGGCACGCCAGGTCATCGAAGAGGAGCGCGGGTGCCTGCTCGAGGGCACGCGACCACCCGCCCCGACGCGCGGCCGCACACACCGCGTCGTGGAACACCGCGCGCGTGACCGGCAGGCCCTGCAGAAGACGCTCCGCCACGGTGGTCTTTCCCACGCCCGACGGACCGAGGACACACACCAGGGGGCGTCCTTCGAGGGCCCGCGGCAGGCCTCGGCGGCCGAGGATCTCGGCCGACGTGCGCGTGATGGCGGCAGGACCGATCCCGTCCGACACCAGCGACACCGACCGAGGCCCCACGCGCGTCCACAACGGGGACACGTTCCCCGTCACGCCGCGGCGCGTCTCCTGGCTGACCTGACCCACGCCCCCATCCTACCAACGCTGCACGACACCCATCAAGCCACGCCGGAGCAGGGGGTCGCTACATTCCTGATCTTGAACGGGAAACGATGAATGAAACGATCGCGTCCATCGGCGTGCCGGGGGGAAAGACCGCGGCGACTCCGCGCGCGCGGAGCACCTCGGCGTCCGCGTCGGGGATGATTCCCCCCGCGATCACGAGCACGTCCTCCCGACCCTCGGCGCGCAGCCCGTCGACCACCTCCGGCAGCAGGCGATTGTGCGCCCCGCTGAGCACGGAGAGGCCCACCACGTCCACGTCCTCGTCGACCGCAGCGCGCACGATCTGCGCCGGCGTTCGGTGCAGCCCCGTGTAGATGACCTCCATGCCGGCGTCGCGCAGGCCGCGCGCGACCACCTTGGCACCCCGATCGTGGCCGTCGAGGCCGGGCTTTCCGACGAGCACCCGCAGGCGCCGCGCGTTCGCGTCCATCTCAGGCGCCCAGGTAGTTGCGCGCGATGACGATGCGCTGGATCTCGCTCGTCCCCTCGTAGAGGGTGGTGATGCGCGCGTCGCGGTAGAGGCGCTCCACCTCGTACTCCTTGCTGTAGCCGTAGCCGCCGTGGATCTGCAGTGCCTTGTCCGCGCAGAAGTTCGCCGTCTCCGAGGCCGCCAGCTTCGCCATGCTGCACAGGTGACTGGCGCGCGCCTTGTCGCTGCCGTCCTTCGCGACCGCCGCGCGCCACGTGAGCATGCGCGCGCTCTCGATGCGCACCGCCATGTCGGCCACCATCCACTGGATGGCCTGGTTCGACGCGATCGGCTTGCCGAACGCGATGCGCTGCTTCGCGTGCGCCACCGCCAGGTCGAACGCACGCTGCGCGATCCCGAGGGCCTGCGCGGCGATGCCGATGCGCCCGCCGTCCAGCGTCGCCATCGCGATCTTGAAGCCCTCGCGCTCCTTGCCGAGAAGACCCTCATGTGGAACCTGAAGGTTCTCGAAGCTCAGCTCGCTCGTCACGCTCGAGGTGATGCCCAGCTTCTCCTCGGGCTTGCCGACGCCGAACCCGGGCCAGGCGCTCTCGACGATGAAGGCGCACACCCCGCGGTGACGCTCCTCGGGGGCCAGGTTGGCGTAGGCCACGCAGACCTGCGCCTTCGGGCCGTTCGTGATCCAGATCTTGTTCCCGTCGAGCGTCCAGCCGGTGCCGTTCGGCGTCGCCTTCGTGCGCTGCGCACCGGCGTCGCTACCGGCGTCCGGCTCCGTGAGCGCGTAGCAGCCGAGCGTGCGGCCCGACGCCAGGTCCGGCAGGTAGCGCTGCTTCTGCGCCTCCGTGCCGAACGCGAGGATCGGCCAGCACACCAGGCTGTTGTTGACGCTCATGGTCACGCCGACCGAGGCGTCGGCGTAGCAGATCTCCTCGAGCGCCACGACGTACGCGAGCGTGCTCAGCCCCGCCCCGCCGTAGACCTCGGGCACGAACATGCCCATGAACCCCATCTCGCCGAGCTGGGCGACGATCTCCGCGGGGAACGCGTGGTCTCGGTCCCGCGCGGCGGCGCCGGGCAGGACGGTGGAGCGCGCGAAGTCACGCGCCGCGGACTGGATGTCGAGGACGTCGTCGGGAAGGTCGAACACGGTCACCTCGGGGGTTTGCGCGCCGTCTCCGACGCGGCTGTGGATGGAACGGAGGCTCCTGGGGCGGGGGGACATCCCCCCGCAACGCCCCCCGTGCGGGCGCGGCTCAGGCGCCGGTGAAGGCCGCGGGGCGCTTCTCGACGAATGCCGCCATGCCTTCCTTCTGGTCCGTCGTCGCGAAGCACAGGCCGAACAGGTTGCGCTCGTAGGCCAGGCCCGTCGCCTGGGACGGGTCGGAGTCGAGCACGGCGCGCTTGCACAACCGCACCGCCACCGGGCCCTGCGCGGCGATGGTCCGCGCCATCGCGAGCGCGGCGTCGAGCACCGTCCCCTCCCCCGCGGCCTCCAGCGCGAGACCGATGCGCACGGCCTCCTCGGCCTTCACGGTGCGGCCGGTGTACATCAGCTCGCGGGCGCGCATGCTGCCCACACGCCGCACGAGGCGCTGGGTCCCGCCGAAGCCGGGAATCACCCCGAGCTTGACCTCGGGCTGGCCGAACACGGCGCGCGGACCGGCGAGCACGATGTCGCAGGCCATCGCCAGCTCACAGCCGCCGCCGAGCGCAAAACCCTGCACGGCCGCGATGACCGGCGCCGGGAACGCCTCGATCGCATCGAGCACTGACTGTCCGAACGCCGCGAAGCGCGCCGCGTCGTGCGCGCCGAGGGCCTGCATGGCCTTGATGTCGGCACCGGCCACGAAGGCCTTGTCCCCTGCCCCGGCCAGGACCACGGCGCGCACGGCGTCCGGACCCTCGGTGCCCAGGCCGGCGAACGCGTCGCGCAGCTCGGTGAGCGTGGCGAGGTCGAGCGCGTTGAGCGCCTCGGGCCGCGTGATGGTGACCACCGCGACGTGCGCGGTGTCCTGCGTGACGACGACGCGGGCCATGGTCACTTGGCCCCGTAGGTGTAGAAGCCGCGCCCGGTCTTGCGTCCGTGCCAGCCGGCCTCCACGTACTTCCGCAGCAGCGGGCTGGGGCGGTACTTCGTGTCTCCGAGCCCCGTGTGGAGGACCTCCATGATCGCCAGGCACGTGTCGAGCCCGATGAAGTCCGCCAGCGTGAGCGGGCCCATGGGCACGTTGGTGCCGAGCTTCATGGCGGTGTCGATGTCCTCGACGCTGCCGATGTTCTCGTAGAGGGCCTGCACCGCCTCGTTGATGTACGGCATCAGAACGCGGTTGACGATGAAGCCCGGCATGTCGCGGCCGAGCACCGTCGTCTTGCCCATCTTCTCGGCGGCCGCCTTGACCGCGTCGTAGACCTCGTCGGAGGTGGCGAGCCCGCGGATCAGCTCGACGAGCTTCATGAGCGGCACGGGGTTCATGAAGTGCAT
>JBDLRI010000108.1:0-15436 GCA_039800105.1 Pseudomonadota bacterium
ATGCACCCCGCGTGGCCCTCGCCGAGGCCGATGGCATCGAGGGGAACGGCGGTCGGGCAGACGGCCTCGCACACGCGGCAGGTGGCGCAGTCGCGATCGGTCCGGGCGACGAGGCGGAGCGTGTCTTCGCGCACATCGTAGACGTCCTGGAGGACGCCGGCGGCGCGCGCGGCCCGTGCGACGGGACCCCTGTCCGTCACGGGGCGCGCCGCGATTTTCAGCGGACGCAGCGCCGGGTGGTCGGCCATGCGTGCCAGCCACCGGCGCGGCGGGGGGGGCGTGACCCGCACCATGTGCGGAAACGCGGCCTCGATGGACGAGGCGAGGGTCTCCGGCGTGCGACCGGCCTCCCGCGCGGCGACGAGCACGGGGGTGCGTGCCGGCGCGAGCCCCGTGATCCGCGCGGCGAGGAGGTCGACGGCGAAGGGGTCCTCTCCCGCGAGGATGCAGTCCAGACGCACCGGATCGCCGTCACCGGGGCCGTTGCCCTGCATCCCCACCAGCGCGTCCACGAGGACCAGATGGGGACCGACGGCCTCCGCCAGCGCCACGATGTTGGCCGCGAGCGCGCGGTGCATGAGGCGCTTGTCCTCGCCCACGCAGGTGCCGACGAGGTTCTTGAGCGCGCAGCTCAGCCCGGCCTCGGCGTGCGTCTTCAGCGTCGGCACCGAGATTCGCACGTCCGCGTCGAGGAACGTGGCCGCGACGCGGGGTGCGCCGTCGCACAGCGGCATGGGGCGACCCTCGTCCCGGTTGAGATCCACGAAGCGCGCGCCGTGCACCGCCGCCAGCCGATCCACCCGCAGGCGACGGGCGACGTCGATCCCGCGCCGGTGGACCCCGACGTTCGACCCGTCGGCGACCGTGAGCTGCGTGTAGCCGCGCGCCGCGAGCGACCGCAGCAGGGCGTCGAGCACCCGCAGGTCGGTGGCGTTCCCGGTCAGCCCGGGCAGGTCGTTGTTGAGGTTGGGCTTGAGGACGATGCGGGCGTCTCGCCGCGCGGGAAGGAGGCCCCGCGCGGACCAGTCCGCGACGACGTCGTCCACCACGGCTCGGACGCGCTGCACGTGCCATGCGTCGTACAGCGCGAGGGTACCGTGCCGTTCCGTGCGAAGCAGGGTCGGGCGCGGCGTCGGCACGCGACTACATCCGTCCGAGCGCGTCCCGGACAAGGGCGGCGATGTCCGGGCGCGGGCCGGCGGCGGAGGGGCGCGCAGACCCGTCGCGACCCGCCGGCACGGGGCCCAGGCCAGCCTTGGCGCGGGCCTCCAGGAGCGCCGTGACGTGCGCGGGGTCGAGCGGACGCGCGCCGCCGACCTGCCGCGCCACGAGCGCGATCCGCGCGAGGTGCTCCAGCAACTCCATGCGCAGGAACGCCAGCTCCGCGGAGGGCCCGCAGGTCAGCGCGCCGTGCCCGCCGAGCAGCGCGGCGTCCACCTCGGCGAAGGTCTCGCCCACGGGCGCCGCCGACGCGCCGGGCGCGAGGAACGGCACGACCGGCACGCGCGCCCCGAGGCTCACCACCGGTTCGGCCATGAACGGCGGATCGAAGAAGCTGTGGCCGGCGACCGCCCAGCCCGTCGCGGTGGGCGGGTGGGCGTGAACGACCCAGCGCACGTCCGGGCGGGCGCGGAACACGGCGAGGTGCAGGGCGAACTCGCTGAACACCTTGCGCGTTCCGCCGATGACCTTGCCGTCCTCGTCCAGCACGACGAGCATCTCGGGATGCACGTCGGCCTTGGACACCGCCGTCGGCGTCGCCAGGAAGCCACCGCCGTCGAGGCGCACGGACACGTTGCCGTCGTGGTTGGCCACCCAGCCGCGCGCGTGCAGCGCCCGCGCGGTGTCGGCCAGCTCGCGCCGGAGGGCGTCGTCACTCATGCGCCGGTCCCGTCGCCGAGGCGGATGTCGTCCACGATGCCGAGGATGACGCTGTGGAGAGGCTCCTCGCCGGCCTTGAGCACCTGCCGCGCCGTGTTGCCCTCCCGGGCGACGAGCACGAGATCGCCCGGCCCGGCCTGCACGGCGTCGACGGACAGGAAGGTGCCGCCCTTCGCGGTGCGGCCGTCCACGGCGACGGGCTGGCACACGAGCACGGCGCGCCCCTCGAAGCTGGGGTGCTTCACGGTCGCCACGGCGTTTCCGATGACTCGGCAGAGGATCATGCGAGGTGCCTCCGGTCCCCGTACACCGCGTCGCAGATGGCGACCACGGCCGCGTCGACGGGCGCGTACGTGTCCGGCAGCGCCAGCGCCGCCTCGCGCCCGGTGGTCCACTCCACCAGCTCCCCGGGCCCGGCCTGGAGCGGGTCGGCCGCGACGATCGGCTCGCCGTCCGGGACGTCGTCGTGGTCCACCGGTTGCAGGACGAGGAGGCGGATGCCGACGAGGCTCTCGTGCTTGACGGAGGCCACGACGGTGCCGAGCACGCGGGCGAGCTGCATCAGGATGCTCCGAAGGGGGCGCGCCGCAGCGCGAAGGCGAGGAACTCGGGGTGGGCGCGCGGAACGACCTCCGCACGGTGGAGCCGCCCGCCGAGCGCGGACACGCCGCGCGCGACCGCGGCCTCCACGTCGTGCTGCGCCCCGGTGAGCACGTAGTAGCCGCGTCCGCCGAGCGCCGGGGTCACGCGGACCGCGCACAGTCGGACGTCGGCTTCCTTCGCCGCCGCGTCCGCGGAGCCGAGCGTGGCGGCGACGGTACGGCCCTCGACGATGGCGGCGCAGTCGACGTCGTGGAAGGACTCGTCCCCGCGCAGGCAGGCCCACAGGCGTGGATGCGCGTGCGGCAGCAGGAGCGTGTCGAGGAGCGCCTCGCCGGCGACCTCGCGACCCTTCGTCCACGCCGCCTCGACCTCGGCCACGCCGCCCCCGAAGAGCACGAGAAAGTGCCCCGGCTCGACGAGGTTCGCCTCGACGACCGTGATGGGCGCCTCCTTCACCATCGCGTCGAGCACGCGCCACCCGCGCGCGATCGAGTCGAGCTCGAGCAGCGCGAGGGCGTCCACCTCAGACGATCCGGAAGTGCCCGGCCAGGGTGCAGCGACGCTCGCGCGTGAACGTGCGCGCCGTCGTCAGGCCGTCGCCGGTCGGGCTCGCGATGGTGAAGCTCGTCCAGCCCTCGCCGCCGAAGCCCAGCCCCGCGTAGTGGGGGGCGTTCTTCACGAAGATGCTTCCGTTGAACGCGCGCGCCATGCGGTGCAGCGCATCGATGTTCTTCGACCACATGCTGGCGGTGTGGCCGTAGCCGTGCTCCGCCTTGACCGCGAGGTCGATGCCCTCGTGCACGTCCTTCACGCGCACGAAGGACAACACCGGCATGAGCAGCTCCAGCTGCACGAACGGGTGGTCGAACGGGACCTCGCACACCACCAGGCGGGGATCGCCCTGGAAGGGGACGTCGATCTCCTTGAGGAACTTCGACGCGTCCTTGCCGACCCACTTCGTGTTCGTGTGCTCGCGGTCCGCGGTGAGGATGAGCTTCTCGAGCCGCGTGACCTGGTGGTTGCGGATCTGCACGCTGCCGGCCCGGACGACGGCCTCCATGAGGCGGTCGTAGACCTTGTCGACGACGAAGACTTCCTTCTCGTCGCAGCAGATGATGTTGTTGTCGAAGCTCGCGCCGGCGACGATGCCGCGCGCCGCGGCCTCGATGTCCGCGGTCTCGTCGACGACGACCGGCGGGTTGCCGGGTCCGCCGGCGACGCACTTCTTGCCCGCCGCGAAGGCCGCCTTCACGACCGCCGGACCTCCGGTCACCACGTTGAGCCGGATGCCGGGGAAGCGCAGCAGCTCGTTGGCGCTCTCGATGGTCGGATCGGCCACGCAGGTGAAGAGGTTGTCGGGGCCGCCGACGGCCATGCTCGCGCGGTTGGCGAGGTCGACGACGTACGCGCTCACGTTGCGCGCGGTGGGGTGGGTGTTGAACACCACCGTGTTGCCGCCGGAGATCATGCCGATGCCGTTGCACAGGATGGTCTCGGTCGGATTCGTGCACGGCGTGATCGCCGCGATGACGCCGAAGGGGGCGCGCTCGATCAGCGTCAGCCCGTCATCCCCGGTGAACGCCTGCGGCTCGAGGATCTCGGGCCCGGGCGTGCGGTGGATGACGAGCAGGTTCTTCTTGATCTTGTCCTCGACGCGGCCGAGGCCGGTCTCGTCGACGGCCATGCGCGCGAGGGTGTGGACGTCCGCGGCGGCGTGCTTCCGGATGCTCGCCACGATCTCCCGGCGCTTCTCGAGCGGGAGCGCGACCAGCGTGGACTGCGCGACCCGTGCGGCCCCGACGGCGTCGGAGACGGTCTTGTAGACGCCGTGCGGCTTGGAGGGCGGGCCGGCCTTGGCCGGAGCGTCGCCGGTCCTGACCTGCGCCAGGACCTTCCGTACGATGGCCTCGACCTCGCTGGGGCTGGACACGCCGCTGGACATGGATCAGTCTCCCCGGGCCTTGTCGTAGGCGACGGCGCCGCCCACGTCCACGGTGTCCACGATGGCCATGATGACGGCATCCACGGGGCGGCCGTCGGTCGTGCGGGTCTGCCGGGCGCTGCTGCCGGAGGCGTACAGGACGAGCTCGCCCGTCCCGCAGCCGACGGAATCCACCGCCACGACGAAGGCATCCCTGCCCTTCATCTCCAGGCTCACGTCCTGGACCATGAAGAGCTTGGTGCCGTCGAGCTTTTCGTCCTTTCGGGACGCGACGACGGTGCCGATGACCCTGCCGAGCTTCACGGCGCCTACTTGCCGGCGGCGGGGGCGCGGCCGAGCGGCAGCACGGCGTCGATGTTCTCGTGCGGGCGCGGGATGACGTGCACCGAGACCAGCTCGCCGACGCGCTGCGCCGCGAGCTTGCCGGCGTCGGTGGCGGCCTTGACCGCCGCGACGTCGCCGCGGACCACGACGGTGACGTAGCCGCCGCCGATCTTCTCGTAGCCGACCAGCTCCACGCGGGCGGCCTTGACCATTGCGTCAGCGGCTTCCACGCCGGCGACGAAGCCGCGGGTCTCGATCATTCCGAGTGCGTCTGCCATGGGACTGTCTCCGTAAGGTGAGGGAATTCAGGTGGTTCGGGGGAGGCGTTGCGGAGGGGGCGTCCCCCTCCGCCCCAGGAGGAGGTCGCAGGATGCCGGACGGCCTCAGCCGACCTGCACGCCCTCGATCGCGGCGATGGCTGCGGCCGCGGCGGCGTCGATCTCGGCTTCGGGACCCGACATCCACAGGCGGCCGAAGGCGCCGTAGGGCTGGAGGTTGACGAGGCTGACGCGGGCGGCCTTCTCGGCCTCGTTCGCAGCCAGCACGATCCACGCGGCCGGCTCGGTCTCGAGGATGAACAGGCTCTCGCCGGGGATGAGCATCATGCCGCTGCGGTTGCGGTTGATGAGCTGCGCCTGGTAGGGCTCGACCGCGCGGATGATCTGGTTGGAGGTGACCTTCGGCTTGTTGGCGCCGCTGGCGTCCACGCCGATGAACTTCAGCACGGCGTCGCCGGCGGAGCGGACCTCGCCCTTGTCGCGGTGGTGCAGCTCGAGCAGGCCGAAGGCGCGCTCGACGACCTGCACCGCGGGCACGGCGGCGGTGGCCTTGAGCGCCACGTCCGTCACGCGGTTGATGATCATGCCGGGGGCGGTCTCGACCCACAGGGACGCGTCACCCGCGAGCGGAAGGAAGCCGCGGGCGGTGGTGCCGGTGAACGCGGCGAGCTGCGGCTGCATCGAATCGAGGAACACATAGCTACGCAGGGTGATCGACACGCGAGGTCCTCTTTCCGGGCAGCGGAACGGCCCGACCGAGCGGGTGTAGCGCGCGCGGTCGGGTCGTGTCAAACCGCAGGCGGGGGCGGTCCGCGTTATCGCCCGGGGTGTCGGAGGTCCGGATGCGTGGAGGCGCGGTGTGGGGAGGGGTGCTGGTGCTCGCCGTGGCGTGCGCGCCGCCCGAATCGAAGGTGGGCGCGGACAAGCCGCTCGGGGGGCCGGACGGGTCGGCCTCCGCGGCGGGGACCCCCGCGGCGGGTGCGCCCGGACCTGCGGACCCGGGTCCGACGACGCCTCCGGGACAGGTGCCCGTGGTGGCGCCCGGGACCGGCGTGACGCTGTCCGGCGCCCTGCGCTACGCCGGGAAGGAGAAGGGGGCGTTCCGGATCGACGTGCTGGCACTCGACGCCCTTTCCAAGCACCCGCTGCCGCGCCTCGTCGCGTCGGGGCAGGTGGCCGCGGTGGGGCCTTGGCAGGTGGAGGTGCCGAAGGACAGCGGCGAGGTGCACGTCGTCGCCTTTCTCGACGTGGGACCGTCGGGGCCGGACGCCGGGGACCCCGCGGCGCGCACCCGCGCCCCGGTGACCGTGGGCACCGCCGCCATCGGCAACATCGACCTCGACGTGTCGGATACCCCGGACCTCGGGGACCTCGCGCCGAAGGTGGGCGCGCCGGACGGATCGGCCCCGCCCGAGGCCGCCACGAAGCCGGCCGGCGCTCCCTGAGCGACGCGGGGTCCCGTGAGCGGCTGGATCGCCTGGCGTGACGCCCCGGGGACGGGGCTGGCGCGCGTGGCGCGCGTGCTCGGGTCCCGCGGCCCGCACGGCTGGGACGTCGTCGGCGCGGGACGCTGGACCCTCGGCCTGGCGGCGGGCGAGCCGGGCGAGCCGGGGTCATGCGTGGCGCGTACCAGCGGCTGGCACGCGGTGGCGTCGGGGGTCGTCACCCACCTGCGGCGGTTGCGGGCGGAGACGGTCCATCGCGGGGGTGCTCCGCCGGAGCACACCCCCGACGCGGTGGCGTCCGTCGCCGCGGCGCTCGGTCCGGCGCGGGTGGACGGACGGTTGCGCGGCGTGGTGGCGTGGGCCGCCGTCCGGGAGGACGGCGAGGGGTTGCGGGCCGCGCGGGACGGCGTCGGCGTGCGGGACGTGCTGGTCGCGCCGGAGGGCGGGTGCGTGGCGAACGACGCCCGGGCGATCCTGGCGTCGGGCGTTTCCCGCGAGGGCGACGCGGCCGCGCTGGATGCCTGGGTCCGGACGGGTCGGTGGGCCGACGGCGCGACGCCGTGGCGCGCGCTCCGGAGGGTCCCGCCGGGCGGCACGGTCGCATGGGACGGGGACGTGGCGCGGACGATGCCCGGGCAGGCGTTCGACGTGCAGCCCGCCGGCATGGGTGGCCACGCCGGTCGCTGGGCGCGGTCGCTCGGGTGGGCGCTGGCCCTCGCGATCCGCACCGAGCTGGAGGCGCTCGGGTGCGTGGGGGCGTCGGCCGCGGGGCGCGGCGGCGCGGCGGGACGCCGTCCGCGCGTGGCGGTGGCACTCGGTGGGATGTCCAGCGCGACGGTGCTCGCCGCTGCCGCCGCGCACGGCGGATGTGACCTCGTGGCCGTCGTGCTCGACGCGGGCGACGGCGCCCGGCGCGCATGGGCGGAGGGCGTGGCCGGGGCCGTCGGCGCGCGGCTCGTGGCGGTCGACGCGGACGCCGTCGGCGCGTGGGACGAGGCGGCGCGCGCCGTCGAATGGCCCCTCGGGCCCGGGGACCTCGCCTGGTGGATGCTGGTGCGCGCGGCGGGCGAGGCCGGCGCCGACGCCTTCGTCACGGGCCTGGGCGCGCGGGCGGCGCTGGAGCTCGGCGGCAGCGACGTGATCGCGGCGGTGCGGGCGCGGCGTTCGGGCACCGGGGGTCTGCGTGCGCAGCCGGGCCTGCGGCGCGCGGCCCTGGCCGACGGCACGCTTCCCCTGCTGGAGCGCATGGCCGGTGACGCCGGGATGGCGGTCGTGCACCCGTGGTGCGACCGGCCGTTCCTCACGCTCGCCGGCACGGTGCCGGTGCTGCACCTCGCGCCGCGGCCGGGAGGGGCGCTCCGGGCGGTCGTGGCCCGAGAGGCCCTCGGCCGGGAGGCCCCCCCGGGTCCGGTGGGGGCGTCGTCGCTGGAGGCGGATTGGCCCCGCTGGGCGGCGGCGGCGGGAGTCGTCCCCGGCGCCGGGGAGTCGCTCGCGGAGGCGTGGCGGCGCGCCGCCATCGTGCGCTGGCGCGCCGCGGGTCACGGCGGGTAGGAGGACGGATGGACTCCCTCCGCACGCGCCTCCGCGCGCTCCCGTCGCCGGTGCGCCGCGCGCTGGCGGCGCGGCTCTATCCTTCGGTGCTCCCGGAGGGGTCCGTGGCCCCCGAATGGCATCTCCAGGGCTGGGACGATCGGTGGCACCGCCACGGGAAACGCTGGTCGCTGCTGGTGTTCTACGTGGATGACGCGGACGACGGTTGCGCCGCCCAGCTCCGGGACGTGGAGACCCACCGGGAGACGCTCGCCGCGCTCGGCGTGGACGTGTTCGGCGTGAACCCCGCCGAGGCGCCCTCGCACCGCGCCATGGCCGAGCGCGCCGGCGTGGGCTTTCCGCTGCTGACCGACCGCGGTGCCAGCGTGGCGAGGCTCTTCCGCGCCGCGATCCAGCTCCCGCTGCGTCCGTGGCTCGTGCGCACGGTCGTGCTGGTCAACCCCGAGCGGCGCGTACGGCTCGCCAACCGCGGAACCCCGAGCGTCGAGGCGATCGTGCGCTCCGTGCAGGCGCTGCAGCAGGTCGGGCGCGGCGGCACGTGACCACGCGGCGGCTGCTCGCCACGGTCGTGGCGCTCGAGGTGGCGTCCGGCCTGCCGTTCGGGGCCGTGAACGACCTCGTGCCGCTCTGGCTGCGCGTGCAGGGCGTGGATCTGGCCTCGCTCGGGTTGCTCGGCCTCACGGGGCTTCCATGGACGCTGAAGGTGCTCTGGGGGCCGTGGGTGGACCGCACCGGCACGCTCGCGCGCTGGATCACCGGTGCCATGCTCGTCGTGATCGCATGCATGCTCGGAATGGCATGGCGCGCCGCCGTTCCCGGGGCTGCCGACGACCTGCGCTGGGTCGGTGTGCTGCTCGTGCTCACGGTGTTCGCGAGCGCCACGCAGGACGTCGCGCTGGACGGGTGGCTCGTCGCCGCGACCCCCGAATCGCTGCGCGGGCGCGTCACCGGCCTGCGCGTGGCCGGCTACCGCGTGGCGATGGCGCTGGCGGGCGGAGGCGCCGCGATGATCGGCGCGCGGTGGGGCTGGTCGGTGGCGTTCGCCGCGGTGGCGGGCCTCGCGCTCGCGATGCTCGTCCTGCTCGGGCGCGTCCCCTCGCCCTCCTCCTGGGGCGGAGGGGGGAGCCCCCTCCGCAACGCCTCCCCCGCGGTCCCCTCCGGCGTTGCCGGCGAAGGGTGGTGGACGGCGCTGGCCGACTGGGCGCGCGCCCCGGAGCGGCTGGCGCTGTTCGCGTTCGTGGTGCTCTACAAGGTCGGGGACGCCGCCATGGCGCCGATGACCCGGCCCTACCTGCTCGCGAGCGGACTGGACGCGGGCGGCGTGGGCCTTCTGACCAGCGTCACCGGTATCGGCGGGGTGTCCCTCGGTGCGGTGCTCGGCGGCGAGGTCGTGCGCCGCGCCGGCATCCGCGGCGCGCTGGTGTGGCTGGGCGGGGCGCAGGCCGTGTCGAACCTCGGCTACGCCGCCGCGGCGCACGTGGGCGGCGTCGGGCCGGCCGTGGCCGCGTGCGCCGCCGAGGGTCTCGCGACGGGGTTGGGGTCCGCGGCGCTGCTCTCGCTGCTGATGGCCCACAGCGCGGGCACGGAGCGCCAGTCCGCCACGCGCTTCGCGGCGCTGTCCGCGTGCGGCGCGCTGACGCGCACGGTGGCGGGCGCCGTGTCCGGATTCGGCGCAGAGCGCTGGGGCTACGCGGGCTGGTTCGCGCTGACCTTCCTGCTCGCGCTGCCCGCGCTGGGACTGATCCCCCGGATCACGCGGGCATCGGCGCTGTCGCAGCGGGCGTCTACCGCTCCAGCATGACGGGCACGCCGGCCTTGGCGACCACGCGCTCCGCCACCGACCCGAGCAGCACGCGTCCGAGACCGGTGCGGCCGTGCGTCCCCATCACGATCAGGTCCGCGTGGCTCTCCTTGGCCTCGGCCACGATCTCGTCGGGGGGCCAGCCCTCGCGCAGGACGGGCCGCCAGGCCACGTCGCCGGGGATCTCCTCGGCCGCGAGCTTCTCCACCGCGTGCTTCTGCTCGCGCGCGAGCTGCTCGTGCAGCGCCACGAGCGTCTCCGGATAGGGCGCGCCGTAGCCGCCGAGGTCGTAGCCGGCGTAGCCGGGCACGAGCCCCACGTGCAGCAGGCTCAGGCGCGCGTTCGTGGTGCGCGCCAGCCGGATGGCGAGGCGCAGGGCGCGCGCGCTGCTCTCGGAGAAGTCGACGGGAACCAGGATTTCCTTGAACAGCTGCACGGGTGCCTCCCGCGCAGGACGTGGCCACGCGCGGCCGGCCGGACAAGCCCCGCCGGGGGAGGCGTTGCGGAGGGGGGTGGGGCCCCCTCCGCCCCAGCGCAGGTCAGACGGTGCCCCACTTGCCGATGCCGACGCTCGGGATGCGCTTGAGCACGGTGCTCTTCACGATCTCGGAGAGCACCGTGGCGCCGCCGAGCATCTCGATGAGCTCGTCGCGGCCCTCGGACTTGCTGAACTTGCGACGGATGAGGTCCGGGCGCAGGTAGAAGTTCAGGTAGGCCTTCGTGCGGTACTGGCGCAGCTGCTCGGCCGTGAAGGTCTCCGTCTCGAGCTGCGGGATGGGGCCGCCGCCGTTGATCGTGTAGCGGCGCCAGAAGTCTCCGTCGACGTAGCCGCGCTCCTGGGCCACCCGGTAGAGGTCCGTGGCCGGCAGCGCCGTGGCCACCGAGTAGCTGGCCCAGTCGAGCCCCAGGCCGGCGCTGAACTTGATCATGTCGTCGATGTCGGCCGGGGTGGCGTCGTAGTAGCCGACCATGAAGTAGCCGCGGGTCTCGATGCCGACCTCCCGCGCGATGCGGAAGGCACGCTCGGTCTGTTCCCGCGTGATCTGCTTGTTCATGATCTTGAGCACGCGGTCGGTGCCGGCCTCCACGCCCATGTGGATGCTGCGGAGGCCGGCGCGCTTGAGCAGCTGGAGCGTCTCCCGGTCCACGGTGTCCACGCGCGCGCGGATGTTGAACTTCACCTTGAGGTTGCGGCGCAGGATCTCCTCGGACAGCGTGCGCATGCGCTTGCGGCCGATGGTGAACGTCTCGTCGAACATGACGATCTCGCGCACCCCGTACTGGCGCTCGAGGTGCTCCATCTCGTCGACGACGAGCCCCGGATCGCGGAACCGCAGCTTCTCGGAGTAGACCTGGCTGCAGTAGCCGCAGTGCCACGGGCAGCCGCGCGTGGTCACCATCGTGGCGAAGGGCCGCAGCAGCGTCAGGCAGTGGTAGCGGTCGATGGAGACGAGGTCCCAGGCGGGCATCGGGTAGCGGTCGATGTCCTTCGGGACCGGCCGCGCGGGGTTCTGCTTCAGCTCGCCGTCGGAGAGGCGGACCACGGTCCCGGGGATGTCCTCGAGGGACGAGCCGCTCTCGACGTGCTCGCAGATGTCGAGGAAGGTCTCCTCGCCGTCGCCGACCACCGCGAGGTCGAAGCACTCCCACGTGAGGCTCTCCCGCGGGTAGATGCTCATCTGCGGGCCGCCCACGACGATGCGCGCCTTCGGCGCGGCCTGCCGGACCATCTGCGCGATCTCGATCACCGCCGGCCAGCCCAGGGTCTTGGCGGTCAGCGCCACGATGTCGGGACGGGCGTCCCGCACGCGTGACACGGCGTCCGCGGGCATCAGGTTCTCGGCGTGCAGGTCGATGAGCTCCACGGCAAAGCCGTGATGGCGGATCCACGCCGCCAGCTGCAGGAGCGCCAGCGACGGGAAGATGCCCAGCTTTTCCGCCGCCTTCTTGCTGAGCGGCTGCTGGTCGGCGGCCTCGTGGTACTTGATGAAGAGGATCTTCGTCTTCTTCGGCACGCGCGCTCCCGGGTCCTCGCGGACCACCTGTGCGCAGCGTAGCACCGGGGCCGCCATGCTGGCGAGGGCGCGGCACCGCCCCGTCCGTGGTATGCCGTACGCTCCTGTCGATTGGGCGGCCCCTTGGGGACCGGCACCCGGTGCCTAGGTTCGGACGCTCCCCGGAGGTTCATGCTCACGCTCCTGCTTCTCGCGTGCGGCCAGGCCGACACGCCTGCCGGCGACACGTCCTCGGCCCCGCCGCCGCCCGCGCTCGTCCTCAACGAGTTCATGGCGAAGAACATGACCGCCGTGGCGGACGCGGCGGGCGAGTACGACGACTGGGTGGAGCTCCACGCCTCCGGCGACGCCGACGTGCCGCTGGCGGGGCTCTACCTCTCGGATGACGCGGACGATCCGCTCAAGTTCGCCCTCGACGCAGACGTGGTCGTGCCGGCCGGGGGATTCGTGCTCGTGTGGTGCGACGACGACGAGGAGACCCAGGGCGCGGACCACGCCGGGTTCAAGCTCTCCGGGGACGGGGGTTCGCTCGCCGTGCACCTGTCCGCGGACGGTTATGACCCGGTGGCGGTCGACCTGCTGACCTACGAGCTGCAGGCGGACGACGTCTCCATGGCGCGCAGCCCCGACGGGAGCGCCACCTGGGTCAGCGACCCGACGCCCACCCCGGGGGAGACGAACGACGAAGGAGGCTGAATGTCCCTGCCGCTGCTGATCCTCGCGTCGCTGTGGGCGTGCGCGGACGTCGGCGGCACCGTGGCGGATGCGCAGGGACGGCGTGACACGCTCGTCATCGGGGTGCCCTCCGACGCGAAGAACATGCTCTACGTCGTGAGCAGCAGCGCCTCGGACAGCGCCATCATCGAGGCCACCACGTCGTCGCTCTTCGACAGCGACTTCTCCTGCGCGCTCCGCTACACCCCGGAGATGGCGACGGAGTGGTCCTTCTCGGAGGATGGCACGCGCATCGACATGACCTTGCGCGACGACCTGACCTGGGAGGACGGCACCCGGCTCACCGCGCGGGACGTGGCGGCCACCTACGCGCTCGTGGCGGACCCGAAGGTCGGCAGCCCCCGCTTGGACATGACCGAGCACATGCGGCCGGACGCGCGGCCGCACGTGATCGACGACACGCACCTGCGCTGGGAGTTCACCCACGCCTACGACCGCACCACGATGCTGGCCCACACCAGCCTGACCCCGGTGCCGGCCCACCGGCTGCGCGACGCCGACCCCGGGTCGCTGCGCAGCCACCCGCTCAACGCGCTCGCGCCGCTCTCGAGCGGGCCGTGGCGCGTGGCGACGTGGGAGAAGAACGCGCGGCTCGTGCTGGCCCCCAACGACGCGTGGACGGGTCCCGTCGAGGACCGTCCCCGGCTGCGTCGCGTGATCTTCAAGGTGCTGCCCGAGTACGCCACCCGGCTGGTCGAGCTGGAGAACGGCGCGATCGATCTCATGGAGGGCGTGCTGGTCGCGGACGCGGACAAGCTCGCGACCGAGCATCCCGAGATCTCCCTGCACCGGCGGGGCTGGCGCTCCATGGACTACGTGGCGTGGAACAGCCTCGACCCGGCGGACGTGCGCGCCACCGCGGGGACGCGTGCGAAGGGCCAGGTGCCGGATCCGACGCGCGTGAAGCCGCACCCGATCTTCGCGGACCGGGAGGTGCGGCGCGCGCTGGCCGGCGCGCTCGACGTGGAACGCATGATCGCGGACCTGCTCACGTCGCGGGTGACGGGCGAGGTCTACGGCCGGCCGGCGATCGGCACGATCACCCCCGCGTTGTGCGGGGTGCACGCGGACGACGTCGCGCCGGTCCCGTACGCCCCGGACGCCGCCCGTGCCCGGCTCGCCGAGCTGGGCTGGCGCGACACCGACGGCGACGGCATCCTCGACAAGGCGGGCCAGCCCATGCGCTTCACGCTGCTGCTCAACAGCGGCAACGCCCGGCGGGAGAAGGCCGCCGTGCTCGTCCAGGCGCAGCTGCGCCGCGTCGGCGTCGACGTGCAGCTCGACAAGGTGGAGAGCAACGCCTTCTTCGAGCGCCTGCGCCGTCGCGACTACGAGGCGGCCCTGTCGGGCTGGTCCGCCGGCTTGTTCGTCGATCCCGGCAGCATCTGGGGGGAGGGCAGCGCCTTCAACTTCACGAGCTACCGAAACCCGCGCGTGACCGCGCTGATCGCACAGGGCCTGGCCGAGCCGGACCCCGAGCGCGCCCGCGCCACCTGGCAGGAGCTCCAGCGCGTCATCCACGAGGACCAGCCGTATGCGTTCCTGTACTGGATGGACGAGATCGTCGCGGTCCACGACCGGTTCCAGGACACGACCATCGACGTGCTGTCGCCCTATCGGCGCCTGAACCGCTGGTCCGTCCCGGCCGACCGGGTGAAGTACCGGTACTGACGTGCTCGCCCACCTCGCCCGGAAGCTGCTGCTGGCCATCCCCCTCCTGGCGGGGGTGATGACGCTCCTGTTCTTCCTCGTCGAGCTGGCGCCGGGCGATGCCTGCGACGCCTTCGTCAATCCCGACATGGACCCCGACGCCATCGCGCAGATCCGCGCCAGCCTCGGCTGCGACGCGCCGGTGCTGGTCCGCTACGCCCGCCAGATGGGCAACATGGCGCGGCTGGAGTTCGGCACGAGCCTCGCGCAGCAGCGGCCGGTGGTGGAGGTGATCGCGGCCCACCTGCCGAACACGGTGGTGCTCTCCCTGCTGACCATCGTCATCGCGCAGGGTCTCGGCATCGTCGTGGGCATCCTCCAGAGCGTGCACCAGCGCCGCTTCGTGGATGGCGCGCTCAGCGTGCTGACGCTGTTCTTCTTCAGCATGCCCGGGTTCTGGCTCGCGCTCGTGCTCCAGCTGGTGTTCTCCCTGGCATGGCCGATCCTGCCCAGCTCCGGCATGACGGACCCGGTGGTGCACGACTACATGCCGCCGCTGGCCCAGGCGTGGGATCGGCTGCTGCACCTGGTGCTGCCGGCCACGGCGCTGGGCCTGGCCGCCGCCGCCGGCGATGCCCGCTACATGCGCTCCAGCATGCTGGAGGTGCTGCAGGCCGACTTCGTACGCACCGCCCGCGCCAAGGGCCTGTCGGAGCGCACGGTCCTCCTGCGGCACGCCTTCCGCAACGCCATGCTGCCGCTCATCACGCTGCTCGGCCTGAACCTGCCCTTCCTGTTCTCCGGCGCCGTGCTCGTGGAGTACGTGTTCGCGTGGCCCGGCATGGGGCGCGTCATCGTGGGCGCGATCCAGTCCCAGGACGTGCCGCTCGTGATGGGCTGCTTCTTCGTGTTCACGCTGCTCGTCGTGGCGGGGAACCTGCTCGCGGACCTGCTCTACGCGGTGGTGGACCCCCGCGTGCGGTACCGCTGATGCGTCGCGGGCTGGATGCGGGGCTGGCCGTCGTGTGGGCATGCGTGCTCGCGGCGGCCGCGTGGGTGGGCCACGCGCGCCTTCCCGCGTTGTGGACGCCGCCGCCGGGCGCCGCCGACGAGCGGGTCCACACCGTCATCGCGCTCGTGGCGTGGCCGCTCGCGCTCGCCGGGTGGCTCGCGTTCGTGCGCCCGCGGACGGTCCCGGTGGCCGCCGCCCG
>JBDLRI010000109.1:0-3339 GCA_039800105.1 Pseudomonadota bacterium
GTGCCCTCGAACGTCTCGCGGGTCGGCGCGGGCGCGTCGGGGTGCCGCAGCGCGTCGAGCTCCGCGCGCAGGCACGCCTCGACGCTGCCGAGCAGGTGCACGTCCAGCCCGTGCCCCGAAAGCCGCCGCGCCAGCGCGACGCCGGTTTGCCCGGTGGCGTGGGCGCTCAGGTAGCGGATGGCGTCCACGCGGTTTCGGGTGGCGCCGGCGGTCAGCAGGAGGGGGCGTGCCATGCCCGGGCCTGTATCGCTGCGTTAGGCGGGGTGCGTGGATGCACCGGCCCTGCTCCCCGCCGTGATCGTGGCATGCGGGACCGCGGGCGTGGCGGTCGCGTTGCGCGTGTCGGGCGCGCGCTGGGTCGGGGCCGCGTCGGGGGCCACGCTCCTGGCCGCCATGCTGTGCGGGCGCGTGGGCAGCCCGCGCCTCGCCGTGGAGGCCGCGGGCGCGGTGTGGGCCGTGGCGTCGCTGGGCCTTTCCGCGCGCTGGCCGGCGCTGTGGGTCCCGACGATCCTCGTCGCCGGGTGGTTCGACTCCGCGCTCGGGCTCGCCCTCGGCGCCGCCGGTGCGGTGCTCGTCGCGCCGGGTTTCGAGGCGGGGGGTGCTTCCCCCCGCAACGCCCCCCGCCTCGGGGCGCTCGGGGTCCCGCCGTGGCTCGGGTGCCTGCTCGCGGGGGTGGTTGCGGCCGCGTGGGGTGCGCCGGCGCGCGCGGGGATGGACCTCGATCTCGGCGACGTGCTCCCGCGCGCCGGCGCGCTCGGGCCGCCGTGGGGCGCGTGGCCGGGCCTCGTGGCGCTGGGCGTCGCGCTGGTCGGCGTCGCGGGGTCCCGCGCGCGCGTCGCTGCGCTCGGGTGCTGGCTCCTGGCCTGTGGGGCGTGGGTCCGCTGGGACGGAGAGGTCGTGGCCGTACTCGGTCGCACGCTGCCGGGGCCGGGCGCGCTGCTCGGGCTGCTGCAGCCGCCGGACGGCGGGGTGCCGGCGCGCGCGGGGGCCGCCGCGCTGGTGGCGGGCGCCCTCGTGGCGCTCGGCTGGGCGCGCGCCCCGCGCCCGGCGTGGATGCTCCTCGGCGTGGGGTTGCTCGCGGCGGGCGAGGGAGCGTGGGTGGGCGCGCGGGCGTGGCCGGTGTCGTCGTCGCCTCCGCTGCGGGAGGATTCGGCGGGCGTGGACTGGCTCGCCCGGCGCGACGGCGCCGTGCTGCTGCTGCCGCTCTCGGTCGAGGGCGTGCGCGTGCCGGGGGGCGCGTCGCGGGTGGCGAGCGCCCGCCTGGCCGCGGCCGGACGTTCCCCCGTCGTGCCGCCCGGTCCGCTGCCGCGATGCCACGCGCTGCTGGGCGAGCCGGCCGTGGTGGCCGCACTCGTGGCGCTCTCGGACGACCCCGGGTGGCTGCTGCCGCCGGTCCCGGCGGGCGGTGTGCTCCGGTCGCTCGGGGTGACCGACGTGGTGGTCGAACGCGCCGCGGTCGCGCCGGCGGCCCGGGGGCGGCTGGACACGGTGCTGCGGGCGGTGCTCGGGCCCCCGCGCCGCGATGTGGCCGGGGGCCTCGACCTCTACCGCGTCCCCGCCGCCGGCCAGGTTCCGCCCGCGTCGGTGTGCCTGCGCCGCGCGGGCGACGCGGGCACCGAGCAGTGGCGCGTGGTGGGCGACCTGTTCAGCCGGTAGGTGCCCGGGGGGCGTTGCGGGGGGCGGAGCCCCCCGCCCCAGGAGAAGGGCTCAAAGCCCGCCGAGGTGGTCCAGCACGGCGTTTCCGACGTCCTCCGTAGACAGGCTGCCGCCCAGCTCGCGGGTGACACGACCGTCGCGGAGGCAGGCCTGCACGGCGTCCTGCACGCGCCGCTCGACCTCCGGGCGGCCCAGGTGCCCCAGCAGCATGCCCGCGGTGAGCACGGCGGCGAGCGGGTTCGCGATGCCCTTGCCGGCGATGTCGGGCGCGCTGCCATGGACCGGCTCGAAGAGCGCCGCCACGCCGGGGTTGAGGTTGCCGCTCGCGGCCAGCCCGATGCCGCCCTGGATCGCGGCGCCGAGGTCGGTGACGATGTCGCCGAAGAGGTTGTTCGTGACGATGACGTCGAACTGTTCGGGTGCCAGCACCATCTGCATCGTCAGCACGTCCACGTAGAGGTGCCGCGCCTCGATCTCGGGGTATTCGGCCGCCACGGCCTTGAAGACGCGCTGCCAGAGGTCGTGGCCGTGGCGCATGGCGTTCGCCTTGTCGCTCATGCACACCCGGCGCCTGCCGTGCTGGCGCGCCCACGCGAACGCCGCGCGGACAATGCGCTCCACGCCCTTCCGGGTGTTCATCTCCTGCTCGATGGCGACCTCGTCGTCGGTGTCGCGCTTGAACTGCCCGCCGATGCCCGTGTAGAGCCCCTCGGTGTTCTCGCGGAACACGACGAAGTCGATGTCCTCGGGGGCCTTGTCCTTGAGCGGGCAGGTGCGCGAGTCCAGGAGCCGCACCGGACGGAAGTTGATGTAGAGGTCCAGCTGTAAGCGCGCGCCGAGCAGGATGTCGCGGGCGTGCACGTTGCTGGGCACCCGCGGGTCGCCCAGCGCGCCGAGGTAGACGGCGTCGAAGTCCTCTCGCCAGCGTCGCATGACGTCGGGCGGCATGGTGGTGCCGTCCCGCAGGTAGCGCTCGGCGCCGAGATCGAAGGTCTCCCAGGTGACGTCCGGCGCGACGGCGCCCAGCACCCGCAGCCCCTGCGCGATGACTTCGTTCCCGATCCCGTCCCCGGGGACGACGGCGATGTGCGGCATGGGTCTCCTCTCCCGACGGCGCGCAGTTTGACGTGGCGCGCGCGACGCTGCAAGCTGCCTGCATGTCGGGGTTCACGGTTCGGCGCGACGGTGCGGAGGAGGCGGTGCGCGACGCGCCGTCGTTGCTCCGCATGGCGCAGGACGGCGCGCTCCGCCGGGACGACGAGGTTCGCGAGGGCGACGGGGACTGGATCCCCGCGCATCGCCACCCGCAGGTCCGCACGGCGTGGGCGCGCGATCCGTGGGCGGCGTGGGCGGACTCCGAGGGGGTGGACGCGTCGTCGGTGTACCGCGCGCTCGTACGGGACGTCGTGCCCGAGCTGCCGGCCGACGCCGTGCAGCCCGCCCGCGACGAGCCCGAGCCGCTGCCGATTGACGCCGTCGACGCGCTCCCGGGCGAGC
The DNA here is from genome assembly GCA_039800105.1 of Pseudomonadota bacterium. Classification (GTDB taxonomy): domain Bacteria; phylum Myxococcota_A; class UBA796; order UBA796; family SXON01; genus CAMAXZ01. Next base: position 3,154 of record JBDLRI010000109.1, read on the forward strand.
CCGAGGCGCTCCCCGACGAGGCGTGGGTGGGCACCGAGGCGTCGCCGCCCGGTGCGGCACGCCCCCGGCAGCCCGCGCCGTTCGTCCCCGCCTCGCCGCCGGCCGCGTCCGGCGAGGGGAGCGCGGGGTCGCGTCCGCGCCGGGAGCGGGCCGCGTTGCCCCCCGAGGTCGAGGCCTTGCTCACGC
>JBDLRI010000110.1:0-72521 GCA_039800105.1 Pseudomonadota bacterium
CCCGTCACGACCCCGCCCTCGGGATCGCGCCGAGTTCGAGGAACATCGGTGTGGGCTCCGGCCGGTCTCCGAGCGCGCCCTTCGTGTGCTCGAGCGACTGAAAGCCGAGCGTGGCGTAGAAGCCCAATGCCTCAGGCTTGGCGTCGACCAGAACCCCGACACACCCGAAGTCATTCGCCATCCTCCATGCCAAGGCGAACGTCGCTCGGAGCAGAAGGCGACCGATTCCCTGACCCTTTGCTCCCTGTGCGACGGCAAGGCGGGCGAGTCGCAGCACAGGAACCGGGTAGGCAGGGAGCCCGCGCCGCAGCTCGGCGGGAAGCACTCCGACCTCCAGGTGCGCTGCGCTGACAGTCGTGAAGCCAAGCAGGCTCGAACCCCGCACGGCGACCCAGGTGGTCCCGATGTGGTGTCGAAACTGGTTCTGCCCGGCGTAACGCTGGAAGAATCGGTCGAGGTCGATGTTCCCGGAGCGAAAGTCCGAGCGGTCGTCCGCCGGATCGAGGACGCGGACGACGACCTCGTCATCCGGGAACATCCTCGCCGGCCTCCCCCTTCATCAACGCAATCATGGCTGGCGTGGGCGTTCGCGGCTGGGCGACTTGCCCCGCAACCTGACGTGCGGCGTCCTCGGTGAGCACGAGGCGCGTCGGCACGATCACGTCGCTGGGCAGCTCCCGTAGAGCGTGAAGGTAGTGGAGGAGCGCCTCCTCGATGACATGCCCCTTCTTGAGGCCCCGTGCCTCGGCCGCTTCGTCGAGCAGGGCACGGGTGTCTTCGGAGACGTAGGCGGAGATCTGAACCTGTGCAGCGGCCATGGGAACCTCTACGGAAATGTAGAGCACCAACCCCGGTGCGTCAAGGCTTCACCATCGCGGCTTCCAACGCCAACACCCGCTCCGTCGACCACCCCTGCGGATCGAGCCAGAACGTTCGATAGGCATTCTGCCGTGCCGACCATCGATGCGAAGGCCCGTGGAAATCGGATGATTTCTGTGGGCCTTCCTGATTTTTCAGGGGTTTGACAGCGACAGGCACGATGTCCGGCCATCGGTGCGTCTCAGGGCATGGGTGCGCGCACGGTCCCGGCGCCCCCGCGGTTCCGGGCGACGCGCAGCCGACCGAGGCCACGACGACCTGCACGACCCCCTCGGGTCGTGCCAACGCCGTCACGCGGCGCCGATCCGGTTGATGTCGACCGATTCGAGGATGAACCGATCCGAGCGCCCCTGCACGACCCGGAGCATCGCGCGCCCGAGGACCTCCGAGGTCGTGATCACGGACGGTGCCAGCCGTAGAAGGAGCGGCGTGAGCCAGAAGAGGGGGTGGAACAGGACCAGCCCGACCTGGTAGAGCCGGGTGCGACTCTGGATCCCCGGTCCCGGGCGGATCCCCGCAGGTCGCACGGCCCCCACGTGGCGGAAGGGCATCTCCCGGAGCGCCCCCTCCACGCGCTGTCGGACGCGGGCCCACATGGACCGCCCACCTGCACCCGCTGCCGAGCAGTAGCAGAACGACATCCCCGGGTTCCGCTCCAGGAGCGCGCGTGCCCAGACGAGGGTCAACGCCTCCGTGACGCGCGCGTACGCCGACTCGTCGAGCCCGACCGAGCTGACGCCGATCGCCCAGATGCAGCCGTCATAGCCGACGAGCGGGTCGGGGACGCTCGCGATGTCGAACAGATCCCCCACGAGGCTCTCGCGCAGTTTCGGGTGCGTGACTCCGCAGGGGTGGCGCCCGATGCTGAGCACCTCCTCGACCTCCGGCGCGGCGAGCGCCTCGCGGAGGGCACCCGCCCCGACCATCCCCGTCGCGCCGAACACGATGAGCTTCACGCTGGACCTCCGACGTCGGCGAGCAGGGCGAACGCCCGCGGTGTTCGCCCGTAATCCACGATGTGGCCCCGCGCGATGCCCTCCGGTTCCGCCGGGAGGCTTGGCCCCGCGCATGCCGTGACGAGACTCGCATCCGAGGAGGCAGCCCCATGTTCGAGAGCCCGCCCTTCCGACCTCGTGGCCGGATGGCCCCGCTCCTGGTCGCGCTCACCCTGGTCGCGTGCGACGGCACGGGAGCGGTGCAGCCTCGACCCGAGGCCGAGCGGAGCGCCCAGGCCTGGGGTGCCGGGTACTTCCCCGACGTGCAGCTCACCACGCACACCGGGCGCGAGGTCCGGTTCTTCTCCGACCTCCTCGACGGGCGCGTCGTGGCCGTCAACTTCATCTACACGTCCTGTCCGGACGCCTGCCCGATGGAGACGGCCCGCATGCGCGAGGTCCAGCGCATCCTCGGGGACCGCCTCGGGGAGGACGTCTTCTTCTACTCCATCTCCATCGACCCCGCGCACGACACGCCCGAGGTCCTCGCCGCCTACGTCGCGAAGTGGGGCATCGGACCCGGGTGGACCTTCCTGACGGGCGCGCAGGCCGACATCGACCAGCTCCGCAAGAAACTGGGGGTGTACACCCCCCTCGGGGAGCGCGGGACGTCGCAGGATCACAACCTGAGCCTGATCCTCGGCAACGCGCGCACCGGACGCTGGATGAAGCGTTCCCCCTACGAGAATCCCTACGTTCTCGCCACCCAGCTCGGCAGCTGGCTGCACAACTGGAAGCGCCCCCCCGATGTCCGGCGCCCGTACGCCGACGCGCCGGAAGTCCGCCCGATCGGGGCCGGCGAGGACCTCTTCCGCACCCGTTGCTCGTCCTGCCACGCCGTGGGCGGCGCGCCCGACGGCGCGACACCGCTGGGCCCGGACCTCTACAACATCACCCGTCACCGCGACCGTGCCTGGTTGGAGCGCTGGATACGGTCGCCCGACGCGATGGTCGCGGCACGCGATCCGCTCGCGCTCTCGCTGGTCGCCCAGAGCGGCGGCATCCAGATGCCCAACCTCCGGCTGACGGCGATCGATGTGCAGAACGTCCTGGGCTACCTGGAGGCGGAGAGCGCGCGCGTGGATGCCTCGCTGCCCTCGCTGGACACCCCCCTGCCGGACGCCCATGACGCCTCGGAGCACCATGGAACGCACGACGCTCCGGCGGCGCACGGCGCCCCCTGACGCTGCGGCAGCCTCGCGAGGGGGCGTGCCTACGTTCCTGCGTGGAGGATGCCCATGTCTACCTGTGTGCTCGGCGTGCGATCCGGTGCGGCCGCTGCGGCCTGCCCGTCCATCCCCGCCGCCCTTCGGGCCCCCGGGGGCGACACCGTGACCATCCGCGCGGGGCGGGCGCAGACCACGATGCCATCCGTCGTGTGCGCGCATTCGCCCCGGGGCGGCGCATCCCGACGCAACGTCGACGTGCGCTGAGGAACCGACCCATGGCACGTTCTGTTCTCCGGGACACATTCCGTCGACGGCGGCTCCTGATCTTCACCGTGACCGGGGTGGCCCTCGTCGGCTTCGCCCTCGGGGTCGACGAGTTCGGACCGCCCCCGCCGGGAGATCCCTCCGCCTTCACCGGCCCCTCCGTCGGGCTCGCGGCCGCCATCGACTACCTGGCCACGCTGGCGCCCGCGAACGAGGGCGCCCTGGAGGGCGGGGACCCCTCGATCAACGGCTTCCTGCGGGAGGATCAGCTTCGGCAGGGCGGCGGGTACGACATCCCCACCGGCGGCCCGCCGAGTCCGATGTTCGGGGCGGGACCGTTCGAACAGCGCATGCTGCTCTTCGAGGAATTCGGACCGCAGCCCCTCGGCGAGACCCCCACGGACTCCGTCGGCTTCCCCCTACCGTCCCTCGGACCCTCGCCGGCGCAGGACCCGGACGACCTGTACGCGAGTGGACCCAATGGGCAGGATCTGGAGGACTTCCTCGCCGAGCCGGGGCTCGCGCCAGCGCCGCGCCTCGCCGCGAACACCGAGGACACGAACCCCTGGGAACCCGTCGTGGAGGATTTCCTCGGGCGCGACCTCCTCGCTCCGCCCGCCGAGGGGCGCCCGCCCGGCAAGGGGTGGTCGCACCAGCGTTGGTACGAGTTTCATCCGCGCGCCTACGTCAAGACGGCACAGGCCGGGGCCCGGGAAAACCTCGGGTTCCGCGACGCCCTGCAGCGCCACGGGTACCGCGCGGGAGAGTTCGGTCCGGGTGGTCTGTACCACACGGTCTACGCGAGCGATGTCCCGGGAGCGGCCACGGTGGACGGCACCACGCAGGGGCTCGATGTCCGCTTCCACCCCCACATGCCGGTGCAGCACCACGAGTCCCTCTGGACGTTCGACGGCACCGTTCCCCCGAAGCTGGTGATGGCACGCTACGGCGAGCCGCTGCTGTTTCGTCACTACAACGCGCTGCCCATCGACCCGTCCGCGAACCGCGGCTTCGGGCTGCACACGCTGACCACCCACGAGCACAACGGCCACAACCCATCGGAAAGCGATGGATACGCGAATGCCTTCTTCTTTCCGGGGCAGTTCTACGACTATCGCTGGCCGATGCAGCTGGCCGGCCATGACACGGTCAACACGACGGCCGAGGACCCCCGCGCGGCCATGCCGTGCACACCCGGCGAGCGCGTGTGGACGGACCCGGACACCCTCTCGCCACAGGTCTGCGGAAACGCAGGTGCCGTGAGGGTGCGCGGCGACTGGCGCGAGACGATGAGCACCCATTGGTTCCACGACCACATGCTCGATTTCACGGCCCAGAACGTCTACAAGGGCAACGCCGCGATGATGAACTACTACAGCGCGGTCGACCGTGGCAACGAGTCCTGGGAGGACGGCGTCAACCTGCGCCTCCCGAGTGGCAACGCGCTCGCGTGGGGAAACCGGGACTACGACGTCAACCTCGTCCTGGCCGACAAGGCCTGGGACGCGACGGGCCAGCTGTGGTTCAACATCTTCAACACCGACGGGTTCCTCGGCGATCAGCTCCTCGTGAACTGGCTCTACAAGCCGTACTTCGACGTCCGGGCGCGGCGCTACCGTTTCCGCATCCTGAACGGTTCGGTGGCACGCTACTTCGCCCTCGCCCTGGTACGCGAGGTCGCCGGGCCCGAGGGGGCCTTCGCCGGCCCGCCGGGGTCCGGCGTGTCGTACGAGCCCGTCGGCTTTCACCTGGTGGCGAACGACGGAAACCTCATGGAGCACGCGCTTCCGTTCGACGGCACGATGGACCTCGATCACGACGGCGACCTCGACGAGCACGCAGGGGCCCTGCCGACCCAGGCCATCGGAGAGCGCTTCGACATCGTGGTGGACTTCACGGCCGAGGGAATCCACCCCGGAGACCGACTGTATTTCATCAACACCATGGAGCATCAGAACGGAAAGAAGCCGAATGGGAAGATCCCGCTGGCGGACATCCTGTCAGGCGCCTACGCGCCCGCGCGGACCGAGGTGGGCTGGGTGGAGGGAGACCCCGTCGTGGGCGCGTTCCTCGAGCTCCGTGTCGTCCCCCATGACGGCGTGGACCCGAGCATGGACCCTGCGGCGTATGTGCCGGGCGGCTTGAAGATGGTGCCGCTGCCCATCGACCGGAACGACCCCGCGCTGCAAACCGCCCGCCATCGCACCTTCGACTTCGGACGCTCCTCGGGCACGGACAGCGCGCCCTGGACGGTGAAGACCGACGGCGGCGCGGGCCTCGTCGCGGACCCCCGACGGGTCTCCGCGGCCCCGCAGCTGGCCACGGGACCGACCCCCTCCGGGACCGAGGGCACGAACCTGGACGGCTACGACGAACTGGGGACGCTCGAGACCTGGGAGCTCCGTGGCAACGGAGGGTGGAGCCACCCCATCCACGTCCACTTCGAGGAGGGCGTCGTGCTCAGCCGGGACGGCGGCCCGCCCGCCGACTGGGAATGGTGGTCCCGCAAGGACATCTACAAAATCGGCCCGGAGGAGGACGCCTCCCACAACGTCGAGATCGCGATGCGCTTCCGGGAGTTCGCCGGCAGTTACGTGGAGCACTGTCACAACACGCAGCACGAGGACCACGCCATGTTGCTGCGGTGGGACCTCGAGCACCCCGGCCAGATCGAGCTGATGCCCGCCCCCCTCCCGTCGTGGGATGGCGTCGAGTATGTCGACAGCCACGCGCTTCCGACGTTCCGCACGGGCAACGGCATCGGGACGACGTGGGAGATCCCGTCGAGCAACCAGGAGGGCGTCGGAGGAAACACCGGCGGGACCCCGGTGAACGACCGGCCATTCACGGTGAACGAAGGCCACGTCGAGCCGCTTCCGGGGCGGGAACCCCTCGAGCCGGACCTCATGGGGGTGGTGGTGGATCGGGACGCCGCCATCGTGCTCGGGAAGGCGCTGTTCTGGGACGCCCAGGTCGGCTCCGATGGCGTGGCCTGCGCGAGTTGCCACTTCTCCGCCGGCGCGGACCCGCGGGTCCGCAACCAGGTCAACCCGGGCGGCGACGGGCTGTTTGGCGGCATCCCGCAGGGTCGACCGGTCTTCGACGTGAACGAGACCCTCACCGGTGCCCATTTCCCCCTGCACGTCCTGGCCGATCCGGACGACGCCGACTCGGACATCCTGGCCGACGCCGATGACCGCGTCGCCTCCCAGGGGTCGTTCGGCGGGGTGTTCACGACGGTGGGGCGTGGTTTCGGGGAACCTGACCACGCCGGCCACCGTGGAGGTCGGAACGGACGGCGTCACGACGCCGGAGAAGCCGACGAGGCCTGCGTTCCCGAACGCGCCGGACCCTTCTTCGTCCACGGGCTCGCCCACCGGCACGTCGAGGGGCGCAGCACACCCAGTGTCGTGAACGCCGTGTTCAACCTGCGGAACTTCTGGGACGGGCGGGCGTCGGGGACCTTCAACGCCACGGACTCCTTCGGCGATTCGACGAACATCGCGGACGCGACGGCGGGGGTGCTCGTGGCGCGTGACCGGGCCCGCCCGGGCGACGCCTGGCGCGTGGCGCTCCAGAAGATGGCGTTCCCGTCCTCCTCCCTGGCATCCCAGGCGCTCGCACCGCCGCTGGACTCCTTCGAAATGGCCTGCGACGGCGTGACGTTTCCGATGATCGCGCGGCGCCTGCTCGACGCGACGCCCCTTGCCGGCCAGAAGGTGTCGTTGGACGACTCGGTGTTCGGTCCCGCGGGCGTGGTGAGACCGTCGCGGCAGGGGCTCACCGGCACCTACCGGGACCTCATCCAGCGGGCGTTCCACCGAAGCTATTGGCAGGCGACCGGAAAGTACGCCGTGGCGAGCGACGGCACCGTGTCGGAGAGTCGCACCGGGAACCGTCAGATCGAGGAAAACTTCCCGCTCTTCTTCGGACTCGCGATCCAGGCGTACGAGTCGACGCTGGTGTCCGATGACAGCCCGTTCGACCGTGACGCGCTCTCGGCGCAGGAAGCGCGCGGGCGAGCGGTGTTCGAGCGCGACGGAATGTGCGCGGACTGTCACGCCGGGGCGCTCCTGTCGAACGCGACCGCGTACGCGGGAGTCGGCGGGGAGCGGGTCCAGGCCCCGCTGCCGCGGGATCTCGTCGAGCGCATGGGGATGGGGGACGGGACGGCCGCCGCGTACGACGTGGGGTTCTACAACATCGGCGCGCGGCCGACCTTCGAGGACCTGGGCATCGGCGCGCGGGACCCGTGGGGAATTCCGTTCAGCATCGCCGAGCGGCTCTTCGCATCCGGGCGCACGGCGGTGGACGGGGCGTTCAAGGTCCCCTCGCTGCGGAACGTCGGCCTGACCGCCCCCTACTTCCACCACGGCGGAGCCGCGACCCTCGAGGAGGTGATCGCGTTCTACGATCGCGGGGGCGACCGACGGGGCACGTTCCGCGACGGCGACACGACCGGATACGGCGAAAACCGCAGCAACGCGCACCTGTTCATCCAACCCCTCGGACTCACGGAGACGCAGCGCCTGGACCTGCTCGCGTTCCTCCTGTCCCTCACGGATTACCGGGTGGCCTGCCACGAGGCGCCCTTCGACCATCCGTCCCTGCGCGTGACGAACGGACACGAGGCGAAGGACCGCGACCGGGACGGACGCGCGGACGACATCTGGGTGACGGTCCCGGCGGTGGGTGCGCGCGGCCTCCCGGGCATCGGCAAGGCGTGCATGCCGAACTCCGGGGACCTGTTCGGTGGCACCCAGGAGGTCCTGCGGGCGATGGTGTCGAGCCCATGAACCCCGTGCCCCGGACCCCACGCGGTCAGGGCACGGACCTGCCCGGACACGCGCGCTTCATGGAGCCTCCCCGTCGGAGGAGCCGGGGGATTCGGGGGCGTCGGCCTTGCCGCCCGCGCGTCCGGCCTGGCGCTCCCTGAGGTAGACGAGGACGCGGCGCGTGTCGTGCACGTCCAGGGTCTCGGCGAAGCCCGGCATGCGCCCACGTCCGTCCTGCACCAGGCGGGTCCACGGCGCCAGGTCCCGGGGCGCCGACGGAAGCGGTGGCACGCCCCCCACCACGGCGGACGCGGCCGGACCGTCTCCGCGTCCGGTGTCGCCGTGGCAGGAGGCGCAGGAGCGGCCCCACAGCGTGCGTCCCACGTCGACGTCGGGCGGACGCTTCGTCGGCACGGCGCTGTCTCCGTTGGCCTTGGCCGCGACGGGCGGGGTGCCCGCGCGCGGGGGAGGCGTTGCGGAGGGGGCGGCGTCAGCCCCCTCCGCCCCAAGCAGCAGAAGGAGCCAGACGGGCAGCAGTTCGACGCGCATGCGGGCCATGCCGCCTTCGTATCGCGTGGCGGGGGCTGACGCGCGGGCCACGATCCTGCTAGGCTGCCTCGACGGAGTTGCCCGTGGTCCTGCTCGCCCTGCTCGGCTGCCATCTCTTCACGCCCATCTCCATCACCTGCGTCGCGGGCATGACCTGCGCACAGGACAGCGGTGACACGGCGACCGCGATCGACACCGGGACCGCGGACACCGCGGGCAGCGACACCGGCGCCGCGGACACGGCCGCCGCGGTCGCGACCGTCGGCATGGCGTGGCTCGGCACCGACGCCGCGGGCACCGCCGTGGGACGAACCTTCTCGGCGGACGGGACCCCGCGCGCGGACACCGTGCCCGCGTCCCCCGTGCCGTCCGGTCCCTTCGACGTCGACCTCGCCGGCGGCACGTGGCTGTTCGCCATGACCTCCGCCTCCGGACCCGCCACCGCGGTCGCGGCCTACACGGCGAACGGCCTGGGCGCGTGGGTGACCCTCCCGGATGACGACGGCGACGGCACTGTGGAGCCTGCCCTGCAGATCGAGCTGGTCGACGGCATCGGCTACGTCCTCACCCGCGCGGCGGTCTACCGCTTCGACCCGGCCGACGGCACGGGCGGCCGTGTCACCGTCGGCCCCCTGCTGAGTCAGGACGTTCCGGTGGGCTTCGCGGTGGACGTGCGCGGACGGGTGCGGGTGGTGACGCGCAACGCGAGCACCGGTGCGCTCGTCGTGTACACCTTCAGCCCCGCGTCGGGCAACGGCTACACCAACACCGGCTACGTGCCCCAGGCGAACAACGGTGCCGCACGCGCGGTGGCGATCGGCCCCGATGAGGCCCCCTACGTCTGCGAGACCGACGGCACTGTCCGGCCCGCGCTGGGCGACGGGAGCGTGCTCTCGACCCCCGTCGTGAGCGGGGTGCGGCTGGAGGGCAACGAGCCCGTCACCGACGTGACGGCGTGCGCCTGGGACGCGGGCGACGCGAGCTGGCGCCTCTTCAGCCCGACCCACGGCTTCCTTCACGCCATGGGCGGCGCGGCGTCCGTCCTGGTGGCGCCCGACGCGACGATGGCGTCGCTGTCCGCCGGCGCGTTCGACTAGCGGGACCAGGCGTGCGTGTGCTCGTGACCGGGGCGGGCGGGCGGATCGGCGCGCCGCTCGTGGCCGCCCTGCGGCGAGACGGGCACGAGGTGAGGACCGCGAGCGCCCGGGACCCGGAGGCGCTCGCGGAGGCGTCCCGCGGCTGCGGGTGGGTGTTCCACCTCGGCGGCGGTGTGCGCGGTCCGGGACGGGACACGGCGGACGTGCTCAACCGCGTGGGTACGGAGCGCCTGGTCGCCGCGCTCCGACGCGGCGGCGGCGCGCCGCGGGTGGTGCTGGCGTCGAGCGCGGCCGTGTACGGCGACCGCTCGGGCGCCTGGGTGGACGAGGCGGCTCCCCCGTTGCCGGATACGGACTACGGACGCGCCAAGGTGGCCGCGGAGCAGGCACTGCGGGAGTCCGGACTCCCCGTCGTCGTCGCCCGGATCGGGATGGTGGTGGGACGCGGGCTGCCCACCGCCCGCGAGGGTGCTCTCGCACGGGGGCGCGCCTGGCTGCCCGGAGAGGGCGTCAACCACGTGCCGATGATCCACCTCGCGGATGCCGTGGAGGGCCTGCGGCACCTCGCGGCCCATGCCACGGACGGGGAGATCGTGCACCTCGCGGCCCCGGCGACCCCGACCCTGCGGGCCTACTACGACGCCGTGGCGGCCAGGGTCCGGGCACGCGGCGAGGGGGATGGCCGGGTCCGTTTCTGGAGCACCTGGGTACCCGGGGCGCTCCAGTACGCGCTCGCGCGACGCGTGGAGTCGCTCGCGACGCAGCTGGGCACGCGCCCCCCGGTCACGCCCGACCTCCTTCGGCTCTGGACGGCCTCGGCGCGGCTCCGCACCGAACGCCTCGGCGACGGACTCGGATACCGCTGGCGACACCCGGATCCCTGCGCGCCCGACGCGCTTGACGCCGACCTCCCCGGCGGCCTATAGGACCTGGTCGGAGACGCCCGCATGTCCATCCTGCACACCCTCGCCCTGCTGACCGCGTGCAGTCCCATGGACGCCCAGGTCGAGGGTCGGTACGTCGCCTACCTGGCCGACGGCAGCTCCGAGAACCTCACGCGACTCGAGCGCAACGGGAAGACCGTCTCCGAGCAGGCGCGGGACCTCGGGCTCGTGCCGGTCGACTGCCGCGAGCTCGCGGACCTCACGGCGGAGGAGCTGGCCGCGGAGCGCCTCACCTCGTCGCAGGCATACGTGGCGCACTGCCTCGACTCGGCCGGCGCCCCGCTCCCGCTGACCTACTTCCCCTGGCTGCGGGAATTCGGGTACTGGAAGTCCGAGGGCGAGTTCGCGCCCGACGCGGCGCTCTCCGCCTGGCGCACCGAGGCCCTGCTCACGAGCGAGGGCGACCTCCAGCTCACGGCACACATCGAGCTGCCGGGCCTCGGGGACTTCCGCTTCGGCTGGGCCATCGACCCCGACTTCCAGCCCACGTTCTGCGACGACGATCCGGAGGCGGGTGCCGTCGAGCGCGTGGTCGACGGGGACTGGCTCGCCCACTGGGCCGACTCCGCCGAGGCCGTCGGCAAGGGCGGAGGTCTGTGGCCGCTCAACGCCGGCGCGTACCAGGTCAACCCGTCCAACCAGGGACAGTCCTGGTACTTCCCCCCGGAGTGGATGGCAGGCACGGCGTTCTCGCGCCTCGAGGACGAACAGTTCTTCAGCCATCCGACCGACTACGCCGACCCGGCCGGCGTGCCGCTCTACGCGCCCATGTACCGCGGCGACGAACGCCTCTACCCGGAGGCCACCGGCTCCCTCGAATCGTGGATCGGCACGATGCGGACGCACCTCGGGTCCGACGGTGCGGGCGCCCCCGCCATCACGGACCTCTCGGGCATCGGCCTCTCCACGTTCGAGCCCTTCTTCTTCGTGGAGGACAACACCTGGCGTCCCACCGACCCCGAAGGCTCCGAGGGCGCCACGGGGCTCGACGGCTGGCTGGGCGTGATGCCGGGATGGGTCCGCATCGACAATCCCGAGTCCATCGAGGTCGGCAACGACGAGCCGGTCACCGGCGAGTTCCAGGTGTACCTGGAAGGCGTCGCCGCCGCGTCGAAGGTCCTCGTGCGGGCGACCTTCTCGATCGACGAGGTCCGCGAGGACCGGTGGGGCTACAACCCCACGATGGAAGAGCGCAAGCGGGCCGAGAATCGCACGCCGGTCTGCGGCAGCACGGACCCGGTCGAGCCCTGACACGATTGTTCCGCCGGGACGTCCCGGGTTCGTGGTCGCCGCCGACGGTGTGGCGAACCGCACCGGGAGGCCCGGCGGACGTCGTGACCCCGACGGTGGAGTGCGGGCCTGCGCGGCCCGCCCTCCCCGTGCGGCTCAGTCCTTCTTCGAGGCGTGGAAGTGGCCGCCGTCGTTCACGGCCTTCAGGAGCGCGTCCACGTTCGTGACGGCCGCGTCGTACGCGACCTCGGCCACGCCGGTGGCGTGATCCACGGAGGCACCCTTCACGCCCTTGACGCCACTGAGGGCCGCCTGGACCTTCGTGGAGCAGGCGCCGCAGGACATGCCGGTGATGCTGAGCTTGACGTGGGTGCCGTCCGCGGGGAGCGGGGCCGCCGCCGCCGCGGGCAGGGCGCAGCCCTCCTTGTCGCACTTCTTGCCGCCACAGGCGAGGGCGGCGGAGGGAAGGGCGAGGGCGAGCGTTGCGAGGGCGAGGAAGCGCTTCATGATGTCTCCAGGTGACGGGGACGTCGTAGCCGGCGGGCACCGCCCGCGCCACCGGGCCCCACGCGCGGGAGCGGAGCGATTAGGAGGGCCCCATGTGGCCGACGCTCTATACGCAGTCCACCCCGTTCGGGGAGCTTCCCTACAACACGTGGGGGCTGATGATCATGCTGGCCTTCCTGGCCTCGGCCGTGCTGGCGTCCCGGCGCTGCGCGGCCGTCGGAATCGACCCGGACATCATGGGTGGCATGGTCGGGCTCTCGGCGGCGAGCGGACTGGCAGGCGCACGGCTTCTGCACTTCCTCATGTCAGAGGACCGCGCCGCGTTCTTCGCGAACACCCTCGTGTACTTCAACCTCTCCCGCGGCGGCTTCGCCTTCTACGGCGGCTTCCTGCTGGCGGCGGGGATGGGGGTGCTCTACGCGAAGCGCCGCGGCGTGGACGTCTGGAAGTTCGCCGATGCGTGCGCGCCGGCGGTGATGATCGGACTTGCCGTGGGGCGGATGGGCTGCTTCTTCGCGGGATGTTGCCACGGCGCGCAGTTCACGCTCCCCGACGGAGCGACGGGCCTGCTGCCGGCGGGCTTCTCCGGGGGACAACTCTACGTGTTCGGCGGGTTTCCCTGGCTCGGCATGGTGACCCACAAGGGCGTCGGCCTCAATGGCGTGCCCGTGTACCCGACCCAACTTTGGGAGGTGCTCGCGGCGACGGCGATCTGCGGCGTGTGCCTCGCCTCCTTCCGCTGGCGTCGGTTCGACGGGCAGATCATGGCGACGATGCTGATGCTCTACGCGCTCTGGCGTCCGGTGAACGAATCCATGCGAGGCGACGCGGTGCGCGGCACCATCGGGCTGTCGACCGCACAGCTGCTCGGGATCGTGCTGCTGGGTCTCGGGGCCATGGGAGCCCTCGCCGACGTGCGACGCCGCCCGTTCTGGACGGGCGCGCTCCTCGTGGGCATCGGCCTTGCCGCGGCGTTGCCCGGGGCGGCGGTGATGCTCACGACCTCGCAAATCGTCAGCGTGTTCGTCGGCGTGGCGGGCCTCGGCCTCGCGCTGGCGGGTGCCGCGCACGGATTCGGGCCCGAGACCCCGTGGGTGCCGCCCTCGATCGAGGCCGAGGAAGACCTCGGCTCCGCACCGAGGCTCTAGCAGGCTGCTGAATCGCCATCGCAGGCCACGCCCGGCGCCTTCGCCCCGGCGATCGCCTCCGCCACCACGGTCGTCCACGGGCGCACCCACGGGGCATGACGACGTCCGGCCAGCGACCGGACCGCATCCGGGGCGTCCTCCCAACGGGCGATGAGGAGGTCCTCCGGCCCCAGGAGCTCGCGGGTGTCACCGACGTCGGTGGCCACGACGGGCGTTCCCTGGGCCCGGTAGTGCAGCAGCTTGAGGGGGCACAGCCAGGGTGGGGCATCCTCCCGCGTGGGCGCCAGGGCGACGTCCATGGCCGCCACCAGGTCCGCCACCCGCGCCTCCGGCACCACTCCGACGTTCAGCGCGCGCGGGTGCGCCACCGACACCGGCCCTACGACCACCGCCACCGCGTGCGGAAGCGCCTCCAGGAGGCCATGGACCCGCTCGACTCCGTGCCAACGCCGCCCGCTGCCGACGAACCCGATCACCAGGCGGTCCTCGAGCCCCATCGCGCGACGGGTCCCGCTCCGATCCCCCGCCCGCGCCACGACACCGTTGGGAACGTACCGCACCTCACGGGCACCGAGGGACTCGCACCATTGCGCGAGCCATCGACTCACTGCGACCACCCGCGGCGCGGCCGCAATCACGGCGCGCTCCCACCGTTCGGCCAGCACGGCGTCGACACCCCGGTCCCAGCGCGCGCGCTCCAACGCGGGCGGCGCGTTGACCTCCAGGATCCACGGCACGTCGTGGGTGGCGTGAACGCGCCAACCCGCGTCGCAGTAGAGGCTGTGACGCTCCCAGACGAGACTCGGCCTCGCCTCCTCGATGCCACGCCGGAGGCGGCGCCCGGCGGCGATCTCCTCGTGCTCGCGCCATCCCGGAAACCACCGTCGCGGTTCGACGGCTCCTCCGACGTGGATCGGCGTGCACGGGCGCTCGGCGACGCCGCGGTGGTCGACGTCGAGGGGCGCGAGGATGCAGGACGCCCCCAGGGCGTCGGCGACGGCCCGCAGGTGCGCGCTCGCGCCCGACGGCCCCAGCACGGGCACACCCGGCGCGCCGCTCAACACGACCGGACGTGCCCGGAGACGAGCCGGGTCCCATGGGCCCGTCACGCCTCGATGCCCCAGCGCTGCAGCTTGTAGAGCAAGGAGCTGCGGGGGATCCCGAGCTCGCGCGCGGCGTGCGTACGATTTCCACCGTTCCGACGAAGGGACTGCTCGATGAGATCGCGCTCTGCGGCGTCGATGGCGTTCCGAACGGGGCCGGTGGGGTCCTCGGGCCGGAACGGCGGACCGTGCCCAGGTCGCGACGGAGCGGCGTGCATGACGGGATCGCCGTCCTCGAGCGGGCTGAACACGAGATGACGCGCCTCCAGGCGCGACGCGCCGCCGAGCACCCATGCACGGGTGAGGACGTTGCGGAGCTCGCGTGCGTTTCCTGGCCACGGCCAGCGCTGCAATGCCTGAAGGGCGTCGGGCGCGATCTCGAGCGCCGGGTTCAGGCGGCGCGCGATCGCCCGCGCGATGAGGGGAATGTCCTCGGTGCGTTCCCGCAGGGGCGGAAGCCGCACCGCGAGCACGGCGAGACGGAAGTACAGGTCGGCACGGAACGTCCCGGCACGGACCGCCTCCGCCAGGTTCCGATTGGTCGCCGCGACAATCCGGACATCGGGGAACGACGGGCTCGCACCTCCGACGCGCCGCACCTCTCCGGACTCCAGGGCCCGGAGGAGCTTGGCCTGCGCCTCCTCGGGAAGCTCTCCGACCTCGTCGAGAAACAGGGTTCCCCCGTTGGCGCGCTGGAACGCACCGTCACGCCGCTCGCCCGCGCCGGTGAACGCTCCCTTCTCATGTCCGAAGAGCTCGCTCTCGAAGAGACTGGGCGTGATGGCGCCACAATTGAGGGCCACGAAGGGTCGTCCGGACCGGGGGCTCGCGTCGTGGATGCCGCGTGCGGCGAGCTCCTTGCCGGTCCCGCTCTCGCCGATGAGCAGGATGGGGGCGTGGTGCGCCGCCATGCGACGCAGCATGCCGAACGCCGTGCACAAGGTCTCCGAGATGCCGACGAGCTCGCCGAAGGCGTCGGCTCGGACCTCGGGTCGGCCGGCCACGCGCTCGGTCCATTCCACGGTGAACTCGGTGTCGCCGGCGCGGAGGTCCTCCCCGGGGTAGAGGGGAACGATGTCGCGGATGCGGGTCGGACCGAGGAACACGGCGCCCTCACCAGGCTCGACGACCGTGCGCCCGTGCATCAGCCGCAGCCGGCAATGGTCGCGCACGAGCCGTGCGTCCGGAAGCACGACCGCGCTCCCCTCCCCGCCGACGGCGCAGCGCCCCCCGCGAAGGCGCGTGCGCTGTCCGCGGCCCGGTCCGCGGGTGATGACAAGCCAGGGCTCTCGCAGCGCGATGCCGTGGTGGGTCTCCAGCAACTCCTCGTCGCGGGCTTCCGGTTGGGCACGCTCGGTGGTCCGGTCATCGGACCCCGCCTCGAGATCCACCCGCACCCGGAACGGCCCCACCCGAAGCTCGTCCCCATGCACGAGGACGCTCACCTCGGCGAGCGCCTCCCCTCGGAGCCAGGTGCCGTTGCGGGAGAGGTTCGCGACGGTCCAGCCGCCGTCCGACGCCGACACGACGCAGTGCGTGCGGCTGACACCCTCGTCGGGGAGCACCACGTCGCAGGTGTCGGCGCGACCGATGCGCGTCACGCCGGCACGCAGGGGCGTGGCGAACAAAGGAGCGTCGTCGGTGGGGCGATGGAAGATCAGGCGTGCCATGCGGAGACTCCCGAGGAAGGGGGACGCGTGAGGTTCGGATGGGCGGCGTGGCTGCTCGGCTGCGGTGTTGCGTGGCGACCGCAGTCTCCCACCGTCTTCGACCTGCGGCCACCGGAGGGCTGGACGGTCACGCGCAACACGCGGCTGGGACCGAACCGGTCGCTGGTGCTCGTGGCGCCCGACGGACAGGCCAGCATCGCCGTGAACTGGGTGCGCGACGGCGCGCTCGGGGCGGTTCCGCTCGACCTCGTGGTCGAGGCCAGGGCGCTCGCCATGCTCCGCCCGTGGGGCGTCGAGAACACCATCGCGCGACTCGACCGCATCGAGGTGGCGGGTCGGGAGGCCTGGGCCGCCACCGGCACGAGCAGCTGGCACGCGGCGCGCGGCGAGTTCTCCCTCGTGGGCCTGCGGGTGCGTGACCACGTCACCTTCCTGCTCCTGCAGGCGCCGGCAGGCGGGCTGGAGACCGCCGTTCCGGCGTGGTCCCAGGTCCTCTCGACGCTCGTGTTTCCCCACGACCCGCCCCCCGAACACGCGGTCCTCTACGCCCCGGAGACGCCGTGAGCGCACCCACCGGGCCAGGGCCCGATCCCCGCACCTCCGTGGACGAGCTGCGGGTGCCGCCGGATCCTTCCTCTGCCGAGCCGACCCTCGACGACGCGGGCAGCTCCGCCGAGTCGACGGGGTCCGTGCCCTGGTCGCCCACCGGGGCCCAGGCACGCACGGCGCTCCTCGCCCGCATCGCCGCGCCGGTCGACCCGGAGATCACCCAGGTGCCCCGTCCGGAGGCGATGGTGGAACTGCGGGCCCGGGTGCTGGCCGAAGCGCCGGAGGTGCTGCCCGCCGCGCGAGGACCGCTGGCGCACGATCGCGCGCGAGGACCGTACGAGGCGCCGTGGTGGAGCCTCTCCGGCGAGGAGTCGACGCACGCCGGCGAGCGCACCGGCAGCCTCGGCTCGGTGCTCGAGTCCACGGGCGAGCTCCTGACCGATCGCAGCATCACGCACGCATCGTCCCCGGCGTCCCACGTGCGCGGCCGTCGCCGGCTCGTCCTGATGGCAGCCGCCGTGGTGGGCCTCGTGCTGCTCGCCGGGCTTACGCGGGGGTGCGGGGTACGACGCATGTCCACAACGGATGCACGCCCCGTGCCAAGCGCACCGGCCCTCCGAGAGTCGCACGGGGACTGAACCGTCGGGGCTCCCTGGGTGTCGGCCCGCCGACACCGTGTCGGTGGGCCGACACCCGCCGTCGGTCGACCGACGGCGACGGACTCGCCGCCCGCCCCGCCCGGTCCCACGTTGCGCGGGTGGAGGTCGCGATGGACGAGGTGGTGGTGCTGGGCGCCGGCGTAGGGGGGCTCGAGGTGGCAGGCAGGCTCGCGGTGGGTGCCCGGCGTGGCGAGTACGGCCTGCTGCTCGTCGACGAGGAGGAGGCCTTCGCCTGGGAGCAGATCCTCCCGGTCCCGGAGGCGGAGGCGGTCACCCGACGCGTCGGGCGGCCGTCGGTCTCCGCGTGGTGCGCCGCGCGCGGGGTGCGCTTCCTGCGCGACGTCGTGGTCGCTGCGGGATGGCGGCAGCACGAGCTGCGGACGGTGCAGGACCGTCGCCTTCCATGGTCGCAGCTGGTCTTCGCCCGCGGAGAGGTGCCCTGCGCGGAGGAGCTCGCCGCGCTCGTCGCCGGACCCGCGGACGCGACGTCCGGCCAGCCGGCGATCCGGGCCCCGCGTGCCCCGGCGTGTCCGCTGCCGCCGGAGGTCGCGCGTGTTCCCGACATCGACGCCACCCTGTGCCTTCGCGCCGACTCGGATGCGTGGGCGGTGGGCGGTCCCACCACCGACCCGCGCACCACGGCGGCGATGGGCCGGTGCGTGGCCCGCAACGTGCGGCGCGCCCTCGCGCGTCGGGTGGCCCGGCCGTGGCGACCGCCGGCGGCTCCGGCCGCCGAACCGCCGGGCTGGTGGGTCACGGCCTGGGTCGCCCGGACCTTCGGGCTCGCAGCCGCCCGCGTCGTGGCGATGGAGCTCGCGTCGCGGCCGCACGAACGCGGAGGACCCGCCGGTCCCGGACCTCGCGAGGAGGCAGGAACGCGGCGGGTCCGGGTGACCGCGGGCACGGACGGGTGACGCCCGCGCGCGTCAGTTGCAGTCGTTGGCGGCGCCCGGCGTGCCGTGCTGCTTGACCTCGGTCCAGGCGTAGGTGGTGCCGACGTTCGTCCACAGCGCCTGGTTCACGTCGCTGCCGAACGTTCCGGTCGCGCGGCACCAGCTGCCGACCGAGTCGTTCTGGTCCGCGGCGAGCGTCCTCGCCTGCATGGAGTAGCCCTTCGTGTCCTCGCTGCCGTCGCTGTCCATGTCGTTGGCGTAGGCCACGCGGTCGATCACGGTGCTGCCGACCTTGAGCACGATCACGTCGCCGTTGGAGCCATTGGCCAGGAACGTCGCCGTCGCGCTCGACGTGCGCCAGGCCCACGCGACGCTCAGGCCGCCGTTCACGGCGGTGTCGGCGTTCGCGCCGAACACGACGTAGCCGCCGGCCGGCACCACGACGCTCGTGTCGACGGTGAACACCATCGGCGTGGCGGCCTCGTCGGCCACGGTGAGACCCTGCAGATCGACGGCGTCGTTGGTGGCGTTGTAGACCTCGAACCACTCCGCGACCGGGTCGCTGTCATCCGTCGTCGCGCTGGTGCCGGTGGTGCCCGCGGCGCGCACGCCGTGCGGGTTGCGCATGTACTCGGTGATGACGAGATCGCCGGCGCCGAGGATGCTCACGTCCTGGCCGCTGCCGCCCCCGGTCCCCGTGCCCGAACCCGTGGACGTGCCGGAGCCCGTGGACGATCCGGTGGAGGAGCCGGTGCCCGTGCCGGAGCCCGTGGACGATCCGGTGGAGGTGCCCGTGCCGGTGGACGATCCGGTACCCGTCGCGGAGCCCGTGCCGGTCTCCGTTTCCGTGGCGGTGCCGGTGTCCGTTCCGCTCTTGGTCTCGGGGAAGCAGGCGACGAGGCTGAGGAGAATCGCGATCATGGTGAACCCCTGGAAGGCGCGCCGGCGCTATCCCGGGGTCCGCGGGCGGCAAGCGCCCGACGCGGGCCTTGCGGGGCCTTGACAACTCCCTTCCCGGGGCGGGGGGCTACCCACCCCCCGCAACGCCCCCGGGCGGGGCGTCCAATCGTACGCAGGCGTCCAGGTCCAGGACACACGTCACCATGGCCTTGCCGTAGAAGGTGAACGCGGCGCGCTCCTCGAAGCCCCACCGTGCCAGCTGGCGTCGGGCGTCGGCGTTGTCCTGCTCGGTGGTCACCTTCACCGCGCGGTGCCCGCGGTCGCGCAGCGCCTCGAACAGCACCTTGTTGATGTGACCGCTCACGCGGGTGCCGCGCAACGCCGGAACGAACGAGCAGAACAGGCTCTCCGCGGGCACGTCCCGCGCACCGCTGCGGTCGCCGTAGCGCCCGGTCTCGAGCAGCAGCGGCAGCACGTCGGGCGCGCGCACCAGTCCGCGCGCGGCGGCCCGCGCCAACGGCACCGCACGGGCACGGAGCACGGCGCGCCGCATCGCGTCGGTGTCGGTGCTTCCGGCGATGAATCCGCCGAGGCCGCCCTCGTGGTCGTACACGTACCCGAGGAAGCGCGGATCCCGGAGAAGGCCGGCGTAGATCGCCTCGAGAAACGGCACGCCCAGGCGCGCCCAGAGGCTTCGCCCCATCGCGGCGTGGTGCTGGGCCGCCACCGCCGGCACGTCGCGCGCCTCCATCGGGCGGATCCGCGCGTGCACCGCGGGATCGACCGGAAACGCGGCGCTCACGGGTCCGAACGGCGGACGGCGGCGAGCGTGCGCGCAAAGGCCGGCTGCGCGATGGCCCGGGCCTGGGCGGCCAGGAAGTGACCCACCGCGTCCTCCGCGGGAGTCTCGAAGCTCTCGATCAGGAGTCGTCGCGCAAGGGTCCCCGCCACGGGTGACGCGTCCCCGAGGAGGGCGTGGCCCGCGGACTCCGCATCCGCGGCATCCGGCGCGACCGCGTCGACGAGACCCAGGGCCTCGGCGGCCTCGGCATGGAGGGCCGCCCCCGAGAGCACCAGGCGCTTCGCCCGCCCCAGCCCGACGTACCGGGCCAGGCGCCAGGTGGCCATGCCGGGAAGGTAGCCCTGCTGGACCTCCGGCAGCGAGAGGCGTGCATCGCGTGTCGCGATGCGCACGTCACACGCGAGCAGCAACTGGAACCCCGGCCCATGGCACGGGCCGTCCGCGACGGCGATCGTGAGCGCCCGCGCACGCTCCAGACGGGTGACGACCTTCTCCCACCGGTGGAAGCCGTGGATGTCCGGCGCGCCGTCGGGATCGAACCCCGCAAACGACATCCCCTCGCAGCGCAGGACCAGCACGATCCGCGGGATGCCGGCGTCCTCGGCCGCGTCGAGCGCGGCCTCCAGCTCCGTGATGGCGCCCATGTCCACGCGCGGTGCCGCGAGGGCGATGCGCACGCGGTCCGTCTCCCGGGTGATGCTCAGGCTCTGCGGCACGTCCGTCTCCTACCAGCGCACCAGCGCCGTCTCGATGGTGGAACCCGGCCCCATGGTCATCAGCACGCCCCAGTCGCCGCGCCGCACGCGCCCTTCGGCGTGCAGGCGCTCCAGCGAGAACAGGAACGATCCGCTGGAGAGGTTGCCGAAATCGCGCAGGACGCTGCTCGTGTGACGCACGTCCCACGCGCTCAGGCCGAGGTTGTACTTGATGGCGTCCACGACCTTCTTTCCGCCGGAATGGACCACCCAGTGCGCGATGGCACGCTGCGGCAGCCGGTGCGCCGCGAGCAGCTTCCGCACGGGCGTCTCCGCGTGGGCACCCACCACGTAGGGGACGTCGCGGTCCAGGTAGAAGCTGAACTTCCCCTGCGCCTCGTCCCAGTCGTAGCGCATCGCGTCGATGGCCTGCGGGATGATGTGGCTCGCGAACCCGTGCAGGGCCGGCGCGAACGACGCCTCGTCGCGGCCGTCCGCACGGACGAGGATCGCGGCCGCCCCATCGCCGAAGAGCGAGTTCACGATGGCCGTGCGCAGCGTGCCGTCGAAGACGTAGGCGGCGGAGCACGCCTCCACGCACAGCATCACGGCGTTGCGACCCGGATGGGCGCGCGCCCACGCGGCGACCGGCCCCAGCCCGTTGAGGCCCGCGTTGCAGCCCATGCCGACCACGTCGAGCCGGCTGCAGTCCTCGCGCAGTCCGAGCGCACGGATCAGGTGCGCGCTCAACCCCGGGGCCAGGAACCCTGTGGTCGTGATCACGCAGAGGTGGTCGACGTCTCCGACGCCCAGTCCCGCACGCGCGAGGCACGCCGTCAGGGCGCGGCCGCCCATGTCCAGCGCGCCCGCGCGGTGGCGCGCCAGCAGCTCCCCCTGGCCCTCGACCGGAGGCCCGTCCGGTCCCGGTGGCGGCAGGTCCAGGTGCCGCGTGCGGATGTGGCTGGCCGTGAACAGGCTTCGGACCCGTGGATCCTTCACGCCGTAACGGTCCAGGATCTCGGCCTGCGTCCACCGCTGCGGCGGGTTGGCCGTCGCGAGGGCAAGGATGCGCGGGTGACCGCTCAGGGGGTGGCCCCGTCCTTCTTCTTCGCCTTCACCGCGGCCTTGGGCACCCCCTTCACCACGGGCTTCGCCGGGGCGGGGGCCGGGGAGGGGGCCGGAGCCGCAGCCGCCGCCGCGGGCGCGCCGGCCGACGCGGCGGGCGCCGGGGCGACCGGGGCCGCCTTGGCGTTGGCCGGCGCTGCGCCGGCAAGTGGCGCGGCATCGCTCGCCGGGGTGGCCGGAGCCGCGGACGTCGACGAAGGCGACGGCGCCGCCGCGGACGGAGAGGCAGCCGTCGCACCCTTCGCGAAGTCCCCGCCGATGGCCGCTGCGAGCGTGTCGAGGTCGAACGAGAGCCCGGTCACATCCGACGCGCCGATCTCCACCTCGCGGCTCTCGGCGGGCTCGTTCGGCCCGGGACCGTTGCCGTCCTTGTCGACGAAGGCCATCACCGTGACCTTGCCCGTGTTCTTCGGGGCCTCGATCCGGAACACGCCACCCACCTCCAGGGTGGCGGCGTGAAGGATGTTGGGCGAGCCGTCCGCCTTCTTCGTGAGCACGTCGACGCGGAGCTTCCCGACCTTGCCGCTCCAGGCGATCGTGCCGCCCAGGCCGACCCCCTCGCCCGGCGTCACCTTGAACGCCGGCATCTGCACCGGCCCGTCCCCCGGCCCGGGCACGGGCGGCCCACCCTGTCCGTCTCCCGCGGGCGGCCCCTCGGGGGGCGCCGGAGCGGTGCCCTGGGCGCCGGAGGCCCCCTCCGACGCCGGCGCCGCCGGTGCGGCACCGGGCTTGTTGCCGTCGCCGGAAGGGGTTCCCGTCTCGGGCGGCGTGATGCAGGCACCGAGCGTGAGGGACGCGAGGAGCGCGAGGGGACGCAGGACCATGGAACGGGCTCTCCGGGGCGCGATCATAGCCCATCGGCGCGCGCGGGTGTAGGTGAGGACGAACGACCAGGAACACCCGATGGCCCCGTCGACCCCCTTTCTGCTCCTTCCCCTCCTGCTCGCCGCGTGCGCCGACCCCGGGCCCGTGATCGTGCCGCCGGACGACTCCGATGACACCGGGACCCCCGCCGACGACACCTCGCCGGAGGCGTCCGACGATGACACCGACCGCGACGGGTTCTCGGTGGCCGAGGGCGACTGCGACGACGCGGACGTGCGCGTCTCTCCCGCACGCGAGGAAGACCCCGACGACGGCGTCGACAACGACTGCGACGCGCGCGTCGACGAGGCCTTCGCGGGGGTCACCGTCGGGCTGGTGACCGCCTGGCCGACCCTCACGTCGGGCGGATCCGGTGATCTCCTGCGCATCGACTCGGTCGGCCGGCTCTCGGACTCCATCGCCCTCACGGGCTGCGCGCCGCTCTGGATCGACACCCTCGGGGACGGCTGGGTGGTCAACTGCGAGCAGTCCCGCATCCTGCGGGTCGACGCCGACGGATCGACGACGGTGCTTCTGGACGCCGACCTCCACTTCGCGGAGCGGCCGTCCTTCGGACTCTGGGGCGCGGCGGCGGATCGCGACGGCAGCGTCTACGTCAGCACCATCGACAGCCTCGTGCGGGTGAGCCCCGAAGGCATGGTCTCCGTCGTCGCGACGTGGGTCGTGGCCCTGGACGACCCCGACACCCACGAGTTCGCCGCGTCCGCGGTGGCGGTCGACTGGGTCACCGGGGAGGTCGGCCTCTTCGACTACTTCGGCGGCTTCGCGACCTGGTCGCCCCCGGTGGTCA
The DNA here is from genome assembly GCA_039800105.1 of Pseudomonadota bacterium. GTDB lineage: Bacteria > Myxococcota_A > UBA796 > UBA796 > SXON01 > CAMAXZ01. Next base: position 23,629 of record JBDLRI010000110.1, read on the forward strand.
CCGCGCAGGGGGGGGTCGCGCCGATCGCGATCCTGGCGTCCGGCGACCTCGAGAATCCGGCCCTGCTCACGTTCACGGGCACGCACTCCGACCGCGGCGACTGGGTGACCCCCGCCATCGACGCGGCGACCGGGCGCACCGGTCTCTACACCTGGGACGACGCGCAGGCGGCGTGGGTATCCATCGCGAGCTGGAGCGCGGAGAACAGCGAATGGGAGCCGGTGGCGCTGGCCATCGACGGCGGCACGGGCGACGCCTACGTGACCGCCAACGGTGGCTGGTACAGCACCGTGTGGCGCGTCCTCGACGGCGGCACCACCGCGCACGACCTCTACGAGTACGGCGGCACGTCCGCGGACACGTCCTTCTGGGGCGTCGTGGTGCAGCAGTGACGTGGTATGCTGCGGGTGTGGAGGCGTCGCAGGTGCGTCGCGGGATGGTGATCCTGAGCGTCGGAATCCTCGTGGGCGTGTACGTCGCGGGGCGCGACCTCGCGCGGGTGGCCCGCGTGGGCGACGACGTCGCGCGCGCGGTGGCCGGACGACTGGGGATCCCGCTGTGAGGTCCACCTCGTCGTGGTGTCGTGCCCTGCGCCCGCACGGGCCGGGGCGTTGCGGGGGCGGCCCGAGCCCCCGCCCCATCGGACGTCGGGGACAGAGCGCCGTCGAGTACATGCTGGCGCTGTCGGTCATCGCCATCGTCATCGCGGGCGCGTTCAGCGCCATGGGCGCCGGCGTGGGCGGCGCCTTCCACAACGTGCGCGCCGTCGTGGGGCTGCCGTACCCATGACCGTCGCGCCCCTGGGGCCCGCGGATGTCGTGCTGGCCGGCGTGCTCGTCGCGGCGTGCGCCACCGACCTGCGCACGCGCCGGATCCCGAACGTGCTCACCCTGCCCGCCATCGTGCTCGGCATCGTCGACGGGGTGCGCGTCACGACGTGGTGGCACGGGCTCGCCGGGGTGCTCGTGGCGTTCCTGCTGGCCGCGCCGGCGTGGCGGATGGGCGGCGCCATGCGCGCCGGCGACGTGAAGCTGCTCATGGCCGCAGGCGCGTTCCTGGGCTGGCAGGGCGCGCTGCGCGGCACCGTGTTCACCTACCTGCTCGCCTTTCCCTTCGGCGTGGCGGTGCTCGCGTGGCGCGGACGCCTGTCGAACCTGTGGCGGGTGTGGGCGCACGGGGAGCGCGAGGAGCTCACGCACGTTGCGTTCGCGCCGGTGATCGCCCTCGCCGTCGTGCTGGCGCGGTGCCAGCCGTGGCCGGAGCTGGGATGAGGACGCGCGCGGGGGACCGGGCCCGCCACGGGCGGCGCGGGCAGGCGACCACGGAGTACCTGCTCCTGTCGTCCATGCTGGCGATCGCGTTGCTGGCGCTCGCGTGGGCGCTGGTGCCCGCCTACGAGCAGGGCCTGCGGCGCGTGGCGCAGATGGCGAGCGGCACGCTCGGCGGCGGCACCGCGGTGTCCGGCCGCCGGTAGCCGGCCGCGCGCCCCGAGGGTGCGCATGGTCGGGACCGCGATAGGGTGGCCGGTGGAGAAACCCGAGTGAAGAACCCTCGCGCTTTCATCTTCGCCCTCCTCGTGGCCCTGCTCGCCACCCTGATGCAGTGCCGCTACGTCGCGAGCCGCGAGAAGGACCTGCTCTACCGCAGCGAACCGCAGAAGGTCCTCGTGGCGACCCGGGACATCCTCCCGAACGTGCGCATGGACGAGACGATGGTGGAGCTGCGCGAGGTGCCCCGCGACTGGGTGCAACCGAAGGCCGTGGCGAGCGTGGACGACGCCGCCGGGCAGATCACCGCGGTGCCGATCTTCAAGGGCGAGCAGGTGCTCTCCACCAAGCTGGTCGACGCGGACGACGCGGGCCTGGCGTTCTTCGTGCCCAAGGGCATGCGCGCGGTGTCGGTGGCGGTGGACGTCTACAACGCGGTCGGCGGCCACATCAAGCCGGGCAACCACGTCGACATCCTCGGAACGTTCGACTTCGGCGAGGGTGAGCACTCCGACCTTCGCACCATCACGCTGATGCAGGACGTGTGGGTGCTCGCGGTGGTGGACGACATCGGCAAGCCGACCACCCGCGACGTCGTGAAGATGCCCCCCGAGGGCGAGGAGGCCGAGAAGCCGCCCGAGGCGCCCCCGGGCCCCAGCGAGACCGTCGGCTCCGGCGCGACCATCAGCGTGGCGGTCAGCCCCGCCGACGCGCAGAAGCTGGTCATGGCGCAGGAGCTCGGACGCCTGCACGTGAGCCTGCGCTCCCTCTGGGAGGGCGAGGGTGGCCAGACGCTGGACCACGCGACGGTCGCCAACACGCTGGGCATCGTCCAGCCGGTGCGCTCGAAGACGCGGCCGGCCTACCGCATGATGTCCGGCGGGGGCGACTACTGATGCGCGCCGGCATGTGCGGCCTTCGCGGCGTGGTGGGCGCGCTCCTGCTCGGGCTGGCCGGGCTCTCCGTGCCCGTGGGTCCGCTCGCGCCCCAGGCGGCCCTGGCGGCGCCGGGTGGCGCCCCGGTCACCATCAAGGACCAGGCGGTGGTGATCAACTCGCAGCTCGCCCTCGACATCCCGTTCGCGTTCGGGGACGTGAGCGTGGGCAGCACCGACATCATCAAGGTCATCCCGCTGCGCGACACCAAGCAGATCCTCGTCGCGGGCCGCCAGGAAGGCACCACCAACATCATCCTCTACGACACCCGCGGTGCCCGGCGGGCGGAGTTCGAGGTCACGGTCATCCCCGCCAACCTGGCGAAGGTGATGAAGAACGTCCAGGCGCTGCTCGAGGACATCGAGGGCCTCGAGTTCAAGGTGATCAACGACCGCGTCTACATCCAGGGCGAGGTGAGCCTCGACAACGAACTGGCGCGCGTGAAGGACCTCGACGAGCGCGAGGCCCTCGTGGAGAGCATGGTGACGCTCTCCCCGGTGGCGCAGAAGCTCCTCGCGAGCCTGATCGAGAAGGAGATCGCCGCGCCCGGGGTGAACGTCCGCCTCGTGGGCAAGAAGATCATGCTCGAAGGAATCGTCCACAGCGCGGTGGCCAGCCAGCGCGCCGAGGCGATCGCCAAGGCCTACTACCCCGACGCGGGAGGCTCGAGCGTCATCAACGTGCTCGAGGTGAAGGCCACGGAACGCACGCCTGGCCGCAACCAGACCGTGGTGCTCGTCGTGCACTTCGTGGAGCTGACGAAGAGCCTCATCGACAGCTGGGGCGTGGAGTGGACCCCGTTCACGAGCACGGGCGTGGAGATGGGCTACGAGAAGCTGTTCAGCGGCGGACAGTCCGCGGCGCCCACGTCCTACGTGACGTCCACGGTCGCCGCGCTGCTTCCCCGGCTCGAGTACGCCAAGCAGAGCGGCTACGCGCGCGTGCTGGAGAACCCGACGGTGTCGGTCAAGTCGGGCGATCCGGCGCACATCTTCTCCGGCGCGAAGGTGCCGTTCGTCTTCATCGAGAACGGCACGCAGACCATCGTGTTCGAGGAGGTGGGCATCACGATGGACGTGACGCCCTACGCGCAGGGAACCGACGTCGACATCGCGCTCGACATCGGGGTCAGCAGCCTCGGAGAGGTCGCGGCCAACGGCTACCCCACCATCGACAAGAGCCAGATCCGGACCACCCAGTTCTGCCGCGCGGGAGAGAGCATCGTCGTGGGTGGACTGCAGCGCCTGTCCGACCGCACCGACTACAACCGGGTGCCGCAGGGCAGCGGCGGCGCCGGCATCGTGACGCTCTACAAGTCCAAGCACTACAAGAAGTCGAAGAGCCAGTTCCTCGTGTTCATCACGCCGCAGATCCACGAGAGCACCACGACCGCGAACCGCGAGATCCAGGAGACGTTCAACCTCTCCGAGGTGCGTCAGTAATGGTCCCGGGACGCGCCACCATCGTCGCGGTCGCGGGGGCGCGCGACGGCGTCGGGAAGAGCACCTTCGCGGTGAACCTGGCGTTCTCGTTCTTCAAGGAGACCCGGGATCGCGTGGTGCTGCTCGAGCTCGACCGCGACGGCGCGGGCGACGCCGCGAGCATGCTCGGCGTCGGCGAGACCCGGTCGATCGCGGAGCTGGCGCCGTGGCTGGACCAGCTCACGGCCGAGAGCTTCGCGCCGTACGTGGCCGTGCACCCCGCGGGGCTGGGCCTCGTCCCCGTCGCGCCGGACGCCGACCAGGCCGGCACGGTCACCCGTGCCCACGTCGAGCGCACCCTCGATCTCCTCGCGCCCCTCGCCCGGTTCATCGTGGTGGACTGCGGCGCCGGCATCGACCCGCTCGCGATGGCCGCCATGGAGCGCAGCAGCGGCATCTTCGTCGTCGGCACGCCGGACTTCGCGATTCTCGGCGCCACCGCGCGCCTGCTCGGGCAGCTCCAGGGACTCCAGTTCCCCCAGCAGCTCGTGAAGGTCATCCTCAACCGGCTCGACCCCGCGAGTCCCATCCCCAAGGAGATGGCCATCGAGCGGATCGGGCGACCGGTGCTCGTCACCCTGCCGAAGGACGACGTGCTGTGCGCGACCGCCGGCGCGCGCGGCACGCCGTTCGTGCTCGGCGAGCCCCGTGCGGCGCTCTCGCGCACCTACGACGAGCTCGCCCGGCAGCTGATCGAGAAGGGCGTGCTGGAGCAGCTCGGCCAGGTCGCGCGACCGACCGGGGTCACCGTGGGCGACACGCGTACGGCCGCGCCGACGGCACGTTCCACGAAGGAGGCCGGCGCACTCAGCCGCGGACGTCCCGGCCGCAAGGCGGACGCCGGCGAGATGGACGCGCGCACGGCCCTCAAGCGCCTCGTCCACAAGCGACTCGTCGAGGTGCTCGACCTCAAGCGCCTCGACAAGGAATTGGCCAACCACGCCGACAAGGACCGCGTGCTGCGCGAGCGTACCGAGGCCGCCGTGGCGCGGGTGGTCGACGAGGAGGGGCAGGCCATCCCCGACCGGAACGAGCGCGTGCGGATCGTGAAGGAGATCCTCGACGAGGCGCTCGGGCTCGGGCCACTCGAGGACCTGCTCTCCGACGAGCGCGTCACCGAGGTCATGGTCAACGGACGGGAGAACATCTTCGTCGAAATGAGCGGCAAGCTCACGAAGACCGACCTCACGTTCACCGACGACGGGCAGCTCCTCTCCGTCATCGAGCGCATCGTGCAACCGCTCGGGCGCCGCATCGACGAGAAGTCCCCGATGGTGGACGCGCGTCTCCCCGACGGAAGCCGTGTCAACGCCATCATCCCGCCGCTGGCGATCGACGGGCCGAGCATCACCATCCGGAAGTTCGCGCGCGATCCGTTCAAGGTCGAGGACCTGATCCGCTTCGGTGCGTTCACGCCGGAGCTGGCGGACCTGCTGCGCGCCTGCGTCGAGGCGAAGCTCAACATCGTCATCAGCGGCGGCACCGGCTCCGGCAAGACGACGCTCCTCAACCTCATGTCGGGGTTCATTCCGCACGACGACCGCATCGTCACGATCGAGGACGCCGCGGAACTGCAGCTCAAGCAGCCGCACGTGGTGCGCCTCGAGAGCCGCCCGGCGAACATCGAGGGTGTCGGCGAGGTCAAGATCCGCGACCTCGTCCGCAACAGCCTGCGCATGCGTCCGGACCGCATCGTGGTCGGGGAGTGCCGCGGCGCCGAGGCGCTGGACATGCTCCAGGCCATGAACACCGGCCATGACGGCTCGTTGACCACCGTCCACGCCAACACCCCGCGCGACGCGATCGCGCGCATGGAGACGCTGGTGATGTTCGCGGGCCTCGACCTGCCGAGCCGGGCGATCCGGGAGCAGATCGCCAGCGCCATCCACATCATCGTGCAGACCACGCGCCTCTCCGACGGCTCGCGCAAGGTCGTCGCGGTCAGCGAGGTGACCGGCATGGAAGGCCAGGTGCTCACGCTCCAGGACATCTTCCTGTTCCGTCAGACGGGCGTCGACGAGAAGCGCAAGGTCGTCGGGCAGCACGTCGCCACCGGCTTCGTGCCCAAGTTCGTACCCAAGCTCGAGGCGATGGGGATCCGGCTGCCGCAGGGCATCTTCCGCGCCGAGGGCACCGCCGCCGCCGCAATCCCGCGGGGTCGCACGTGAACGCCCTGCCGCAGATCTGGGACGGCTGGACCCTTCTGCGCCTGATCGTGCTGGTCCTCGGCGCGTTCGCATGGTGGAGGGTCGCGGAGACGCTCGCACCGCGCGTGTTCGGCGCCTTCGAGGACGCCACGCGCGGCTACGTCCGCTGGATGCGCGGCCAGTTCGACCGCATGTACATGGACGTGCCCGAAAGCTGGTGCAGCGCCTCCATCGTGGCCGCGACGCTCCTCGGCGCCGCGCTCGGCATCGGCATGACGGCGGGGCTGCCCTGGGAGCCGGCCGGCTACCACATCATCCGCGTCGTGGTCGCCGGCACCCTCGCGGTCATCGGGTACCGCATGCCGCGGGTCGTGGTCGAGCGGCTGTGGGAGCGGCGCATCGCGCTGTTCGAGAGCCAGCTCCTCGACGGGCTCACCTTCATGAGCAACGGCCTGAAGTCCGGGCTCTCGCTGCTGCAGAGCATGGACATGGTGCGCGAGGAGCTCGACGATCCCATCAAGCAGGAGTTCGCGCTCCTCCTCAACGAGCAGCGCCTCGGTGTGCCGCTCGAGGACGCGCTCGTGAACCTCGAGAAGCGGGTGGGCACCGAGGACATCCAGATCGTCGTCACCAGCATCAACATCTTGCGCCAGAGCGGCGGCAACCTCTCCGAGACCTTCGACACGGTCGCCACGACCATCCGCGAGCGCAAGAAGGTGCAGGGCCGCATCGCGAGCCTCACCGCGCAGGGCGTGGCGCAGGGCGTCATCATCACGGCGATGCCCTTCGTGCTCGGGTTCATCCTGTGGATGATGGACCCGGTGCTGATCAGCCGCCTGTGGACGACGTGGCTCGGCTGGATCTTCCTGTTCGCGATGCTCGTGCTGCAGGCCATGGGTGCGTGGATCATGAGCCGCATCATCCGCATCCGCGTGTGACGGCGTCGACTCACGGGCAGGCGAGCGCCTGCCGGTAGCGGATCTCGACGTGGTCGCCCTCCCGGGGGACGCTGGCCGGGTCGAACACCACGGCTTGCATGCCGGGACGGTAGCTCCAGCCGGTGTCCAGGCGCGCGCCGTTGCGGCGCACCTCGATGAGGTCCGCATCCGCGGGATGGGCCAGCGGAAACGTGTCGCGGCGCACCGAGGCGTCGGCGAGCGCGTCGACACTGCCCGCCCACGGCGCGCAGATGTCGAGGTAGACGCCGCCCGTGGCCTGCACCGCCTCGTGGTAGCGACGGCCGGGTTCGGCCGAGTTCGTCAGGGTCGTGCAGCCCGTGGGCCACGTGCCGGACACCGCGCTCATGCGGACCATGCCCGGACGTCCCCGTGCGGCGCGCATGCGCGCGACGTAGTCCTCCCACGGGCCCGGGGAGTGGTCCGGCTCGTCGGTCACGAACACCACGTGCAGCAGCGCGTCATCCCGCAGGAACCCGCGGTTGCACTCGTCCTCCCCGGTGAGATCCAGCGCGTCCGCCATGAGCCCCAGGCCCGCCTCCGTCCGCGAGCCGCCGCCGGTCTGCACGGCGGTGCGGAAGACCGAGTCGTAGCCGGGGGTGGTGCGGTCCAGGACGCCGAGCTCCGTGCAGGCGCTGTCGCTGTTGACCACCATGACGCGCCAGTCCTGCGTCTCCAGGTCGATGCGGGCGATGAATGCGCCGAAATTGTCGGCCAGCGCCACCTGGTCGTCGCGCATGGACCAGGACTGGTCGACGAAGAACAGGAGATCGACGGCGGGGTGCGCCGAGAGATGGAAGGACTCGGCGTGGTTCGGCGGCACGGTCCCGGTGCCGCGCTGGAGCGACGTGCGACGGCGAAGCGCCTCGTCGCTGGTCACCGTCAGCGCGCCGGCGTGATCACCGGTGCGCGTGGGTTCGAAGCGGACGCGGAGCGGGCGGGTGGCTCCCGGGGCCATGGCGAAGCCGTCGTCGAGCCGCTCGACGAGCGTCATCCCTTCGCCCTCGAGGGCTGCGGCGCGCACGTGGAGGGCCCAGGTGCCGGTGTTCTCCAGCGTCAGCGTGCCCTCGGTGGCGCAGCCGACCTCCACCGCCCCGAAGTCGAGAGGGTCCGGCGTGATCCGGAGCTCCGGCCGCGGGGCGTTTCCGACCAGCGGCACGGCGACCGTCGGACGTTCCGGGTCGTCCGACTCCAGGACGAGCACCCCCTCGTGAACATCGGGGGCTGCCGGCGCGAAGAGGACGTCGAGCGCGCGCTCGATCCCGCTCGGGAGTCGGAAGTCCGACGGCGGGTCCACGAAGGTGAAGCCCCCGGCGCCATCCAGCTCCAGGTGCCGTACCTCGAGGACCGACGTGGCGGGTCCGTCGTTGCGGACGACGACCGTGCGCACCTCCGACGCGCCCTCATCCAGGATCCCGAAGTCGAGCGCCTCGGGCGTCACCACGATGCGGGGCGGGGCGTCGATGTCGCCCCCGTCGGATGCGGGCGCGAGGCCCCAGTCGCTGCAACCTGCGAATAGCGCCAGCCAGTGCGATGCCGACATCGGATCTCCCCCGCCGTCGTGGGAACTAGGCACCCGAGGCCGGGACGTCCCTTGTGGGCGGGACGGCGCGGAGGCTAGAGGCTTCCATGCCCTTCCCGCGAGCGCCATGGCTGTCCCGGATCCTGCTCGTCGCGGCGACGCTGCTCACGGCCGTCGCGATCGTCGGGTACGCGCGCACGGTCGTCGAGGGTGCGGGCGAAACCCTGTCGGGCAGCTACCACGCGACGTGGCGGTCCCCCGACGGGCGCAGCGGCACCGCGCTCCTGCCCGTGCCCGGCTCCTTCGCGAGCGCCGGACTGCCCCCCGAGGTGGAGGTCACCTACACCATCCCGGTCACGCTCCGCTCCCGGGAGCCCGGCAGCACCGCCGTGCTGCTCGACCGCATCCGACACGCCGCCGAGGTTCGTTGGGACGGCGTCGTGGTGGGCCAGGCCGGCGCCTTCGAAGGCGGGCGGCTGCTCTCCGGACACGACGAATCCGTCCTGGCCACCATCCCCGCGTCGCTCACGGCGGAGGGCACCCACCTCCTCACGCTGCGGCTCCAGGGCGCGTGGGACGACGGGGCCGCCATCGGGAACCTGATCGTGGGCAGCGTCCCTTCGCTTGTCCGCCTGCAGCAGTGGAAGGAACAGGAGCGTCTCTCGCTCGCCATCGTGGCCATGTTCCTCGGGCTGTTGCACCTCTCGGTGTCGGTGCGACGCCCGAGTCGCACCGACCACCGCTGGTTCGGTTTCTTCCTCACGTGCTTCGCGGTGTACATCTTCGCGGACAGCGATTCCTGGTACGCGGCCTTCGGCACCGGGGCGGACCTGGAGCTGCGGCTCCGGCTCCGTCGCGGAATCCTGCTGTGGGGCCTGGCCGCATTCGTGAGCGTCGTGGCAGGCTTGACGGATCAGCGTCAGTCGCGCGCCCGCGCGGTGATCGCCGGGGGCCTCGTCGCGAGCGGCACGGTCGCCGTGTTCAGCCCGTGGATGGAGGGCAACACCTGGGCCAACCGCATCGGCGACGTGCTGATCGTCGCGTTCGGCGCATGGTCCCTCGTCGGCGTCTTCCGGACGGTGCGTCGCGGCGCGCCGGGGGCGTACATCCTGCTGTTCGCGCTGGCGGCCGGGCTGCTCGGCGGCATCCTGGACGTGCTGGTCACGCGAGGGGACGTCGGCTCGTCGTATGTGATGCTTCCCGGCATGCTCGCGCTGTGGGGCGCCGTCGGCGCAGCCCTCGCCATCCGCGAGCTGGACGCGCAGGATCGATTCGAGGCGCTGTACACCCAGGCCGCGGACGGCGTCCTCCTCGTGGACGTCGCCGGGGTCGTGGTGGGCGCCAACGAGGCGGCCGACACGCTCGCGGGCGGGCCGCTCGTCGGGCTTCCCTTCCACGAGCGGATGGTCGCCGGGGACGTCGAGCGCTGCCTCGCGCACCTCGTCCGGGCATCGCGCCGCCCTGATCGCGCGGACCTCGCGCTCGCGGGCGAGCCCCCGCGGTTCGTCGAGAGCGCGGCGACGCGCCTGCCGGACGGGACGACGCTCGTGCTGCTGCGGGACCTCACGACCCGCCGCACGGTGGAGGAGAGCCTCGTCCGCGCCGCGCGGATGGAAAGCGTGGGGCAACTGGCGGGTGGTCTCGCGCACGACTTCAACAACGTGCTCGGCGGGGTGCTCGGACAGCTGAGCCTGCTCCGCGCGCGCGTTCGCGACGACGCCGAGGCGGACGCGTCCCTGGAGCGGCTCGAGCGTTCCCTCGAGCGTGCGACGGGCCTGTGCCGCCGCCTGATGACCCTCGCCCGCGGAGGCTCGCCGGTGCGACGACGCCTGGTGCCGCGCCACCTGGTGGAGCAGGCGCTCGACCTCATCCGTGCCGCGGTGGAGCCTGCCGTCCGCGTCGTCGTGGACGTGCCGGCCGACCTTCCCGAGGTCGCCGGGGTGGCGTCGGAACTCGAGGAGGTGCTGGTGAACCTCGTCATGAACGCGCGCGACGCCAGCCCGCGCGGGGCCACGGTGCGCGTGTCGGCGCGGCAGGTGGGAGGCGGCGTCGAGCTGGCGGTGGAGGACGAGGGGCCCGGCGTTCCCATGGGGGAGCGGCCACGAATCTTCGAGCCTTTCTACACCACCAAGTCCATCGGCACGGGCACCGGACTCGGGCTTGCCGTGGTGGAACGGGTCGTGCGCGATCACGGGGGGATGGTCCGCGTGGAGGACGCCGTAGGGCCCACGGGACAGGCGCGCGGCGCGCGTTTCGTGGTGGTGCTGCCCGTGGCCGGCCCGCAGGACGCACCGGCCGAGGCCCCCGCCCCGTCCCAGGCGGCGGACGGTACCGACGGCAGCGCCGGTTCCGCCGCATGCCGCGTGCTCGTCGTGGATGACGAGGCCCTGGTGCGCGACGCCGTGGCGGCGATGCTGCGCGCCGACGGTCACGTGGTGCGCGCCGCCGAGAGCGCGGAGGAGGTGCTCGCCGCGCCGGGCTGGCTCGACGCCGCGGATGTCCTCGTCACCGACGTGCTCATGCCGGGCATCACGGGGTTGGAGCTGGCCGAGCGTGCGGTGGCCATGCGCCCCGCGCTGCGCGTGGTGCTGATGTCCGGGTTCCTCCCCGAGGGACCGGCCTGGCCGCAGGTGGCGGACGGGGCTTGGGACGTCCTGGAGAAGCCCTTCCGCGTCGACGATCTGCGCCGCGTCGTGAACCGTGCCCGCCGCCTCGGGACGGCGGCCGCCGGGTCGGCGGCGTGAGCCGTTTCGCGCGTGCGGCGCCATGGACGCTGGCCGCGGCGTGGGCCGTGTCAGCTGCGGCCTGGCGGGCGACCCTGGATCGACCCGTGTTCGCGCTCTCCCACGACGACCTGCTGCGCATCGCCCACGCGGCCGCCGTGCACTGGGACAACCTGCTGCCGAGCGACCTGTGGCCGCCGCTGGGGTTCTGGGTCGTGCGCCTGGCCTGGATGGTGTTTCCCAGCGTGCAGGCCACGCCGGCCGGCGTGAACCTGGTGGCCTCGACCGTGGCGCTGGGGCTCGCCGGGGTCCTCACGCGCCGGATCGGCGGCGGGGTCCGCGCCGCCTGTGCCACGGTGGTGGTCCTCGCGGTGCTGCCCTGGTGGACCTGGTTGGGGTGTTCGGCCCTCGCGGAGCCCCTGTCCACGGCGTTGGTCCTCGCCGGGATCGCCGCCTCGCTCGTCCACCTGGCCCCGGAGACCGAGGCTGCGGGACGCGACCGCGCGGTGCTGGGCGCCGCGCTGGCATACGCCCTCGCGGGGATGGTGCGGTACGAGGCGTGGGCCGCGGCGGCACTCCACGCGATGACGTGCCTCGCGCCGGTGCGACGCGCGCTGGGCGCCACGTCCCTTCCGCGGCCGATCGCCCTCGCGGCCCTGGGGATCCCGCTCGTGTTCCCGATCGCGTGGATGACCCTCGAGACCGTCTGGAACGGGAACCCGCTGTTCTTCGCCACGATGGCGCGTGAGAACCTGGTCGGCGACCCCGGCGTCGCGGCGACGCCCTGGCACGCACCGCTCGATGTGCTGCGCGCCGGAGGGGTCGTCGCGGTGGTGGGCCTCGTCGCCGCCTGGCGCGGGCGCAAGGATGCGTCCCCGGCCGTGCGCGCGCTGGCGTGGGCGGGGATGCTGGGCCTGGGCCTGCAGATCGTGGCGCAGCTCGGCGCCCTCGCCGGCACCCACAACACGCCGCGCCACCATGTCGGCTGGATGCCGATCCTCGCGGTGCTCGCGGTCCGGGCGGCGGCAGCGTCCCTCGCCACGTTGCCCCGGGGCGCGCAGCGCGGCGCCATCGCGCTCTCCGTACCCTTGCTCCTCGCGCCGTGGCTGGCCGCGACGGACGTCCCGGACGCCGTTCCCCCCGAGGTCGCGCGCATGGCCGCGCGGGTGCGGACGGTCCGTGCCGGAGGCACCCTGGGGAACGCGCGCAGGGTGATGCTGGAAGCGGCGCCGTGGGAATGCTTCGCCCTGCAAATCGCGCTCGCCGAGGATCACGCGGACCTCTCCGACATCCGGTGGGACCGCGACCCCTTCGTGGCCCTCGGGGCCTCCGAGACCCTTGCGGACCGCATGGAGCACCCGAGCCTGCTCGCGGCGCCGCCGGACGAGGTCGCCGCGGACCTGCGCGACGACGGCGTGGGCCTGCTCGTCACCGCGACCCCCCGGGGACGGGAGCTGGCAGGACGCGTCGGCATCGCCAGCGGAAGCGCGGGAGACTGGACGCTCTGGCGCGTCGGCCAGCTCGAACGCTAGCAGGCGGGCACGTCGGCTGCCGTGGCGCGGGGCGCCGCCGCAACCGGTGATGGTTGTTCCGCGGCCTGCTAGGCTTGGGCATGCGTCGTCCGTGCGTGTTCCCCATACTGTGTGCCGTCGCCTGCGCAGGGCCGTCCCCGGGTGCGGAGACCGGACGACCGGCCGCGGAGGGGCGCGCGTGTCCCGACCCGGGCCCACCACCGGAGATCGGCGCGTCGGGTGTCGCGACGGCGGGCATTCCGGCGGCCGGCCTCGTGGTCGCGGGCGGCGCGGGCGACATCACCTACGTCGGTTCGCACAGCTCCGGCCTGTGGCGTTCGATGCGCCCCGGCACCCCCTGGGTCGAGCTGCACACGCGGGTGATGCACGAGTACGGGGACCTCGCCGTCGATCCCGGCGATGGACGACGGATCGTGCACTCCTCGGGCGGAACCCTCGAGCGCAGCACGGACGCCGGCGAGACGTGGACGACCCTGCCCTTCGGCGGGATCGCCGCCACCCCGCAGCAGGGCACGGGGCTGGTGTTCGCCGTGGCGCGCGCGCCCTACGACCCACGCGAGCTGTGGGCCGTGACGCACCTCGGCCGCGTCGGAATCTCGACGGACGAGGGCGACACCTGGGTGGAGGAGCCGGGATTGCCGACACCCCCCTCCCAGGACGGCTTCGGGGCGATCCGGTGGCGGATCCTTCCGCCCGCCGAACGCGGCGGCGCGGCGCTCATCGCGTACGACCACGGCGTGTGGCGCCGCGATCCCGCCACCGGCACATGGGCCGGCGTCCTCGGGGAGCCCGTCGAGGGTGCCTCGATGGTGCGCGATCCGCGCGACCCCGCGCACCTCCTCGCCGGGGCATGGCAGAGCCGGGACGACGGGCTGACCTGGTCGCGACGCGGCGGACCCGCCTTCACGGCGCGTGCGGTGAACGACGCGGCCAGCCTGTGGGCCGGCGTCGACGACGCGCGGCTCTGGACCTCCACCGACGGCGTCGGCTTCACGGCGCGGAACGCCGGCGTCGGCCAGCCGCTCGGCGTGGCGTTCGTGGGCGACCGTCTCGTGGCCACCGGCACCGCCGGCGTCGCGACGAGCGAGGACGGCGGCGTGACATGGACTGCGGACGACACCGACGTCATCGACGTGGGCATGGCCATCGTGGAGTCCGACCCGGTGTGCCCGGGCGTGGTGTGGGCGGCCAGCCGTTGCGGCGGCGGCGTCTTCGTCTCCGAGGACTGGGGACGCTCCTGGACGCACCTGGGGGGCCCGCACCACTACGTCATGGACCTCGTCCTTCCCGAATCGGCGTCCTCCCCCGCGTGGATCGTGAGCGACGACATGCTCTGGCGCGGCGACGCCGCGACACGCAGCTTCGCGCCCGTGACGCGCGGCTACCACTACCACGGGTTCGCCGTGGATCCCGCCGACCCCGCGCGGCTGCTGCTCGGTTCCGTCGGGTCGGGTCAGTACGCCGACACGAAGGCCACCATCTACCGGACGGAGGACGCCGGCACGACGTGGACCGCCACCACCGGCTACCCCGACACGCCGTCCAGCGCGCACGCGCTCGCCTGGGTCGCGCCCGACGTCGTGCTCGCGGGGTTCTTCAAGGGCGGCACCATCGCCCACGAGAACGGCCACGGCATCGGGCTGTGGCGCTCGGAGGACGGCGGGCGCACCTGGACCGACTCCGGCCTGGCCGCGCGCGACGTGGCCGCGCTCGTCCACCACGAGGGCGTGACCTGGGCCGCCACCGAGCAGGGTCTGCAGCGCTCCGAGGACCTCGGTCGCAGCTGGACTGTGGCACGCGAGGGCGACACGCTCGCCGTCGCCGTGCGCGGGGACGACGTGCTGGCCCTGGACCGCGCGGGCGACGCGGTGGTGAGCAACGACGGCGGGAACGGGTGGCGCGTGGTGGCGAGCGGGCCGGGCGGCCCTGCGGCCTCCGACATCTCCCAGGTGGCGATCGACGCCAGCGGCGAGGTCGGGTGGGTCACGTTCTTCCGCCGCGGCGTGTGGGCGGTGCCGTTGCGACCCTGAGCGGGTAGGCTTGCCCGGTCGGTACGCGAGGGCGCGTCCGCACGGGAGGCTTCATGGCGATGGACGTGGTGGACTACGAGATCAAGGGCGCCGAGATGCAGTTCGTGGAGGTCGAGCTGGACCCCGGCGAGGCCGCGGTCGGCGAGGCCGGCAGCATGATGTTCATGGATTCTTCCGTCACCATGGACACGGTGTTCGGCGACGGGTCCGGCCAGGAGGGCGGCTTCCTCGGCAAGCTGCTCGGCGCGGGCAAGCGCCTCATCACCGGGGAGTCGCTCTTCACCACGGTCTACACGAACGGCGGCACCCGCAAGGTGCGGGTGGCGTTCGCGGCGCCCTACGCCGGCGCGATCCTGCCGATGGATCTGCACGCGCTGGGCGGCACGCTCATCTGCCAGAAGGACGCGTTCCTGTGCGCGGCCCGGGGCGTGTCGCTCGGACTGCACTTCCAGCAGAAGCTCTCCACCGGCTTCTTCGGCGGCGAGGGCTTCATCATGCAGAAGCTCGAGGGCGACGGCATGGCCTTCCTGCATGCCGGCGGCACGGTCGTCCAGCGGCAACTCCAGCCCGGTGAGACGCTGCTCGTCGACACCGGCTGCCTCGTGGCCTACCACCCGACGGTGAACTTCGAGATCCAGTACGTCGGCAAGATCAAGACCGCGCTCTTCGGTGGGGAGGGCCTGTTCTTCGCGAAGCTCACCGGGCCCGGCACCGTGTGGGTGCAGAGCCTGCCGTTCTCCCGGCTCGCCAGCCGCGTCTTCGCCGCGGCGCCGAAGGGCGGCGGCACGTCCCGCGAGGAGGGCAGCGTGCTCGGTGGCTTCGGCGCCGGCAGCCTGCTCGGCACCATGCTCGGCGGGGACGAGTAGACGGACGTGTCCTGGGGCGGGGGCCTGGGGCCGGCCCCCGCAACGCCCCCGGCCCGGTGCGCGCGGGCACCGAACCGTCGGATGTCGGCGGCCGTCGGCGGAGATACCCTTCGGCATGGCGCCGTCCTCACCTCCGCCCGCTCCGCGCGGAACCGTGCTCCTCTCGGGCGCCACCGGCTTCGTCGGGCGCGCGGTCGCCGTCCCCCTCGAACGCGCCGGCTGGCACGTGCGCCGCGGCACGCGGGACGTGAAGCGCGCACGCCAGCGCACGCCGCATGCCGACTGGGTCGCGCTCGACGTCGACGAACCGGCCTCCGTGGCCGCCGCGATGCAAGGCTGCGACGCGGCGGTGTACCTGGTGCACGGCATGGGCGGGCATGCCGAGGACTTCCGGCGCGCCGAGGTCCGGCAGGCCGAGACCTTCCGCCTCGCCGCGGAGCGCGCCGGCGTGCGCCGCGTCGTGTACCTGGGCGGGGTGGCCGCGCCGCGGGACGCCTCGGAGCACCTGCGCAGCCGGGAGGACGTGGGGCGCGTCCTGCGCGCGGGAGCGGTGTCGACCGTCGAGCTGCGTGCCAGCATGATCATCGGGCACGGGAGCCTGAGCTGGCAAATCGTACGCGACCTCGCGGCGCGCCTTCCGGTGATGGTTCTGCCGCGATGGCTCGAATCCCGCACACAGCCCGTGGCCATCGCGGACATCGTCGACGCGATCGTGGGCGCGCTCGAGCTCGGGCAGGACGGCAGCGCGTGGCACGACGTGCCGGGCCCCGAGATCCTATCGGGGCGGGAGATCCTCGAGCGCACCGCGGCCGTCATGGGCCTGCGGCCGCCGCTGATGGTCGAGGTGCCGCTCCTCACGCCGCGCCTGTCCTCGCACTGGGTGCGCCTGGTCACGGCCGCGGACTGGGCCGTGGCCCGGGAGCTCGTGGTGGGGCTCACCACCGACCTGCTCGCCCGCGACGCCGACTACTGGCGCCGCATCGACCACCCGACCCTGATCCCGTTCGATGACGCCGCGCGCGCCGCGTTGGCGGTCGAGCGGCGCGAGGGCCCCGTGCGCGGAGCCTGGGGTGCCGTCGAGCGCGTGCTCGTGCGCGCGCCCGGAGCGGTCGGCCGTTGAGCCACGCGACCGCGTCGGCACCGGCGCACCCCCGCCGCACGTGGGGGTTCGCCGGCGCGCTGGTGCTCGCGTGGGCTGCGGCCGCGGCCGCCGCCCGCGTGGTCGGCGTGTGGATGGCGATCGGGCCCATGGCGGTGCTGCTGGCAGTCCTCACGCTGCGCGCGGTCGGAGGCTCCCGCACGGGGGCGCCCTGGCTGCGCGGCGCGCTCGCGTGGGGCGTACCGGCCGGCGGGGTCATGGTCGCCGGGACCTACCTGCTGCACGGACCCGTCACGGCGGCGCTGCCGTGGCTGCGCGAAGACATCGCGGGGCTCTATGCCGCCTTCGACGGGCCGGGCCGCGCGTTCGCCGCGGTGGCGATGCCGGTCGTGGTCGTCTGCGAGGAGATCGTGTGGCGGGGGGCGGTGTACGCGGCGCTCCCGGCCGGCCTCGGGCACGCGGCGCGCGTGGGCCTCGTGACGCTGCTCTACGCGGCCGCGCACGCCCCGCTCGGCTCCCCCGGGCTGGCCATGGCGTGCGTGGGGGCGGGCGCGTGCTGGGCCGCCCTGCGCGCGGTGACCGGGCAACTGGCGCCCGTGGTCGTGGCGCACCTGATCTGGGACGCGGTCGTGCTGCTCTGGTTCCCGCTCGCGTAGGCGCCCGGGGTCAGAGCATCCAGCTCAGGAGCACGGCGGCCTGGACCGGTTCGCGATTTCCCGCCTGCGGGATGACGCGGCTCTTCGGCCCGTCGAGCACCTCGTCGGTGACGATGACGTTGCGCCGCACCGGCAGGCAGTGCAGGAACGCGCCGGCGCGCTCCATCCGCGCCGCGTCCACCGTCCAGTGCCCCAGGCCCGCGACGCGCGCGGCGTGCGTCTCGCGGTCGCCCGCGCTCCAGCCCTTCGCGTAGACCGCCAGCGCGCCGTCGGCCGCGGAGGCCTGATCGCGCGTGACGGTGATGCGGGCGCCGGTGTCCGCGCAGAAGCTCTCGGCCCGCTCCAGCTCGCCGCGGTGCAGGTCGAAGCCCTCCGGGCACGCGATGTGGAGGTCCGCGCCGCCGAGCACGGCCGCGCGCACCACGGACAGCGGCACCGCCTGCGGCAGCGGGCGCGGGTGCGGCGCCCAGGTCAGACACACCTTGCGGCCCTTGAACCCGCCGCCGCCGAGATCGGAGAGCGTTAGCTGGTCGGCGAGGCCCTGGCACGGATGCGCGAGGGCGCTCTCGAGGTTGATGAGCGGCGCGCTGGCGTAGGCGCCGAACTTGCGCATGACCTGCTCCTCGTGGTCGAGGTCGGCGCTCTTGGGGAACGCGCGCACCGCGAGCACGTCGGCGTAGGTGCTCAGCACCGGCGCGGCTTCCCGGATGTGCTCGGCGGCGGCGCCGTTCATCACCACGCCGTCCTCGTACTCGAGCGCCCAGGTGCCGGAGCCGCCCTGCAGGTACACGAAGTGCGCCCCGAGGCGGCCGGTGGCGACCTCCATGCTCGTGTGGGTACGCAGGCTCGGGTCGAAGAACAGCCCCGCCACCGCGCGCCCACCGAGCAGGCGCATGCGGCCGATCTCGAGGCGGTTCGCGCGGTAGAGCCGGGCGAGGTCGAGGAGCGCCGCGGTGCCTTCGTGGCCGGGCTCCAGCCCGTCGAGGAAGCGGATGCCCTTCCAGTGCTGGCGGACCCGCGCGACGGCGGCGTGGAGGCGGCTCTCGAGGGTGGTCGACATGGGGGACACCTAGGGAAACGGGGGGATCACGCGGAGGCCGAGGTCGTAGTCCCAGCCCATCGCGAGGTTGAGGTTCGCCACGGCCTGGCTTCCCGCGCCGCGGCAAAGGTTGTCGATGGCGCAGAACACCACCGCGCGCCCGTCCCGCTCGACGACGGCGACGTCCGCGCGCGGGGACCCGACCACGCCGAGCAGGTCCGGCGGGGCGTCGAGCACGCGCACGAGCGGGTTGCCGGCGTAGAACGACCGCCACGCCGACGTGGTGGCACCGGGGAGCGGCACGCTGACGAGGATGCCGCGGCGCAGCGGGGCGCTCATCGGCACGAAGTCCAGCGCGAAGCCGCCGCCGAGCGCCTGCACCACCTCGGGGACGTGCTGGTGCGCGAGGACCTTGTACGGGCGCAGGTTCTCGTCGCGCACCGGGTGGTGGGTCGTGTCGGTGGGCTTGTTGCCGCTGCCGGTCGAGCCGGTCAGTCCGGTGGCGTGCACCACGGCCGGGAGTGCGCCGCGGCCAGGCAGGAGCGCGAGCGCGAGCGCCGTCGCGAAGCAGCCCGGGTTGGCGATGCGCGTGGCGCCGCGCACCCGTTCGAAGCCCAGCTCCGGCAGGCCGTAGACCCACGCGGCGTGGGGACGCTCGAAGCCGTACCACCGCAGGTGCGCCGCGGCGTCCTCCAGCCGATGGTCGCCCGAGAGGTCGATGACCGTGCCGGACCAGTCGGACGCGCGCCGCGCCGCCTCGCCGTGCGGCAGGCACACGAAGGTCACGTCGGCCGGGACCGGCTCCGCGGTGAGCACCACGTCGGTGTGCCCCGCCAGCTGCGGCCACACCGCGGCGAGCGGCTTTCCCGCGTGGCTCTGCGCCGTGGCGCCCACGAGCCGCAGGCGCGGGTGGCCCAGCACCCAGCGCAGGGTCTCGGCGCCGGTGTAGCCGGTCGCGCCGACCACGCAGACGGCCAGGGTCCCGGTCATCGCCATCTCAGCGGAGCGCGTCGGCGACGGTCTGCGCGAGCGCGTCCCCGGCCGTGCGGGCGTTGACGGCGGGCACGCCGAGCTTGCGCTCGATGAACGTGCGACCCACGGCGTTGTCGGTGGTCGGACCCGTCACGACGGTGAGTCCGATGCCGAGCGCGTCGCGCAGGAACGTCGCGGCCCCCCAGGCGCCGACGGGATCGTTCGCGCACATGACGTGCACCTTCGCGGGCGCGACGAGGTCCGGGGTCTGCAGGATCTCGAAGACTCCGTACTCACCCATGATCCCGTCGCCGAGCTCGATGACGAGGCAGTCGAGCTTCTCGCCCCGGGCCGGGTCGTTGAGGGCCTGGAGCAGCGCGCGGGCCACCGGCGGGGCGCTCTCCGGGCGGGTCGACACGATGCCGGCGTCGTTGAAGTTGAAGGCGCGGACGGCGCCGACGTCCTCCATCTTCAGCGTGTCGCGCCGCAGGCTCACGCCCGTCAGCTTCGCCGCGCCGACGCGCAGCCCGCGGCGGGTCAGCCCGCGGATGATCTCGCACGCCGCGAAGGTCTTGCCGGCGTTCATGCACGTGCCCGACACGTAGACGATGGGCACGCTGGACTCCACCCGCTCGCAGGCCGGGAGCGCGTTGGTGCGGATCGTCGCCGGGACGCCGCGGCGCTCGCCGAGGTGCGGGAAGGCGAGCACCTGGCCCAGCACCTCGACACGGCACGGCGGGCCGACGTCGGGGTTCGCGCTCGTGCACTGCCCGATCACGCCGCCGAGGTTGAGCAGGTGAAGGGTGTCGCCCGGCTTCACGCTCTCGGGGATGATGCCGCTGTAGCCGTGCAGCGCACGGCGCTCGCCGAGCACGCCGGCGACGATGTCGCCCTCGTTCACGGTGGCCATGCGGCCGTGGCAGTCCTCCAGCTCGTTGTAGGTGCTCTTCCGCTCGAGCGCCCGCACCGCGAGGATGGAGCCCTCGGCCGCGATGATTTGCCCGGTGAGCGTGACCTCGCGGGAGAGGGCCGCGTTGCGCGTGGCCGACGCGATCTTGTCGAGGCGGACCTTCACGACGATGCCTTCGCGGCGCGGACCTGCGCGCGGGCCGCCAGGACGCCCTGGAGCCCGTAGACGGCGCTGAAGCCGCGCGCATCCTGGGCGCTCCAGAGGCCGTTCTCCTCGCCGTAGCGTCCCGCCTCGTCGTCCATGAGCGAGTAGGGGCTGCGCACGCCGCGCACCTCCACGCGGCCCTGCTCGAGGTGCACGCGCACCTCGCCGGTCACGACGCGCTGGCTGCTCGTCAGGAACGCCTCGATGTCCCGCATCACGGGGTCGAAGTAGTGACCCTCGTGCAGGAGCATGCCGTAGAGCGTGCCGAGCTGCTCCTTCTGCCACAGCTGCATCCGCGTGAGCACGAGCTTCTCCAGCTCGCGGTGCGCGTCGATGAGGATGGCGGCGGCGGGCGCCTCGAAGGCCACGCGGCCCTTGATGCCGAGGATGGTGTCGCCGAGGTGCATCCCGCGGCCCACGCCGTGCGCGGCGCCCAGCGTGTTGAGCGCCTCGACCTGCGCCAGCCCGCCGTCCACGTCGCCCTGCTCGAAGCGGACGACCACGTCGGTGCCGCCGGCGGGCGCGGAGGCCGGACTCGTGGTGGTGACCCACGCGTGCTCCGGCAGGTACGCCCAGGCGTCGTGGGTCTCGCGACCGCCGATGGTGACGCCCCACAACCCTTGGTTGACGCTGTAGTCGCGCTTCTCGGCGGACACCGGGAAGCCCTGCGCGGTGAGGAACGCCGCGGACTGCGCGCGGGTGATGCGCTCGTCGCGGATGGGCGTGAGGATGCGCGCCCCGGGCAGGAGCGTGCGGATCGCCACGTCGAAGCGGATCTGGTCGTTGCCGGCGCCCGTGGAGCCGTGGGCCACGGCGTCCGCACCGATCTCGCGCGCCATCTCGGCGACCGCCTGCGCCTGCACGACGCGCTCGGCGCCCACGCACAGCGGGTAGACGCCGCCGCGGCGCACGTTGGCCTTCACGAGCCACGCCACGTGCTGGCGGTACACGCGCTCGCGCGCGTCCACGAGGCGGAAGTCCGCTGCGCCCAGCTCGGTGGCGCGCTGCGCGATGGCGGCGCGGGCCGCGTCGTCCAGGCCGCCGGTGTCGACGGTCACGACCGTCACGCGGTGCCCCTCGGCGACGAATCGCCGGAGGAGGTAGGACGTGTCGAGCCCGCCGGAGAAGGCGAGGAGCAGGTTCATCGGAGGGTCCCCCCTGGTTCGGACCCCCGCGTCTATCGGATGGGTCGGGGTGTGCAACGTTGCGTCGTCAAGTCCCTGGGGCGGGGGCGTCAGGCCACGCCCCCGCAACGCCCCCGGCCCGCGCGCCCTCGTGCGTCACACGGCGAGGTGCAGCCACAGCACCCGGGCCCCGAGGCCGACCAGCACGGCGCCGCCGAGCTTCTCCAGGTGCCCGCCGGCGGCGGCCGCCACGCGCTGCGCGAGCAGGAGGGCGCTGCCGCTCAGGACGGCGGTCACCACGCCGATGGTGGCCAGCGACAGCGCGAACGGCGCGTTCATGAGCGGCAGGCTCACGCCGGCCGCGAGCGCGTCGATGCTGGTCGCGACCGCGAGCGGCAGGAGCGCCGTCCACCCGAGGCGGGAATCCGAGGGTTCCCCGTCGGCTTCGTCCCCGCCGCGGAGCATGCGCACGCCGAGCCCCGCGAGGAGCACGGCGGCGATCCACGGGCTCCACCGTGCCGCCACGCCTCCCAGCGCCACGCCGCCCCACCAGCCGAGCGCCGGCATGAGGGCCTGGAACCCGCCGAACAGGACTCCGACGCGCAGGGCCTCGCGGGGGCCGCACCCCGTCGCTGCGAGTCCGCGCGCCGCAGCGACCGCGACGGCGTCCATGGCGAGCGCGACGGCCAGGGCCACGATGGCGACGAACGACATGGCGCGCGGCTAACCGATCCCGGCCAGCCCCAGATCCTCGCGGATGGCGGCGCAGGGCGCGTCGATACCGTCGGGCCAGGCGCCGTCGTCCCACAGGGCGATCATGCGCAGGCGCCCACGGAAGGTGGTCCACACGACGCCGGCGCGCGCGGGCGGAACGAGCCGGGGGAAGTTCACGAAGTCCGTGACGCGCAGGTCGCCGAAGGTATCGAGCGGCACGTGCACGGGCCCCGGGTTCGTGTGGACCACGTCCGCCTTCACCACCAGGCGGGTCGTGGCCCGGATGGCCAGTTCCACGGGGATCCAGTCAGCGACGGACTCGTAGAGTCCGAGACGTGCGAGTTCGGCCCGTGCCACCCCCTCCTTCACGGTCGCGACCTGCGCAGCGACGGTGGCGGCCGCGTCGTGCGCGTGGCCGGCGCCCGGCACGTGCAGGACCCACGGCACGACCAGCACGTCCGCGCGCGCGCCCACGTCCGCCGTGGCGAGCCCCCGCACGGAGGCGAGGTCGAGCAGCCGGCTCGTGCCGAACGCCCGCGCCGTCGCGAGGCACAGGCGCACGTGCGGGGTGGTCCCGTCCGCGGCCGCGCGCGCCTTCACGCGCCCCCACGCCGCGGGGCCGAGGTCCAGGACCCGGACGCGCGAGCGCCCACGCGGCAGGGTCGGGTCGCGTGTCCACGCCGCGGGCGCCGCGAGATCCGACAGGATGCGCCGCAGGGCCGCGACACGCTCCCCGGCGCGGGTCGGAAGCAGCACCTCCGGCTCCCACGGGGCGTCGTCCGCCCGACGGACCGGCGTCGTGCCCCGCCCGAGCGCGCCATAGGCCTCGGCGAGATCGGCCACGACCTGCGCGCCGCTGCGGGCGTCGGTGCGGGCGTGCGGCACCTGGATCGCCAGGCCGTCGCGGTCACGCGCGCGGATCCAGCGGACCTGCGTGGCGTCGGGATCGCCGTCCTCCCAGGCCCGGGCAGCGCACGCGGACGTATCCCACGGGGCATCGTGCTCCTCGGGGGTCACGCGCAGCGGCGCGTCGGGCGTCGCCCAGCGCGTGCGGTCCCAGCGGACGTGCAGCAAGGGATGCTGCGCGACGACGTGGTCGAGCGCCGCCTCGAGCCGCGCGCCGTCGAGCCGGCCGTCGAGGGCCACGAGCTCGCAGGAGCGCGTGTCGACCTGCGTGGCGAGGCGCTGCCAGGCGCGTGCGGCGGGGCCGGCCGGCAGCCCCTCGGTCATCGCGCGTCCGGCGGGGGGCGTTGCGGGGGGCTGTCCCCCCGCCCCAGGAGGCCCGGAACGGTGGCGACCACGACGCGCTCGATCCCGGCGAGATCGGCGTGGAGAGCCGTCTCCAGCCCGGCGTCGCGGCACATCGCCGCAACCGCCGTCGCCTGGCCCGCGCCGACCTCGAGGAGGACCCCGCACCGCGCGCGGGCAGCCGCCTGCGGGACGAGCCGCCGGTACACGTCGAGGCCGTCGGGGCCACCGTCGAGCGCGAGGCGCGGCTCGTGGCGCGACACCTCCGGCGCGAGGGCGTCGATCTCGGCGCTCGGGATGTAGGGAGGGTTGGAGAGCACCCAGTCGACGGGGCGGCCCGCGGGCACGGCGGCGAGCAGATCGCCGCGCAGCACCCCCACGCGCTCGCAGAGGCCGAGCCGGGCCACGTTCGCCTTCGTCGTGGCGCGGGCCTCGTCGGAGAGATCGATGGCGTAGAGGCGCACGCCGGGCCGTGCCGCCGCCACGGTGAGCCCGATGCAGCCGGTCCCGCAGCCCACGTCGGCCACGTAGACCGGGTCGGCGTCGGCGGGGATGCGCGCCAGCGCCTGCTCGACGAGGATCTCCGTGTCCGGCCGCGGAACGAGCGTGCCGGGCCGGACCTCGAAGGTGTGCGCGTGGAAGTCGCGCGTCCCGAGCACCCACGCGAGCGGCTCCCGGGTGCCGCGGCGCTTCACGAGCGGCCGCAACACGGCCAGCTCGGACTCCGGGAGGGGCCGGTCGAACTGGAGGTAGACCTGCACGCGGGTCATCCCGAGCACGTGCGCGAGGATCAGCTCGGCGTCGAGCCGCGCGGACGGGATGCCGGCAGCCTTGAAGAACTCCGTCGTGGCCGCGAGGACCTCGCCGAGCGTCCTCACGCGCGGGTGCCCGGGACCATCACCGGCGCCCCTCGGCCTGCGCCAGCGCCTCCGCCTGGTAGTGGCTCACGAGGCCGGTCACCATCTCGTCCAGATCGCCCTCGATGACGGCGTCGAGCTTGTAGAGCGTGAGCCCGATGCGGTGATCGGTGAGGCGGTTCTGCGGGAAGTTGTAGGTGCGGATGCGCTCGGAGCGATCGCCCGTGCCGACCTGCTCGCGGCGCTGGGCCGCCTCGGCGGCGTGCGCCTCGTCGCGCTGCTTCTCGAGCAGGCGCGCGGCGAGCACCTTCATCGCCTTGGCCTTGTTCTTCGTCTGGGACTTCTCGTCCTGGCAGATCACGACGAGGCCGGTGGGCAGGTGCGTGATGCGCACCGCCGAGTCGGTGGTGTTCACCGATTGCCCGCCCGGCCCACCGGCGCGGAACACGTCGATGCGAAGGTCCTTGTCGGCGATCTTCACCTCGATCTCGTCCGGCTCGGGAAGGATCGCCACGGTCGCGGTGGAGGTGTGGATGCGCCCCTGGGTCTCGGTGGCCGGAACCCGCTGGACGCGGTGCACGCCGCTCTCGTACTTGAGGTGCGCGTAGGCCGTCTCGCCGGTGATGGCGCACACGACCTCCTTGAACCCCGAGGCGCTGCCCGCCGTCGAGATCTCGCTGGAGGAGAGGATCTCGATCCTCCAGCCCTGCGTCTCCCCGTAGCGCGCGTACATGCGGAACAGGTCGCCCGCGAACAGCGCCGCCTCGTCGCCGCCGGTGCCAGCGCGAATCTCGAGGATCACCGGGCGTCCCTCGTAGGGATCGCGCGGCAGCATGAGCAGCTTCAGGTCGCGTTCGAGCGCCGGGAGACGGCTTTCGACGCGCTCCCGCTCCGCAAGCGCGAGCTCCCGCATGTCGGGATCCTGCATCAGCTCGGCGACGTCCTCGCGGGCCTGCTCCAGCGACCGGATCTCGCGGACGACCTCCGCCATCCGAGCGACCTCGGCGTGCTCGCGCGTGACCTCGCGGAACCGCTCGCGCTGCCCGGCGAGCGCGGGGTCCATGAGCTGGCGCTCGAGCGTCTCGAGGCGGGCTTCGATCTCGTCGAGGCGGAGGAACATGCGGCCTTTCGGGAATGCGGACTACGACAAGGGCCCGGCAGGTGCCGGGCCCTCGGTGCGGGCGGGTGCCCGGGTCTCAGCCGTTGGTGGCGAGATTGTACTTCTTGTTGAACTTCGCCACGCGGCCCTCGGCGGCGATCGCGCGCTGCTTGCCCGTGTAGAACGGGTGGCTGGCGCTCGAGATGTCGACCGGGATGACGTAGTGGGCCACGCCGTCGATGTCGCGCGTCTGCTTCGACGACAGCGTGCTGCGGGTGACGAACTCCGTGTTCGCGCCGGTATCGACGAAGATCACGGGGTTGAGGGTGGGGTGGATGCCTTCCTTCACGACCTGCTCCAAGGATTCGGGACGGGAGCGTATGCCACGTCCCGGGGGGACTGTCAAGCGCGCCGGGCGGCCTGGACCGCGCGCGCGGCCGTGGCCGGCGCGTCCGCGAGCCGGTCCGCACGCAGGATCCGCGAACGGGCGGCATCGAGACCGATCGATCCGTCCTCCCGCGGGGCCAGGTGGAGCTCCAGCGTCGCGTGGCCACGAAGCTCCGACAGCAGGGTCGCTGCGTCGGGGCTGGTGTCGAAGGCGTCGAGGCTACCGAGCACCGTGAGCGAGCCCCCGCCGTCGATGGACCGCGCCGCGCCGAGCAGTCGGCGGACCTCGTGCACCGCGCCGACGTCCAGCCCGCCCGGGAGCGTCCGCCCCCCGCCGGTCGCGCCGGGCGCCCCGAGCGTCGCGTGGGCCGCCCGCGCCAGCTGACCGAGGCTGTCCACGAGCAGCAGCACGTCACCGCCCAGCTCCACGAGCCGCCGGGCGCGCGCGAGGACCATGTGCGCCACCTGGACGTGCCGCGCGTCCGGCTCCTCGAAGGTCGTCGCCACCACGAGGCCGGGCAGCGTGCGCTGGAGCTCCGCGGCGTCCTCCGGGCGCACCCCGAGCAGCGCGGTGACGATCGTCACGTCGGGGTGGGCGTCGGCCACGGCCTGCGCGATCCCGGCGAGCACGCGCGTGCGGCCCGAGCGCGGAGGCCCGACCACGATGGCGCGGTGTCCGAACGCGACCGGGACGAGCGCGTCGATGTCGCGGACCAGCGCATCACCGCCCAGGTCGAAGCGACGCTGCGGCCAGACGGGGACGAGGTTGTCGAAGAGCGGCTTGTCGCGCGCGGCCTCCGCGTCCAACCCGTTGACCGTCTCCACCTTCACCAGCGCGAAGTAGCGCTCGCTCTCGCGCGGGGCGCGGGTCTGGCCCTCGACGAGGTCGCCGTCGCGGAGGTTGAACCGGCGGATCTGCGACGGGGACACGTACACGTCGTCCGGTGCCGGCGCGAAGGCGTACTCCGGCGCACGCAGGAACCCGAATCCGTCCGCGAGGATCTCCAGCAGGCCCGTGCCGAGCAGGGGACCGGCGTGATCGCGGAGCAGGGCGGCGACCAGCTCGGGCTTTCGCAGGCCCTGCGGGTTCTCGATGTGGCGTTCCCGGGCGGCCTTGACGAGGTCCGCAAGGGACGAGCGGCGCATGGCGCCGAGGTCGAGGGTCATGGGGAGCTTCGGGGAGGGAGGGGCGGAACGAGGGGGGACACCTACCTACTGCGTTGGTCGCCACCGGGCCACGGCATCGCGCGCGGGACCCGGATACGTCCGGGACCCGGAGGTTCCGTGGACCCGCGAGAACGCATCGACGCGCTGGTCGCCGTCATCGCCCGGCACGACCGCCTGTACCACGAGCTCGGCGCGCCGGAGATCCCGGACTGGGAATACGACGCCCTGTTCCGGGAGCTGCAGGCGCTCGAGGTGGCGCATCCGGACCTCGTCCGTCCCGACAGCCCCACGCGCAGCGTGGGAGGCGCACCCCTCGCGGAGCTGACGCCGTTCCTGCGCACCGTACCGATGCTCTCGCTGCAGAACGGGTACCGGCGCGAGGAGGGCGAGGCGGCGCGGGAAGGCCCGATGACGGACCTCCTGGCATGGGCCCTGGGGTCGCTGCAGGACAACGGCACCCGCCGCGGCGGCGTCGCGGGCTTCCTGCGCGACGAGGACCCGGACGCCCCGGTGGATGCCCGTGCGCTGACCTACACGGTGGAGCCCAAGCTCGACGGCCTGGCGATGGAGCTGGTCTACGAGGGGCGGCGCTTCGTGCGCGGCGGCACCCGGGGCGACGGGCTGACCGGTGAGGACGTCACCCACAACCTTCGCATGCTCCCCAGCATCCCGCGTCAGCTGCCGGACGACGCCCCCGCGCACCTCGTCGTGCGCGGCGAGGTGATCTTCGACCTGCCCGGCTTCGAGCGCATGAACAGCGAGCGCGAGGCACGCGGCGACAAGCGCTTCGAGAACCCGCGCAACGCCGCCGCGGGCACGATGCGACAGCTCGACCCGGGCCAGGTGGCGGGCCGCCCGCTCGTGTTCTTCGCGCACTCCACCCTCGATGACCTGGGCGGGGACAGCCACCACGCCATCCTCACGCGGTGCGCGGCGTGGGGCTTCCGCGTGCATCCCCTCGTCCGGCGCTGCGAGGGACTCGACGCGGCGCTGCGGGCGGTGGCGGACATCGAGGCCGCGCGCGCCGAACTCGACGTGGAGATCGACGGCGCGGTGGTGAAGGTGGACTCCCTGGCGCTGCAGGCGCGCCTCGGCTTCGTCACCCGCTCGCCGCGCTGGGCGCTCGCGTTCAAGTTCCCGCCCGCGCGCGTCCGCACCCGGCTCGAGGGCGTGCTCTACAGCGTCGGCCGCACCGGCGTCGTGACCCCGGTGGCGCAGCTCGCCCCGGTGCGCGTGGGCGGGGTGACCGTCCGCAACGCGACGCTGTTCAACGAGCACCAGCTCGCGCGCGTCCTCGGCCTGCGCGTCGGAGACCTCGTCGAGATCGAGCGTGCCGGCGACGTCATTCCGCACGTGCGTGTCGCGATCGACGAGCCCGGCCGGGACGCGCGGCCGCCGCACGCCTACCCGGCGCAGTGCCCGGCGTGCGGGGCGACCCTGGTGCGCGAGTTCACCGACGAGGCGCGCCGTCCCGAAGCCGTCACCGTGCGGTGTCCGGACACCCTCGCGTGCCCGGCGCAGGCGCGCGGGGCGCTCAAGCACTACGCGTCGCGGGCGTGCATGGACATCGAGGGCCTGGGGGAGAAGCTGGTGGACCAGCTCGTGGGGACGGGCCTCGCCCGCCGGCCGAGCGAGCTCTACGCGCTGGACGTCCCGCGCCTCGCCGCGCTCGAGCGCATGGGCGAGACGAGCGCGCGCGCGCTGGTGGCGAACATCGCGGCCAGCCGCGACCGCACGCTGGATCGCGCGCTCATGGCGCTCGGCATCCCGCAGGTCGGCGAGACGACGGCCCGGGACCTGGCCCGGGCCTTCGGGTCGCTGGACGCGCTGATGGCGGCGGACGAGGCCGCGCTCTCGGCGGTCGTGGCGCCGCGCGCGGCGCAGGAGAACAGGATCGCCAGCGCCGCGGCCTCGGTGCGGGCGTTCTTCGCGACGCCGGCGGCGCGCGCGGAGATCGCCGCGCTGCGGGCGGCCGGCGTGGGGTTCGTGCCCCTCCCGCGGGAGACGACGGCACCGCAGGTGCTGGCGGGGAAGACGCTGGTGCTCACCGGCACGCTGCCGACGCTCTCCAGGGACGCGGCGCGGGCGCGCATCCTCGCGGCGGGCGGCAAGGTCGCGGGGTCCGTGTCCCGCAAGACCGACTACGTGGTCGTCGGGGAAGACGCCGGCAGCAAGCTGGAAACGGCCCGTGCGCTCGGTGTTCCCCTGCTGGACGAGGACGGCCTCCTGACGCTGCTCGCGGGGGGAGGATGAGGCTCTTCGCGGTCGTGCTCGCGTGTGCCGAGCCGGGCACGCTCGGGCCGCTGCGGGACGTGCTGGCCGGCGAGCTGCTCGCTGCCGCCGGGCCGGGCCTGCGCCTCGCGGTCGCGGTCAACGGCGTGGTGGCCGAGACCTGCGGACTGACCGATCTCGACGGCTACACGTTCGCGGGAGCCCCCGCGGCGGCCCTCGGGGTGACCTCCGCCGCGGTGTCCCGCGACGAGGCCACCGGCGTCGTGCGATGGGACTTCGGCGAGATCGGCCTGGACGGCACGCCCGGCCGGCTTCGCGTGGTGACGGACACGGCGCGCAGCGGCCTGGACGTCGAGTGGAGCGGCGAGGCCGGGGTGCTCACCGGCGCGCTCCGGGACCGATGCGGCGACGACGGCACGGCCGCGGTGTCCGGAACGCTGGCGCTGCAGCACGAGGGTCTGCGGGACGCGATCGCGTTCGGCGGGGACGCGCCCTACGCCGGGCTGGCGTGGGCCTTGCCGCCCGGTCGCCTGCCGGTCGCCGGGGTGGTGCGATGGTCACGCGACGACGACCCGCGCGCGATCACGCTGGACGACGCCGGTGACGCCGAGGTCGGCGCGTGGCCGGGACGGGCCCGCGGCCCCGGGTGGGGCGCGGACATCGTGCTCGATCCGGGCCTCTGACGGCCTCGCCCGGGGGCCCCTACCAGCGCCAACCCAGCGCCCCGTCGACACCCCATCCCGCGCCGGCCCAGGCGCGGCCGACCGCCAGGATCCGCCCGTGGCCCGCGGCAGGCCCCCCGAGCGGATCGGAGGCGAGCGTGGCGCCCATCACCGCCCGCACGGGCACCCGCGTCGTGACGGGCACGTCGACACGCCCGCCGGCCAGGGACCACCGCTCGCCGAGCGCCACGTCACTCTCCGCGCCCAGCCACGCGCTCGCGCCGTCGTCGAGGCGTCCCGGTGCCCAGGCGGCGCCCGCGCGGACGACCGTGCCCGCCCGCGCGTCGACTCCGTCGACGTCCTGCGTCCGCAGCGCGCCGCCCCACGCGGCGAGCGGCACGCCGCCGGCGCGCCCGGCGAGCTGGATGCCGCCGCCCGCCTGCCATCCCTGGCCCTCCCAGGCCGCGGCGCGCACCGTGGTCGTGCTCCGCGCGCCCTCGAGCCACCCCGCGACGCGAAAGCCCCCGGTGCGGGGGGAGGCGTTGCGGAGGGGGGGCGCCCCCCCTCCGCCCCATGGGCCTCCGAGCTGAACCTGCAACGACCCGCCGAGGACGGTCGCGCGCTCGAGCGCCTCGCACGCCTCGGAGCACGAACCGGCGCGGGCGACCCGGAGCATGCGGCCCGCACCCACGAGGAACTCGACCCCCGCGGGATCGGCGACGCCGATGCGCGGTGGGGTCGCGTGCGCGATGCCGACGAGGAGGAGGAACACGTCCCGTCGGTATCGCGGCGGCGGGAACCCCGCCGATCGGCTAGGAACGTGGCGCTTCCCCGGGGGTCCCGTGCACCTGCTCGCACTGCTCGCCTGCTCTGGCTCCACCCCGGGGATCGCGCCCGACCCGGGGCTACGGCCCGACGTCGTCCTCGTCACCCTCGACACCACGCGGGCGGATCGCCTGGGCGCCTGGGGCTACGCGCAGGCGCGGACGGACACGATCGATCGGCTGGCGCGGGAGGGCATCCGGTTCTCCCAGGCCGTCTCGCCGTTGCCGCTCACGATCCCGGCGCACGCCACGATGTTCACCGGGCTGCTGCCGTACCGCCACGGCATCCGGAACAACGGGGACGGCGTGCTGAAGCCCGACGTCACGACCCTCGCGGAGCGGTTCAAGGCCGCCGGCTGGGCCACGGCCGCGAGCACCGCGGCGTTCGTGACGACCCGCCAGTGGGGTTTCGCGCAGGGCTTCGACGCGTACTTCGACGAGCTCCCCGAGCGCGCGGCGAGCGGCGACCGCAACTTCTGGCACACGGAGCGCCCGGGCAACGAGGTCGTGGACGACGCGATCCGCTGGATGCAGCTGCAGTCGAGCGACAAGCCGATCTTCCTGTGGGTGCACCTCTACGACGCCCACCACCCCTACGTCGCGCGGCCCGGTTACCCGGCGAAGGACCCCTACGATTCCGAGCTGGCCTTCGTCGACGACCAGGTGCAGCGCCTGGTGGACGCCTTCGCGGAGCGCACCGCGGTCTTCGCCCTGATCGGGGACCACGGCGAGAGCCTCGGGGAGCACCTCGAGGGCACCCACGGCCTGTGGGCGTACCAGGCCACGGCGCACGTGCCGTGGATCCTCCAGGGCGCGGGCATCACGCCCGGGGTCGTCGATCGGCCGGTCAGCGCCGCGGACCTCACGCCGACGCTCTTGCACGCGGCGGGGCTGCCGGTGCCGGAGGGCCTCGACGGCGAGGTGCAGCCCGGCGGCACGCGGCGTCCCTACGTCGAGAGCTGGCAGGCGACGGAACGCTTCGGGCTGGCGCCCCACCGCGCGGTGCTCGACGGGACGCTGAAGCTCATCGACACGCCCATGCCGGAGCTCTACGATCTCGCCGCCGACCCGGGCGAGCGCACCAACCTGGCGACGGCGCGGCCCGCGGACGTGGAACGCCTGAGGGCCGACCTCGCGGCACGGGACGCGAAGCCGCCCGGCGCCGCCGAAGGCACCGTGGATGCCGACACGCTCGCGCAGCTCGCGCAGCTCGGGTACGTCGGCAACGGCGTCGGCGCGCTCGCGGACGCCGCCACCTACCCCGACCCGAAGGAGCGGACGGCGTTCCTGGAGGCCGTGCGCGCGCTGGAGATCGCGACGGAGCGCGATGACGCGGCGGCGATCGCCGCCGAGACGGAGCGCGCCTTCACGCTGAACCCCGGCAGCTTCGAGATCCGCATGCGCCGCGCGACGCTCCTCATGCGCGCGGGCGAGACGGACGCGACGCGTGTCCTGCTGGACGAGACGACGCGGCTGTTCCCCGACCGCTCCCGCCCGTGGTCCATGCTCGCCGTGCAGGCCAACACGGCGCACCGCTGGGAGGACGCCGTCGACGCGGCCCGTCGGGCGCTCGCGATCGACGCCCGCGACCCGGCCGCCGCCGAGGCGCTGGTCGAGGCGCTGTTCCGGCTGGAGCGGCCCGACGACGCCGTGCGGGAGGGGCTCGTGCTCGTCGACGCGCAGCCGCAGGCGTGGAACGTGGCGGCCCTGCTGGGGGATCATTTCTTCCGCACCGGAGATGCCCTGCAGGCCGAGACGAACCTGCGAAAGGCCATCGCGGCGCCACAGCCCCGACGCGGGGCGCGGACGCAACTGGCGCTGCTGGCACTCGGGGCCGGCTACCCTGACGACGCGCGCAAGCTGGTGGACGCCGAGCTGCGGGACTACCCCGGCGCCATCCCCGCGTGGCACGTCCGCGCGCGGCTGCTGGGCCAGGAGCAGCGCTGGCCGGACCAGGCGCGCGCGCTCGCACGCGTCGCGGCCGCGCGCGGGACGGAGCCCGGGGTCCAGCGGGAGCTGGCGCAGGCACGGTTCAACGCGAAGGACTACGCCGGCGCCCGGACGGCGCTCGACGCCGCGCTCGCCCTGGCCCCGGACGATCCGGACGTCCTGCTGCTCCACGCCAACCTGCTCGCCAAGGAGGGCCGGCGGGAGGAAGGACTCGCGGCCCTGGAGCGGGCGAACGAGGCGAACGAGGCGCGCAACCGCGCCCGGGTGGAGCGAAGCACCGCGACAGGGACCCCGTCGTCCACGCCGTAGGACCCGGGGCGCGCCCGTTGCCGAGACGCGGCACCATGGCTACGGCAGCCGCACGGGGGGTGCATGCGCCTGTTTCGCGGGGGAGCCGTCAGTCTGGCGTGGATGGCCGTCGCGTGCGGACCGGTCGAGGGCGACGGGCGTCCGGCGGAGAACGTCCGGCACGGCGCGGAACGCGTGGCAACGGTGGATACCGCCGCCCCGTCCGGCAGCGTCGTCATCGCGGAGGGCGCGACGGCCGTCGCCACCACCCGTGTGACCCTGACACTGACGGCCACGGACGACGACACGGTCGACACCATGTGCGTGTCGTCGACGACGTCCTGCACCACGTGGGTGCCGTACGCGACGAGCTACCCATGGGCCTTCACGGGCGCGGGTACCCGTGCGGTGCACGTCGTGTTCCGCGACCCCGCCGGAAACGTGAGCGCTCGGGTCTCCGACGACGTGCTCGTCGATCTGGTGCGCCCCGCCAACGGCACGGCCACCGTGACGGGGGCCGACGGCGCCTTGACGCTCGCGTGGAGCGGCTTCACGGACGCCGGCTCCGGCGTGGCCGGGTACCGGGTGGTGACGGCCGCCGGAACGACCACGGCGCCCTCCGACTGCGATCGTGGGACGCTGGTCTACGCGGGGGAGGCGACCCAGATCACGCTCGACGGCCTGACCAACGGGACGAACCACGCCTACCGGGTGTGCGCGGTGGACGAGGCCGGCAACCTCGGCACCGGTGTCACGGCGACGGGCCGGCCCGCGCCGTCCTACGCGACGCCGAGCGGCTCCATCGTGCTCCACGCCGGCGCGACGTGGACCCGCAGCCGCACGGTGGCCATCGCGCTGGACGCGTCCGGCGCGACCGACATCGTGAGCATGTGCATCGGCGAGACGACGGGTTGCACCCGCTGGGAACCGTACGCGTCGGAGGCGACCGTGTCCCTCGGGCTGGTGCAGGGCACGCACACGGTGCGCGCGTGGTTCCGCGACGCGTGGGGCAACGTGTCGGCGTCGCCCGCCACGGATGCCATCCAGCTCGACACCGTCGTTCCGACCCGCGGCGCGGCGTCCGCCTCGGGCGGTGACGGGACCGTCTCGCTGTCATGGTCCGGGTTCTCCGATGCCGGCTCCGGCGTCGCCTCCTACGTCGTCGTGGCGGCGGCCGGAACCGCCACCGCGCCGACGTCGTGCGCCGGCCGGACGCCCCTGTACGCAGGAACGGCCACGTCCCTGCAGCATACGGGCCTGACCAACGGCACGACGTACGCCTACAGGGTGTGCGCGGTGGACGTGGCCGGCAACCTCGGCACGGGCGTGACGACGACCGGACGCCCGGCCCCCTCCTACGCGGCGCCGAGCGGGTCCATCGTGCTCGCGGCCGGCGCGGCGTGGGTGCGAAGCCCGGACGTCGCGGTCACCCTCTCCGCCTCGGGCGCGACGGACATCACGGGCGTGTGCCTCTCGGAGACGACCACCTGCACGCGCTGGCAGGACTACCGGCCGTCCATCACGATGCGCCTGCGCGCCACGGCGGGCACCCACACCGTGCGCGCGTGGTTCCGCGATGCGTGGGGCAACGTCTCCGCAGCCCCGGCCACCGACGCCATCGGCCTCGATCGCACGCGCCCGCCCACCCACGGCGGGGTGACGGCCACGGCCGGCCGCGGTCGCGTCGCGCTGTCATGGTCGGGCTTCGCGGACGAGCGGGGCGGATCCGGCATCGCGTCGTACGTGGTGGTCATGGCCCCCGGAAGTCGCGCCCCGTCCGCGTGCACCATGGGGACGGTGGTGTCGACGGGCGCGTCGGGGACGAGCACGGTGCATCGCTCGGCCGCACCGGGCACCTACGCCTACCGGATCTGCGCGATCGACGTGGCCGGGAACCTCTCGCGGGGGTCGACCGCGCTCGCCACGGTCACGCTGCCGAACCACGCGCCATCGGCACCCACGGTGCGCGTCACCCCCTCGGACGCGGTCGAGGGGGACGCGTTGGCCTGCACCGTGACGACCCCGTCCACCGATGCGGACTCCGACACCCTGACGTATGCGTTCGCGTGGACCGTGGACGGGAGCCCCTACACGGGCGCCACGCGGTCGGCGGATGGACTCGCGAGCCACGTCCCGGCCGACGTCACCCTGGGCGACGAGACCTGGGCCTGCACGGTCGTGCCGGATGACGGCGCGGACTACGGCGCTGTCGCGACGGCGGACGTCGTGGTGACCGCATTGCCGGAGTGCCGAGACGATCTGGCGTTCGTGGGGACCACGTTCGTGTCGTCCGAACGCGAGGTCATGGCGACCCTCGTCGAGGACATCGACGAGGACGGCTGGATGGACATCCTCTGGGTGAACCAGCTGAGCAACTCGGTGGTGATCTGGTGGGGGGGCGCCTCTGGGCCGCACGCCGCGGAGACGCGCCTGTCCGCCGGGCGTTCCGGCGCCGGTCCCGGCGTCGGGGACGTCAACGGGGACGGTCACCGTGACCTCGTCGTGTCCAACCAGGACTACGGACGCCTGATGATCCTCCTCGGCAACGGCGACCGCACCTTCCAGGCGGCCCAGTCGCTGTCCCAGGGCAACTTCCCGCAGTGGGTCGTCGTCACGGACGCCGATCATGACGGGGACGACGACATCGTGGTCGGTCTCGCGTGGGCCAACTGCACGGCGCTGCGGCGCAACGACGGTCACGGCACGTTCGGGTCCGCGAGCTGTTTCACCTCGGGCACACGGGTCTTCCGGAAGGCGGACCTTGACGCGCACGGGGAGGACGATGCGCTCGTCGAGTCGTGGACCGGCAATGTCTACGCGTGGTCCACCGCGAGCGACGGGTATGAGCGGGTCGGCACAGTGCCGTTCCCGGGCATCGGGACGGTGGGCCAGATCTCCCCGTACGACGTGAACGACGACGGGTACGACGACCTCATCGTGGTGGACGAATCGGACGCCGCGCGTCCCTTCACCACCTTCCTCAACGACGGGGCGCACGGTTTCACCGCCTGCGACTCGGCGCCCTCCTCGCCCTTCACCCGCCTCGGGGACGTGGGCGATCTAGACGGCGACGGCGACTACGACATCGCTTCCTCCTACACCTGCAGCTACTGCACCAGCGAGTACCGCGTGCACCTGCAGGCCCCGCCCACCGCGGGCGCACCGACGTACACGCCGTAGGACCCGGGGCGCCCCGGCGGCGTGCGCCGCCGTCGGGCCGCTGCGCCCTCGCGCGGTCGCGCTCGCCCCCGCGTGCCGCGGGGACCGCTGCCGCGGGGCTGCGCGTCCCTGGCGCGCGGACGGGTGCGTCAGCCCAGGCGCTCCCGCAGCAGCCGCTGGACGGTGGGGCCGTGCGCGCGTCCGTCGCTGGCCTTCATGACGGCGCCCACGAAGGCGCCGAGCAGGCCCGCGTTTCCGGCCCGCACGCGCGCGGCCTGATCGGGCATCGCGGCGATGGCCCGGTCCACCAGCGCGAGCAGGGCGTTCTCGTCGGTGATCGGCGCGAGGTCGAGGGCACGCACCCAGCCGTCCGTCGTGCCCCCGTCGCTGGCGAGCCTGGCGAGCACCTGGCGGGCCGCCGCCGCCGTCAGCGCGCCGGAGTCGACACGCGCCACGAGGACGCCGAGCTCGCGCGGATCGGCGGAAAGCGGGCCGGACACGTGGGTGAGCACCCAGGCCGCCACGCCCGCAGGCGTGCCGCCACCGGAGAGGGCCGACCGCACGAGCGCCGCGCGCTCGGGCTCCTGGGCGAGCGCGGTGGCCTCCCGGACCGGGACGCCCTCGGCGACCCAGGCGTCCCGTGCGGCGGCGACCTCGGGCGAAAGCTCGCGGGCCTTCGACGACTCCTTCGGCGCGCCCGGCGTCTTCGGGGCCGCCGGGGCGGCAGGCGCCTCGACGCGCGCGTCGGTCCAGCCCTCCTTCAGGCCCACGACGCGGTTGAACACGGGGCGACCCGGCGCCGACTCCATCGGATCCGCGTAGAAGTAGCCGACGCGCTCGAGCTGCACGTGCGTGCCGGCCGGCGTCGCCGAGAGGCCCGGCTCCACCTGCGCCCGCACGGTTACGAGGCTGTGCGGGTTCACATCGTCGAGGAAGTTGCCGGTCCGCGCGCCGGGCTCCTCGACCGCGAAGAGGCGGTCGTAGAGGCGCACCTCGGCCTCGACGGCGCTGGCCGCGTCGACCCAGTGCAGCACGCCCTTGACCTTGCGCCCCTCGGGTGCGGCGCCTCCGAAGGTCGCCGGGTCGTGCGTGGCGTGCAGCGCGACGATCGCGCCGGCTGCGTCGCGGACGACCTCGGTCACCCGCACCACCGGCCCGAAGCGCAGGCGCGCCTCGGCACCCGGCGCGAGGCGGTGCCAGCCCGCCGGCGGCGTCTCGCGGAAGTCGTCCTGGTCGATCCAGAGTTCACGACCCAGCGTGAGCGTGCGGCTGCCGTGGCCGTCGCCGCGGGAGGCCTCCAGCGTCACCGGCGCGGGAAGGTCGGTGAGCACGAGCTTGAGCGGCGCGAGCACGCCCATGCTGCGCGGCGCGCGCGTGTTGAGGTCCTCGCGGATGGAGAAGTCGAGCAGCCCGACGTCCACCGTGGAGTTGGCCTTCGCGATGCCGATGCGCTCGCAGAACGCCCGCAGCGCCTCCGGCGTCACCCCGCGGCGGCGCAGCCCCGCGAGCGTGGGGATCCGCGGGTCGTCCCAGCCGGCCACGTGGCCCTCCCGCACGAGCTGGATGAGCTTGCGCTTGGAGAGCACCGTGTAGGTGAGGTTCAGCCGCGCGAACTCGTGCTGGTGGGGCGGCTCGGGGATGTCGCAGGCCGCGAGGATCCAGTCGTAGAGTTCGCGGTTGTTCTCGAACTCCAGCGTGCAGATGGAGTGCGTGATGCGCTCGTGGGCGTCGCTCAGGCAGTGGGCGAAGTCGTAGAAGGGGTAGATGGACCACGTCGCGCCGGTGCGGTGGTGCGGGTGCTTCTTGATGCGGTAGAGCAGCGGGTCGCGCATCTTGAAGTTCGGGTGCCCGAGATCGATGCGGGCGCGCAGGACGCAGTGTCCCTCGGCGTAGGCGCCGTCGCGCATGGCACGCAGCAGCGCGAGGTTCTCCTCGACGGGGGTGTCGCGCCAGCGGCTCGGCGTGCCGGGCTCCGTGGTCGTGCCGCGCATGCGCGAAATGTCCTCGTCGCTGGAGAAGTCGACGTAGGCCAGGCCCTTCCCGACGAGCGTCTCCGCGCAGGCGTAGAGGAAGCCGAAGTAGTCGCTCGCGTAGAACGTGGCGGTCGGCGTGAACCCGAGCCACCGCACGTCGGCCGCGATGGAGTCGACGTACTCGACGTCCTCGGTGTCCGGGTTCGTGTCGTCGAAGCGAAGGTTGCAGGTGCCGCCGTACTCGGCCGCCAGCCCGAAGTTCAGGCAGATGCTCTTGGCGTGGCCGATGTGCAGGTAGCCGTTCGGCTCCGGCGGGAAGCGCGTGGCGACGCGGCCGGCGTAGGCCCCCGCGGCGCGGTCGGCCTCGATGCGGGCGCGCAGGAAGTGGGTGGCGACGTCGGACATGGCGGTGACCCCGGCTGGCAGGGGTTCTAACCTGCGCGTGGGGCCGGGGCGTCGGGGGGCGGCAGGTCGACGAGCAGCGTGCGCGCGACGATGAGCAGCGCGTCGCGCCGCGAAGGGGGAAGGGCGTCGTAGGCGTGCAGCAGCTCGGCGCGGTGCACGTCGGACGTGAGCCGCACGCTCGCATCCTCGTCGAGCAGCGCGGCCACCGGCACGCGCAACGCCGCGGCGAGCCGCTCGACCGTGTCCACGTGGAGGCCGGCACGCCCGCGCTCGATGCGGGAGAGGCTCGCCGGGTCCAGCGAGGCGCGCTCGGCGAGCTCCTGCTGGGACAGGCCGGTCGCCTCGCGGGCGGCCCGCACCCGCGCCCCGATGCGGGTGCTCAACGCCGACGGTGAATCAGCCATGAACGGCAGGATGTCGACACCGGCAGCCGTTGGCCACGGCGTAAAGATCAAATCACGATTGATAAAAGAGCGTGGCCACGCTAGCGTCGTGGCGCAACGTCCATACGAGGAGGTGGTTGCATGCTGTCTTCACTGATTCTTTCGTTGGTGCTCGACGCCAACGCCGCGAGTTGCCCGTGGGCCGGTCTGAACAAGCCGACGGTTTCCACGTCGAAGCACGAGGTGTTCGTGAACGGAACGTCCTACCGGGTGAAGAGCGAAACGGAGATGGAGGCGTTCGAGGACAATCTGAGCGCATGCAATGTCAACGAGGCAGGTCGATACCTGCGCCGATGGCGCGGACGCCAGTCGACGGCGGGAACGTATGCATGGGCGGGTCCGGTGCAGGTGGTCGCCGGGCTGGTGTTCCTCGCGGACACCTCAACCGAGACGTTCGGGTGGGTCTTCCTAGGCCTAGGCGCTGTGGAGAGCATCGCCGCGCCCGTCCTGCGTGGGCAAGGGGTACAGGCGCGCGACACGATGGTCGCCAAGATTGCCGCATCGACCCCACCGACTAAATAGTCGAGCGGTCGTCCGGTCCGGGGGGCGTTGCGGGCACGCCGCCGCGGTTGGCCCCGGCAGGGGCCTCGAGCGGCGAGCGTGGGGAGGACGCGTCCGCCGCAGGCGGCGCCGAGCCAGGCTCGGCGAGCGCCGGACCCCGCCCCCGGAGGCCGACGCCCGGCGGGGGGCGTTGCGGGGGGTGGAACCCCCCGCCCCAAGGACAGCCTCCCCGGCACCGGCCGGCTGCGTGTTACCCTCCACGCTCTCGCAGGAACCCGCATGGCCGTCCCGCACATCCGCGTCGTCGCCGCCGAGATCGAGCGCGACGGCGCGTACCTGGTCACCCAGCGCCGCCCCGAGGCCGAGCTGCCGCTGCTGTGGGAGTTCCCGGGCGGGCGCGTGCGTGACGGGGAGAGCGATTCGGACGCGCTCCGGCGGGCGCTCAAGGACCGGCTCGGCACCGACGTGCAGGTGGGCCACCGGCTCCTGCACGTCACCCACGGCTACGACGGCTACACGCTCGACATGGTGGTGTACCGCTGCTCGGTCAGCGGCGAGCCGTCGCGGTCGCGCGTGCACGACCTGCGCTGGGTGCGCCCGGAGGACTTCGGCCAGTACCGCTTCCCCGGCGCGGACCAGCAGACCGTGGACGCCCTGCTGCGGGATTCGGGCTGATGTCGCAGGCCCAGATGCTCGCCGCGGTGTGCGGGGCGATGGCGGTCGCGGACCTGGCCATCGCCGTGGTGGTGGTGCCGCGGATCAAGCCCGAGGCGCGGCCGGTGGCGGCCGCGGCGCTGGCGGGCGGCGTGCTCACGATGCTGGCCGTGGCCGCCGCGGCGCTCGGCGGGATGCTACCGCTCCAGGGCTAGGGTCGCCACACCGGGGCGCGAACGGCGTGCCCCCCCGCTAGATCCGTCCGGCCGCCCGCAGGAGCGCCAGCGCGGCGAGATCGGCCCCCATGCGCTCCGCCATCCGCGCCAGTCGCGCGGCGTCACGCGCGAGGCGTGCGTCATCCAGCTCCAGGAAGGTACTCGCGCCCGCGCCGTGGCTCGCCTCCGCGAGCCGAAGGTTCTCCTCGGCGAGGGCAAGCTCGCGCGTGGCGGCCTCCTCGGCGCGGCGGGCGCGGTCGTGCTCCTCCCACGCGGTGCGGATCTCGATCTCCGCGTCTTCCCAGGCCTTTGTCGCGCCCGCGTCGGCCATGCGCGCCTGGCTCGCGGCACGCTGCTGCTCGGCGACACGGAACCCGCCGTCCCAAAGCGACCAGGACGCGTTCGCCACGGCCATCCAGTTCCACGGCTCCCCGTTGAAGCCCGTGTTCTCCGTCCACATCTGGGTGAAGCGGCCATCCACGGTGGGCAGCCACGCGAGGTGGGCCGCCGCCAACGTGGCGCGCGCGGCTCGCTGCGCCTCGGTGGCCGCGGCGAGCTCCGGGCGGTGGGCGCGCGCGTCCTGGAGGACGTCCTCCACGCGGGACCACGGAAGCACGCGCGTCGCAGGAAGCACGAGCTCCACCTCCGGCGACGTGCCCACCAGCGCGGCGAACGCCGTCTCCGCCTGCGTGCGGCGCGTCTCGGCGGCAGCATTCTCCCGCTCGGCGCGGGCCACGGCCATCGCGGCCTGCAGGGCGGCCTGCCGCGTGGCGCTCCCGGCGGCGACGAGCGCCTGCACCTGCGCCTCGTGCCGCAGGGCGACGTCCTGGGCGGCCCGGGCGACCGAGGCGCCGTCCCGCGCGACCACGACGGCCCAGTAGGCGCGCGCCACGCCCGCGCGGAGGGTGCCGCGCGCGGCGTCCGCTTGCGCGTCACCGGCGCGTGCCATCGCGTTCGCCGCCATCCACCCGGGAAGGGCGCGCGCCGACACGATCGGCTGCACGACGGTGAGGTTGGCGTCGAAGAAGCTCTTGCGCTGGATGACGCGCGGCGGGCCGAAGTCCGGCGCCGTGCCGGTGAAGTTCTCGATGAGCTCGATCATCTCGGGCGGGAAGGAGTTGCCGAAGTCGAGCTTCACCTCGCGCTCGTTGACCGTGTAGTTCCCGCCGAGGTTGACCTTGGGGGAGAACGCGGCGAGCGCCTGCGTCCGCACGATCGACGCCTGGCGCCGCTGCTCCTCGACGAACGTGCCCTCCTGGCCGCGCGTCTCCACGGCCTGCCAGGCCTCCTCGAGCGTCATGGCGTCCGCGCACGGCACGGCGAGGGCGAGCAGGAGCGGGACCATCACGCCTCCTCCGTCGGGGTGGACATCAGGCCGAGGGCGCGCAGGCGCCCCACGATCCAGAGGGTGGCATCATCGAAGAAGGTGTAGGCGACCGGCGTGGCGAGCAGCGTCAGCAGCAGCGAAAGGCTCTGCCCGCCGACCACCACGCCCGAGGTGGCGCGGTTGAAGCCGGCCCCCACGCCCGTGCTGACGGCCAACGGAATCATGCCGGCCACGAAGGCGAGCGTCGTCATCAGGATCGGCCGCAACCGATCGCGGTTGGCCTGCAGGATGGCGGCGGTACGCTCCATGCCCGCCTCGCGAAGCTGGTTGGTGTGGTCGATCTGCAGGATGGCGTTCTTCTTGACGATGCCGAACAGCACGAAGATACCGAGAACGCTGAACATGTTCAGCGCCTGTCCCGTGAGCACGATGCTCAGCAGCGCAAACGGCAGGGTGAGCGGCAGCGACAGCAGGATGGTGAGCGGGTGCAGCCAGCTCTCGAACTGCGCGGCGAGGACGAGGTACATGAACACGAACGCCAGGCCGAAGCCGACGATGACGCTCATGCCCGTCTCCTTCATGAGCTTCGTCTGGCCTGCGGGCTTGACGAGGTAGTCCGCCGGCAGGCGCATACGGTCGAGGATGCCGACGAGCGCGTCGCCGACCACGTTGTCGCCGGTCCCCGGTGCCGCGTTGGCGAGCAGGGTCACGACGCGCTGACGCGCCAGTCGGTTGATGACGGATGGCCCGGTGCCCGGCTCCAGCTCCACGAGGTCGGCCAGCGCCACGCTTCCGCCGCCCGGCGTCGCCACCGGCAACAGTCCGAGCACGGCGGGGTCCCCACGCCACGCCCGGTCCGCCCGCACGCGCACCTCGTACTGGTCGCCCCGCTCCTCGTAGGTGCTCACCTTGCGACCCGCCACCAGGAGCTGCAGCGTGTTGGCGATGTCCCCCACGCTGACACCCAGTTGCGCGGCCCGCGTACGGTCCACGCGGACCGCGATCTCCGGCTTGCCGACGACGAGGCTGGAATCCACGTCGACCGCGCCGGGCACCTTCTTCAGCTCGGTCGTGGCCTGCGTCGCGACCTGCTCGAGCGTGTCGAGGTCCGGGCCGGACACGTAGTACTGGATGCGCGCGCTGCTGGCGCCTCCGCCGCTGAAGGCCTGCACGTCGTTGACCGACAGGCGCAGGCTCGCGTCCTGCTTCGGCAGGATGTCCGTGCGCACCTGGTTCTTCATCTCGTCCTGCGTCGCGGTGCGCGTGCGCGGGTCCGTGAGGCGCACGAACACGCGCCCCACGTTGTCGTCGCCCTGATCGCCGTCGCCGACCGTGACGAGCGTGCCCACCACCCCGGGCATGCCGCGGATCGCGCGCGCCACGCGCTCGGCGTGCACCTGCGTCGCCAGGAGCCCCATGCCCTCCGGGGCGCGCACGTTCACCTCGAACTGGGCCTGGTCATCGACCGGGAGGAACCCCTTCTTTGCGACGCTGGCGAGTCGCGGAAGCGCCGCAAGGCTGAGGACGGAGGCGAGCACGACCACCCAGCGCTTCTGGAGGCAGAACGCCAGCATGCGCAGGTACACCCGCTCGATGGGGCCGTAGAAGCCGTCCACGAGACGCTCGAGCACGGTCTTCCGGGCGCCGTGCACCGGGGCCTTGAGCCAGCGCGACGCGAGCATCGGCGTGAGGGTGAAGCTCACGAACAACGAGACCAGGATCGCCACCGACATCGTCACGCCGAAGCCCCGCAGGAACCGCCCCGGGATTCCGGCGAGGAACACGACCGGCATGAACACCGCGACCAGCGAGAAGGTGGTGGCCAGGACCGCGAGGCCGATCTCCCGGGTCCCCTCGATCGCCGCGCGGGCGGGCGCCATGCCCTTCTCCTCGACGTGGCGGTAGATGTTCTCCAGCACGACGATGGCGTCGTCGATGACGATGCCGACGGACAGCGCGAGGGCGAGCAGCGTGATGGTGTTGAGCGTGTACCCGAGCCAGCTCATGACCGCGAAGGTCCCGAGCACGGACGACGGGATGGCGAGCGCGGCGATGGCCGTGCTGCGCACGCTTCCGAGGAACAGGAGGACGATGGCCGCCGCGAAGATGGACCCCTCCACGAGGTGGGCCTTGACCCCGTCGGTCCCGGTACGGATGCTGCCGCTCTCGTCACGGATGATGTCGATGCGGTAGCCGGGCGGGAGATCGCCGGTCAGCTCCTGCACCCGCTCGTGCACCGCGTCGGCGACGGTGACCGTGTTCGAGCCGGTCTGCTTGCGGATGGCGAGGACCACGGCCGGCTCGCCGTTCCACAGCGCCATGGTCTCCGCCTCCTCGGTGCCGTCCTCGACCCGGGCGACATCCGAGACGCGCACGACGCGATCGCCCATGGTGCGCACCGGCAGCGTCGCCACGTCCTCAGACTCCGCCACGCGCCCGATCACGCGCAGCGTGAGCTGATCGCGGCCCGTGTCCACGCGCCCGCCGGGCACGGAGAGGTTCTGCAGGCCGATGGCGCGCGCGACCTCCGCCGCAGCCACGTTCATGGCACGCAGGCGCACGGGGTCGATCCACACGTTCACTGCGCGCTTGCGGCCGCCGAGCACGCGCACCTGCCCCACACCCGGAAGCACCTCGAGCGCCTCGCGGACCCGGCCGTCGGCAAGCTCGGTGATCTCCCGCGCCGGGCGCCCGTCGGCGCGCAAGGCGGCGTAGAGGATCGGTGCGGCGTCCGGGTCGATCTTGCTGACGA
This sequence comes from Pseudomonadota bacterium, assembly GCA_039800105.1. Taxonomy (GTDB): domain Bacteria; phylum Myxococcota_A; class UBA796; order UBA796; family SXON01; genus CAMAXZ01. The sequence continues at coordinate 68,169 of JBDLRI010000110.1, forward strand.
CCGGGGGTTCCACGCCCTCCGGCAGGTCGCGCCGGATGCGGTCCACCCGGTCTCGCACGTCCTGCGCCGCGATGTCGACGTCCTTCTCCAGCTTGAACTGCGCCACGACGATCGACACGCCCTCGGCGCTGATGCTGCGGAGCTCCTCGATGGAGCCGACGGTGTTGACGGCCGCCTCGACCCGGTCGGTGATCTCCGTCTCCACGTCCTCCGGGCTCGCGCCCGGCAGGATCGTCGTGACCGTGACGACGGGGAAGTCGATCTTCGGGAAACGGTCGACGCCCAGGCTGCGGTAGCCGACGAGGCCGAGCACCACGACGAGGAGCGTGAGCACCGTCGCGAAGACGGGCCGCTTGATGCAGATCTCCGCGAGCCACTGCATCAGTTCACCCGCGCGCCGTCACGAAGGTCGGCCGGCGGATCGACGATCACGACGTCCCCCTCCGCCAGGTCCGAGAGCACGGCGACGTCGCCGTCCGCCCGCGCGCCCACGCGCACGACCCGCTGCACCGCGACGCCCTCGCGGACCACGAACAGGTTCGGCGCCCCCTCGATCATCCGCAGCGCCGCCTCGGGGACGACGACCGCAGGTGTGCGCCCCACCTCCAGTTCCACGCGCACGCTCATGCCGGGACGCAGGCGCGCGTCCTCCTCGGCCAGCTCGGCCTCGATCACGAGATCGCGGGTCTGCTCGCGGATCGCCCCGGCGACGTACTTCACCGTCGCCGGCACCCGCACACCGTCGAGCGCGGTCGGAAACACCGCCACGGGGCTTCCCTCCACGATGCCGCCCGACTGGGTCTCCGGCACGCTCAGGCGCACCCGGAGCGGACCGTCGGCGTAGAGCGACGCGACAGGGGACGCGGCCTGCACGAACGTGCCGACCTCCACCATGCGCTCCCCGACGACGCCGGAGAAGGGCGCCTTGACCTTGGTGCGCTCCGCGTTGCTTCCCGCGAGCTGCGCACTGGCGCGGGCGGCGTCCGCGACGCGGGACTGCGCCTCGCAGGAGGCCTGGGTACGCTCGTACTGGGCCTTGGAGAGCACGCCCTGGGCGTAGAGATCGTTGGCCCGGGCGCACTCGCGCGCCGCGAGATCGGCCTGCGCCGCCTGGGCCACGGCCTGGGCCTCGCTCGCGGCCGCGGAGAAACGCGCCGTGCGGCTGTCGATGACGACGAGCACGTCACCCTTTCGGACGCTCTCTCCGCGCTCCACGCGGGCCTCCACCACGACTCCCGTGGTGTCGGCCGCCACCAGGGCCTGGCGCGCCGCGACGAGCGAGCCGACGAGGGGAATGCGATTCGGCATCGGGGCGGTGCGCGCCGTGGACGTGGTGACGCGCACGGGCGCAGCCTCCGCGACGGGGGCGGCGGACGGCGCGTCGGCGGGGGCGGGTCCACACGCGACGAGGAGCACGAGGGGGAGCAGCAGCGGTGGGTTCTTCATGGCACGGCCCGCTAGCGTGAGGCGGACAGGGCGTCAACCGTTCGGTTGACGCTTGCGCGGGCCGGGGTACGCCCCGTGCGATAGCGTCGCGCATGCGCCGCGCCAACGAGCCTGCCGACGCCACGACACGCGCGCGGTTGCTCCGCGCGGCCGGGGACGCGTTCGCCCGGGAGGGGTTCGCCGGCGCGCGGGTGGATGCCATCGCCCGGGACGCGGGCTGCAACAAGCAGCTCGTGTACCACTACTTCGGAGACAAGGCGGGGTTGTACGAGGCCGTCGTGCGCGACGTGCTCGCGACCCGCCCCCCACTCGGGGCGCTCACGCGGGAATCCATCGGGCCGCAGATCGACCGGATTCTCGAGGAGGAGCTGCCGGCGCGCCGGAGCTGGTTGCGCATGCTGGCGTGGGAGGCACTCGATCAGGGCGACGGGCCCGTTGTCGCCGAGGACCTGCGGCGCGCGCATCTCGACGGCGTGGTGCGCGAGATCGAGGCCGCCCAGGCCGCGGGTGTCGTGGAGGCCAAGGTTCCCGCGAGGCTCTTCCTCCTCGCCATGATGGCGCTCGTGCTGGTGCCCTACCTGCTGCCCCAGCTCACGCGCCTGGTGGTGGGCATGTCCCCGGAGACCCCGGCGTTCCGGCGCGCGCACGCGACCATGCTGCGCGCCGCCATGGCGCGGCTCGGCGGGGGCTGATCAGCCCACGAGCGCGCGCGTCACGTCCCAAAGGCGCCGTGCGGCGGCCTCGTCCCGGGCGGCGGGCCTCGGCCGGGCAGGCTTGCAGCGGGCGAAGTACTGGCCCGACTGCCCCCGGACCGCCGGGCTGGAGGCGAGGTGGATGCTCGTGGCGGCACCCTTCGTCGCGTCGATGAGGAACCACGGGCCGAACGTGCCCGCGATCCACGCCGTGATGCCACCCTCGTTGCGCGCGAACCCGGTGGCGATGACGCCCGGATGCAGGCTGTTGCTCACGATCCCGTGCTCCGCCTCGCGTCGGGCGAGCTCCGCGGCGAAGAGGATGTTCATCAGCTTGGTCGTGCCGTACTGGCGCCAGCCGCCGTAGCTCCGTGCCGCGTCGAGATCGTCCCAGTCGATGGACCCCACCCGGTGCGCCGCGCTGGCGACGGACACGACGCGCGCCTCCCCGCGGTCCTTCGCCGCCTTCCGGAGCGCGGGGAGGACCGTGTCGGTCAACACGAAGTAGCCGAGGTGGTTGGTGGCGAAGGTGCGCTCCCGCCCCTCGGCGGTCTCGGCGCGATCGAGGTACAGCGCGCCCGCGTTGTTGACGAGCACGTCCAACGAATCATGGGAGGCGAGAAAGGCCTCGCCGGCCGCGCGCGTCTCCGACACGAGGCTCAGGTCCGCACGCAGGGTGTCGACCTCGACCCCGGGCACCTCCGCCCGGAGCCGGCCGGCCGTTGCCGCGAGCTTGTCGGGGGATCGGCCCACGATCGTGAGACTCGCGCCCTTCCGAGCGAGCTCCAGCGCGGTCTGCTCGCCGATGCCGCCCGTGGCCCCGGTCACGAGCACATGCTTTCCCTGCATCTCCATGCGATCCTCCTGACGCGCTCCTAGCACGTGCGGGCGACCCGGTAGGTGAGCTGGACCAACCCGCCCGCGAGGGCCCGGGACGTGGTCAGCGTGAGCGGATGGCGCGCGCGTGCCCCGGCACCCAGCGCCCGTCCGCGCCCCAGGACGATCGGCACGATGGTCACGGTGAGCTCGTCGAGCAAGCCCGCGTCGAGCACCTGTCGCACGACGTCCCCGCCGTCGACGTAGACGTCGAGGGGCCCGGCGGCGTGTCGCGCCTCCGCGACGAGGCCCGCGACCTCCCCCGTCACCGCACGGACCTGCGGCCGTGCCGTCACGAGAGCCCGGCGCGTGGCGACGAGCACGGGTCGCTCGCCATAGGGCCAGGGGCCGTCAAATCCGTCCACCACGTCGAACGTGCGGCGCCCCATGAGGAGCGCGCCCACCTGCACGAGGAACGCGCCGAAGCCCGCGTCGTCGCCGTCGGCCGAGGGACCGGGGAGCCAGGAGAGGTCATCCTCCTCGCCCGCCAGGAACCCGTCGAGACTGGTGGCGACGAAGGCTCGGACGCGCCCCGATTCGGGGAGGTGTGTCTCGGCCGTGCGATCCATGGTCGTTCTCCGAGGCCAGGGGGCGTTGCGGGGGGCGGCCTGAGCCCCCCGCCCCAGGAACGGTCAGCCCTGCGCGTCGAGCCAGGCAATGATGTCGGCGATCTCCTGGTCGTCGAACGGGTCCGCGTACGCAGGCATCTCGTCCTCGCCGCCAAGGACCACCGAGGCGACCTCGGCGGCGTCGCGGCCGGTGGCGCGGGGCGCGGAGCCTCCCTGCCCGTCGGCGCCGTGGCAGCCCGCGCAGTTCGTCGTGTAGAGCGTCGCGCCGTTGGCGGCGTCTCCCTCGAGGGCGACGATCGCGTCGACGCGGCCGGCGTTCGCGCAGGCGACGAGGGGGAGGACGAGCAAGGGGAGCAGGCGCATGGAGTCTCCTGGGAGGGCAGATGCCGCCGGGGCGGCACCACGTAAACGCGCGAGAGGCTGCGTGCTGGACCTGCGTCGTGACATTTTCCGGGGGCGGCGGGTCGTCACGACCTGTCCCGCCCACCCGCCCGTGTGTAGTCGAGGTTACCGTCCGTGGGTGCCGCGGTCGTCGGGCGTGCGTACCTGGAAAGGAATGACGGACGACCTCCAGCCCGCCTCCGAGGCGGTGGCCGCCACGGCCCCTCCCGTGCTCCTGGCCGCCGGGCTTCCGGAAGCGCTCGCCGAGGCGGGACGCATCCTCGGGCTCGACGTGGCTCCGCTGGACGCCGTGCACGCCGAGCGCGTCCTGGCGGAGGGCGCCCGCGGCGGGGAGGAGCCGTGGGCGGTCGTCGAGCGTCTCGCGGCCC
>JBDLRI010000111.1:0-5180 GCA_039800105.1 Pseudomonadota bacterium
TCCTCGTAGTCCACCTCGTCGGTGGTGCTGCCGATCGCGCCCGCGTCCAGCGTCCCGTCGCCGTCGTCGTCCGTGCCGGCGCGGAGCAGGTAGCCGCCGTTGGGGCAGTTCAGATCGCCCACGTCCAGCTGCGTCACGGTCACCATCGCGTCGCGGCCGTCCGCGCCCGCCGGGCCGGTGTCGCCCGCGGCGCCGTCCTGGCCGTCCGCGCCGTCGCAGACGTAGACCGGCGTCATCTGCTCGTTGCTGTCGAGCACGCCGTTGCCGTTGATGTCCAGGCCCAGGTCGATGCGGTAGCCGCCCGCCGGACAGTTGGCGCCGGGCGCCTCGGGGGTCGCCGTGCTCAACAGCGGCGCGGCGGAGGTCCCGTTCGTGCCGTTCGTGCCGTTCGTGCCGTCGACCCCGTCGCGGCCGCTGCAGACGTAGGTCTCCTCGTCGACCTCCCCGTCTCCCAGGCTGCCGTTGCCATCATCGTCCGCGCCGAGCCGCACCACGGTGCCGCCGTTGGGGCAGTTCTCGCCGGGGTCCTCGGTGTCCGCTTCGATCAGCGTGACCGGGCCGGCGGCGCAGGAGACGAGGAACAGGAGGAAACCGAAGCAGAGGTCAGGACGCATGACACGACCATACCCCACCGCGCCGCGGGCGCACAAGGGGGCTTGCACCCCGCGGGCGTGGGCCCGCCTACACGCCGTCCGAGCCGTCCTCGCCGTTGCAGACGTAGAGGTCCGTCACGATCTCGTCGCCCGTGAGCGCGCCGTCGTCGTCCAGGTCGTGCCCGGTCACCACGTGGTAGCCGCCGGCGGGACACGCCGCGCTGCCGACCGCCACCGCGTCGATGCGGACGATCGCGTCCGCGCCGTCCGCACCGGCCTCGCCGGTGGCGCCGTCCCCCGCGTCCGTGCCGTCGCCCGCGTCGCACAGGAAGATCGGCGCGCGCTGCTCGGCCACGTCCAGCACGCCGTTGCCGTTCTCGTCGAACCCGAGGTCCAGGCGCGTGCCGCCGTTGGGGCAGTTCGCGCCCGGCCGCTCGCTGGTCGTGCGCGTCAGGAGCGCGGGCGCGTCCTCGCCCTCGGTCCCGTTCGTGCCGTCCACGCCGTCGGACCCGCTGGTGCCGTCGCAGATGAACTGGTCCGTGTCCACCTCGGCGTCGGAGAGCCGCCCGTCGCCGTCGTCATCGTTGCCGACGAACACCTGGACGCCGCCGACGGTACAGTCCTCACCCGGCTCGATGTCCTCCAGCCGCATGAGCGTGGGAGCGACCGCGCCGCACCCGACGAGGAGCGCGGGGACGACGAGGGCGGAGAGGCATCGGGTGCGCATGGGATCGCCGTAACGCACCTCCGCGCGGCCACAAGGGGACGGCGCTCTTGCCGTCGCCTGCCGACGGGCTAGGACGGCGCCGTGTTCCCCTCCGCGCCGACGCCCGCCACCGCCGCCCCCAGCGGCCTCGTCGCGTGGATCGTGGGTGGCGACGCGGACACCCGCGCGGACGTCCGCACCGCGCTCCAGCTGGCGGACGTGTCGGTACCCCAGGACGAGGACGGCGCGCCGCCTGCCACCCTGATCGTGCTGGCGCGGGACGCCGCCGAGGCCATGGCCGCGGTCGAGCCGCTCCGCGCGCGCGGGTGCCATGCGCCGGTCGTGTGGGTCGGTCCCTCCGCAGCCCAGCCGGCGGCGGGCTTCGCGGCGCGGATCGCATGGCCGGTGGAGCGCGGCCTGCTGGCCACGTGCGTGGCGCGGCTCGCGGCGCGCGCCGGACACGGAGGCCCCCCCGCGGCCCTGTTCCGCGCCGGTCTGGAAGCCGCCGCGGAGGGTCTGCTCCTCGTCGACGCCGACGGCCGCCTCGTCCGCGCGAGCCTGCCGGCCGTGCGCATCCTCCACGAGGTCGGCGTGGTCACCCCGGCGATCGGCCGAAACCTCGCGGACGTCGTCCCCGACTCCTCCGCGCACCTGCGCGACGCCCTTGGGCGTGCGCTGCGGGGCGACCGCACGCGACACGTGCTGCTGCTCGCCACCGCGAACGGCACGCCGCGGTGGTTCGAGCTGCACGTGGACCCCCTCACGCTCCCCGACGGCGGCCCCGGCGCGTGCGTGCGGCTCCGGGACGTGGACGCACGGGCCCGCCGCGAGGCGCAGGCCCAGCACGAGGCCCGCCACGACGGCCTCACCGGCCTCGCCAACCGCGCCCATTTCGTGGAGCGCGTCGACACCGCGCTGGCCCGGGGCGACACCGCGGTGCTGCACTGCGACGTCGACCGCTTCAAGGTCGTCAACGACTCCCTCGGCCCCATGCACGGCGACGCGCTGCTCGTGGCGTTCGCCGACCGGTTGCAGGACCTCGCCGAGGGCGAGGCGGTCGCCGCCCGGCTCGGCGCCGACGAGTTCGCGGTGCTCCTGCCGGACGCGGGCCAGGGCGCCGCGGAGGCGCTCGCGGAGCGTATCCGTGCCCGGGCTCGCATCCCGTTCGAGGCGTCGGGGCAGGACGTCTACGTGAGCGTCAGCATCGGCATCGCCCTGGGCGGGCCGGGCATGACGGCCCTCACCCTGCTGCGCGACGCGACCCTCGCCATGTTCGACGCCAAATCCGCCGGCGGCGATCGCATCGCGACCTGGGACCCGCGCCTGCACGCCGACGCCCGCGGGCGGGTGGCGCTCGTCGCCGACCTGCGCCGCGCCATCGCGCAGGGCGCCTTCCACCTCCTCTACCAGCCGGTGATGCACCTCCCGGCGGGGCGCGTGGCGGGCTTCGAGGCCCTGCTGCGCTGGAAGCACCCGGAACGCGGCATCGTCTCGCCGGCGGAATTCATCCCGTTGGCGGAGGAGACCGGCCTCATCGTGCCCCTCTCGCGCGTGGTGCTCGACATCGCGTGCCGGCAGATCCGGGCATGGCTCGAATCCCCCCACGCCTCGACGATGCAGGGCATCACGGTGGCCGTCAACGCCTCGGGCCGGCACTTCGCGACGGACGCGTTCGTGGCGGACGTGCTGGAGGCCCTCCGGCGCCACGACATCCCCCGCGGCACGCTCGAGATCGAGATCACCGAGAGCGTGGCGATGCAGAACGTCGACCACGCCGCGCACGTCATCGAATCGCTCCGCGGGCACGGGGTCGCCGTGAGCATCGACGACTTCGGCGCCGGCTACTCCTCGCTCGCCTACCTCCACCGGCTGCCGGTGGACTTCCTGAAAATCGACCGCTCGCTGGTCGACGCCCGCGAGGAGCGCGACTGGGCGGTGGTCCGCAGCATCCTCGGGCTGGCGGCCGCGTTCGGCGTGGAGGTCGTGGCGGAGGGCATCGAGACGCCGGCCCAGCTCGAGCGGCTGCGACACCTCGGATGCACCTACGGGCAGGGCTGGCACTTCGCGAAGCCCCTTCCCCCCGAGGACGCGATCGGGATGGCGACCCGCGCCCTCGCGTAGCCTCCGGAATCCGGCGAGGCCGGCCTACTCGTCGTCGTCGTGGGCTTCGTGGTCCGCGCGCCCCCGGCGCCCGCCCCGCTTGCCGGGCGGCCCGCCCTCGTCGTGCATGCGCACGCAGGTGGCCCACTGCTCCGGCGTCAGGAGGGCACGGAGCGCGAGCATCTCCTTCACCCGCACACGCCGCAGCTCGGACTCGGCCGCGTCCAGTCGGTCGAGCGTCTTCTGCACGGCCTTCTCGTCCGTGCCCGGCTGCGTCAGCAGGTGACGCAGCTCGAGACGCGCCCGCTCGAGGCGGGCCCGGGGTTCCACCGCGGCGGTCTCCGCCTCGTAGCGCACCTGCTCGACCTTGGGGCGCTGCTCGGCCGTGAGGTCGAGGCGCTCCAGCATGCGCGCGCCGTGCGGCATGCCCATCCCCTCCCCACCGTCCCAACGCCCCCGCGCCTGCGCGACGGACGTCCCGAGAAGCACGCAGAGCGCGACAATCGAAGCATGCAGCATCATCCCTCCGTGGCGCCTGGGGCGGAGGGGGCCTCCCCCTCCGCAACGCCTCCCCCGGAGATGTGCACGCCCGCCTGCCACGGCAAGGCCCGGACCTTCCTCGCGCCTCACCCGGGAAGGAGCTCGATCGTGGCCAGCTCGGGCGGCGCACGCCAACGGACCGGCGCGATGGACCAGCCGAGGCCGCGCCCCACGAAGAGGTGCACCCCGTCGCGCTCGTACCACCCCCAGGGGTACGCGCCGCTGCCGCGCGGCAGGAAGAACGGACCCACCCCCGGCAGGCGCACCTGGCCCCCGTGGGTGTGGCCGGCCAGCACCACGGCCCCGGGGTGGAGCCCGGCGTGCGGCACCAGCGTCGGGAGGATGCCGGGCGAATGGGTGAGCACCAGGACCGGCCGCGCGAGATCCGCGTCGGCGAAGGCCCGCGCGGGATCCGCCGGGCCCGCGAGCGCGTCCTCGGTGCCGACGGCCCACACCGGGCCGAGGCCGCAGCCCGCGTCCCGCAGGAGCGTGATGCCGTGTGCGGCGCATCGGGGCCCCCACGTCGCGGGCGGCGCGCCACCCCAGTGCTCCCAGTTGCCCATGACCGCGAAGCGTCCGAGCCGCGCCGCCGGGAGCCCGCCCAGGAACGTCGTCACCGCCTCCTCCGACCAGCCACGCGTGACGACGTCGCCCGTGAGCACGAGGACATCGTGGGGCAGGGCCTCCCAGGCCGTGCGGACCCACCCCGCCGTCCGTTCGGCCCACGCCACGTCCGCGCGCAGGTGCACGTCGGTGACGTGCAGGATGCGCAGCGGCGCCGCCAGGCCGGGCACTCCCACGCGGTGATGCACGTGCTCGACGCACCCGAGCGACCCGGGCGCCGACCGATGCAGCGTGCGCGTGGACCCACCCGGAGCGTCCCGCGCCGGAACACGACCGGCCGGTGGGAACACCTCCCCCCGTCGCACCGCCCGCGCGATGTTCCGCGCGGTGCGCAGCGCCTGGAGCGGGCTCACGTCGTCAGAACGCCTCGGCGCTCGTCGCGCGCGCCTTCAACTCGGAGATGGCCACGTCCTGGCTCTTCGTGCCCGGGTAGGCGTCCACGATGCGCACGGTGAAGTCGCCGGAGTACCCGCCGTTGTAGCCGTTGCTCACGGGTAGCGGGATCCACTGGACCTCGCCGGGCTTGTCGGCGAGCACCTGCCGCGTCACGACGTCCGCGAGGTCGTTCGCCACGATCTCCACGGTCTTCGCGCGGGCGTGGTCCTTGCCGGCGCCGA
>JBDLRI010000112.1:0-4068 GCA_039800105.1 Pseudomonadota bacterium
ACAAGGCGGATCTCACAAAAAGCGGATGTCACACAATATGTCTCTTTATTGAAGTGGGGGAGAGGGAGGGGGGGTGCGGGGGGGGGGGGGGGGGGGGGGGGGGGGGGGGCCGCCCCCCCCCCGCCACAGGACTATCCGGTGGAGCCTATGGAAAACCCGGCGGACCCTTGACCGGGCAACAGCCGTGCGAGAACCCACGGAGAGGTGCGCGCGTACGGTGCCGTGGACACCTGTGCGTCCTCGCGCTGCGCCGCGACGGGTTGTGGATACCTTGTGGACAACGGGGGTTCCGGGTGTGGAGAGGTTGTGGACCCATGATGTGGTAGGCATGGCGGGCTTCGACCCCTACATGTAGTGGTTTTGTGTCTTGACCGGTCCATGCCTCCCGCATACGCTCGTCGGGCTGTCCGCACGCCGCTGGATCCGCACGCTGGAGTTGTCATGCAGTTCGCCCGTCACTACACCGTTGGCCTGTCGTCCCCCTGGGACGCGTTCACGTTCGCATCGCGCCGCTCGGAGATCCGCAACCCCGACGGCTCGCTGGTGTTCGAGGCCGATGACGTGCAGGTGCCCGACGGCTGGAGCCAGGTGGCGGTCGACATCCTCGCGCAGAAGTACTTCCGCAAGGCCGGGGTGCCCGCGGTGACGCGCCCGGTGGCCGAGAAGGGCGTGCCGTCGTGGCTCTCGCGACGCGTGGCCGACGACGAGGCGCTCGGCGCGACCGCCGCCGACCGGCGCTTCGGTCCCGAGCGTGACAGCCGCCAGGTCTTCGACCGCCTCGCGGGATGCTGGACCTACTGGGGCTGGAAGGACGGCCTCTTCGACACCGAGGAGGACGCCCACGTCTTCTTCGATGAGCTGCGCTACATGCTGGCGGCGCAGATCTGCGCGCCCAACAGCCCGCAGTGGTTCAACACCGGCCTGCACTGGGCCTACGGCATCGACGGGCCGGCGCAGGGCCACTACTACTGGGACGAGCGCACGAAGAAGGTGGTCGCCAGCGGCTCCTCCTACGAGCGCCCGCAGCCGCACGCCTGCTTCATCCAGTCCGTGGGCGACGACCTCGTGAACGAGGGCGGCATCATGGACCTGTGGACCCGCGAGGCGCGCCTGTTCAAGTACGGGAGCGGCACGGGGACGAACTTCTCGCGCATCCGCGGGGAGGGCGAGCGCCTCTCCGGCGGCGGCCGCTCGTCGGGCCTCATGAGCTTCCTCAAGATCGGCGACCGCGCGGCGGGCGCCATCAAGTCGGGCGGCACCACGCGCCGCGCCGCGAAGATGGTGTGCCTCGACCTCGATCATCCCGACGTGGAGGCCTTCATCGGCTGGAAGGTGCGAGAGGAGTCCAAGGTGGCGGCGCTCGTCACCGGCTCCCGTCTCATGGCCACGCACCTCGACCGCATCCTCGGGGCCTGCAAGCCGACCGACACCCTCGACGGGCCGCGGCGCTTCGAGCCGCGCCACAACGCGGCCCTGCGGGCGGCCATCCGCGGGGCGCGCGACGCCGGCGTGAACGACGCGATGATCGTGCGCACGGTCCAGTACGCCCGCCAGGGGTTCACGTCGCTGGAGCTGGACGCCTACGACACCGACTGGGACGGCGAGGCCTACGCGACCGTGGCCGGACAGAACAGCAACAACTCCGTGCGCGTGCCGAACGCCTTCATGGACGCCGTGCAGCGCGACGAGGAGTGGAACCTCCGCGGACGCACCGGCGCGAAGGTGACGAAGACGCTGCGCGCGCGGGAGCTGTGGGACACCATCGCGGTGGCGGCCTGGTCCTGCGCCGATCCCGGCGTGCAGTTCGACACGACCATCAACGAATGGCACACCTGCCCGAACGACGGCCGCATCCACGCGAGCAACCCCTGCTCCGAGTACATGTTCCTCGACGACACGGCCTGCAACCTGGCGTCGCTCAACCTCATGCGGTTCCACGACGCGGCCACGGGCGCGTTCGACCTGGCGGCCTACCGCCACGCCATCGCCCTGTGGACGACCGTGCTCGAGATCAGCGTCGGCATGGCGCAGTACCCGAGCGCGCGCATCGCGAAGCTGAGCTGGGATTTCCGCACGCTCGGCCTCGGCTACGCCAACCTCGGCACGCTGCTCATGGTCATGGGCCTGCCCTACGACAGCCACGAGGGCCGTGCGATCTGCGGCGCACTCACGTCCATCCTCACCGGCGACGCCTACGCCCAGTCCGCCCGCATGGCCGCCGCGAAGGGGCCGTTCCCCGGCTACCCGCGCAACCGCGACTCCATGCTGCGGGTCATCCGCAACCACCGCCGGGCGGCGTACAACGAGGATGCCGCCAGCTACGAGGGGCTCACCATCAAGCCGGTCGGCCTGGTCGGAGAGCGCGTGCCGACGGGCCTGCTCGGCGCCGCGCGCGAGGCCTGGGACACCGCGCTCTCCCTCGGGGAGTCGCACGGCTACCGCAACGCCCAGGTGTCCGTCATCGCGCCCACCGGCACCATCGGGCTGGTCATGGACTGCGACACCACCGGCGTCGAGCCCGACTTCGCGCTCGTGAAGTTCAAGAAGCTCGCCGGCGGCGGGTACTTCAAGATCGTGAACGAGAGCGTCCCGCCGGCGCTGCGCACGCTCGGCTACGGCGACGCCGAGGTGAAGGAGATCCTCGACTACGCCCGCGGGCGCGGCACGCTCAAGGGCGCGCCGGGCGTCAACCACGAGACGCTGCGCGCGCGCGGGTTCGACGACGCCACGCTGGCGCGCGTCGAGAAGGCCCTCCCGACGGCCTTCGACATCAAGTTCGTGTTCAACCGCTTCACGCTCGGCGACGCCTTCTGCAAGGACGTGCTCGGGCTGAGCGCCGCGCAGCTCGGCGAGCCCGGCTTCGACCTGCTCCGCGCCATCGGTTTCACGGGCGCGCAGGTGGACGCGGCCAACGCCTGGGCCTGCGGCACGATGACGGTGGAAGGCGCCCCGCACCTCAAGGCTGAGCACCTCGCGGTGTTCGACTGCGCGAACCGCTGCGGCCGCACGGGCACGCGCTTCATCAGCCCCGAGGCCCACATCCGCATGATGGCGGCCTGCCAGCCGTTCATCACCGGCGCCATCAGCAAGACCATCAACATGCCCAACGACGCCACGGTGGAGGACGTGAAGCAGGCCTACCTGCTGTCCTGGCGCCTGGGGCTGAAGGCCAACGCCATCTACCGGGACGGCAGCAAGCTCAGCCAGCCGCTCTCCAGCGTCTTCGCGACCGATCTCTTCGCCGACCTGGACGTGGAGGAGGGCGTGGCGGCCGAGGATGTCCCGGTGCCGCTCGTCGCGCAGCCGCCGGCCGCGCAGGCGGTCGCCGTGGCCGAGCGCGTCGTGTACCGCTACCTCGCGAAGCGCCGGCGTCTCCCGGATCGTCGCAAGGGCTACACGCAGAAGGCGGTCGTCGGCGGGCACAAGGTGTTCCTCCGCACCGGCGAGTACGACGACGGCTCGCTCGGCGAGATTTTCGTGGACATGCACAAGGAGGGCGCGGCCTTCCGCAGCCTGATGAACAGCTTCGCCATCGCGGTGAGCATCGGCCTGCAGCACGGCGTCCCGCTGGAGCGCTTCGTGGACCAGTTCACCTTCAGCCGCTTCGAGCCGAGCGGCATCGTGACGGGCAACGAGCGCATCAAGATGTCGACGTCCATCATCGACTACCTGTTCCGGGAGCTGGCGATCACCTACCTGGGCCGCAACGACCTGGCGCACGTGGACCCGGAGGCGCTCCGGCACGACGCCCTGCACACCGACGAGGAGCCGTCCTGGTCCGAGGAGGTCGACGTGGGGGCCCACAACGTCATGCTCCACGAGCGGGCGATCGATGTGGACGCCGCTCCCGTCGCGCTCGGGGCCGGTGCGCCCGTGCGGGCCTCCGCGACGCGGGTGCGTCCGGTCGACACCCGCGCGGCCGCCATCCGCGACGCGCGCGCCCAGGGCTACGAGGGCGACGCGTGCATGGAGTGCCAGCAGTTCACGATGGTGCGCAACGGCGCGTGTCTCAAGTGCGTGAGCTGCGGGGCCACGAGCGGCTGCTCCTGAGCTGGATCCTGGGGCGGG
>JBDLRI010000113.1:0-12314 GCA_039800105.1 Pseudomonadota bacterium
CCGGGTCACCCGATGCCGCACCTCTACGACGGCCCGGACATCCCGTTCCAGAGCGTGTTCCCGTCGGCGGGCCGGTGGGTGGTCTGGACGCAGGTCGCGCGCGCCGACGCGCCGGAGGTGCCCGTGACGCTGCGCTTCGTGGTCGAGGTCGCCGCGCCCTAGCAGGCTAGCGTCCCGACGCGAAGAATGCCTCGAACACGTCGTTCCCGCGGGGGTCCCGCCAGAGGCAGGTGTGGTGGTCGCCCGCGTAGGTCGGCGAGACCTCGGTCCCGGCCGCGTCGGGCATGGCCTCGAGGAGCGCCCAGCTCGTGAAGTTCGGCACCTGCCAGTCGTCCGTGCACACGAGCATGCGCGCGGGAAGGGCCTCCGCGCGTGCGACGGCCATCGGATCCCCGCCGTCCATCTGCCACTGGAAGAGGCCGATGGCGGGGTGCAGCCGGTCGATGTGGCCCCACGCCGCCTCGGGCACGCCGAGGATGGCGCCGAGCGCGGTGGCGGGGGTCACGTCCTCCGGGACCGGCTGGCCCACGAGGCCGTAGAGCGCCGTGAGCAGGCTCGGGTCCAGGGAGCCGAGAAGCCCGGTGTCCAGGAAGTAGTGGCTGAAGTTGCCCCCGCTCCCACTCAGGAAGAGCGCCTCCCACGCGTCGGGCTCGGCCGAGACCCCGAGGTTGGCCGTCACCGATCCCAGCGAGTGTCCGGCGCGCCGCCGCCGCGCGGGATCGAGGCTGCCGGCCGGCAGGGCGGCGTTCACCGCGCCGCCCTCGATCCAGCGAAGCAGCGCGTGGCCGTCCACCGCGGTCTGGCGCAGGTTGTCGCGGAACGCCGGCGGGTTGACGACGTTGTAGAAGCCGAGCGAGGCGCCGAAACCCTCGTCGATGAGCGGGTAGCGCTGGCCGTAGAGCGCCGCGTCCCGACCCACCACCGCCCACCCCGCGTCGGCGAGCACCTGCGCGAAGGCCCGGCCGTCGTCGCCGCCGTAGAGTCGCTGCACCGGCTCGTAGGCGTGACCGCCGGTCCCGTGGTCCCACATGAGCCACGGGGCGTCCGTGCGTGGGGCGCCGCCGGACGTGCGCGGGATGCTGATCGTCACGCGCATCGTCTCGCGCTCGGGCTCGGACACCAGGGTGTCCCCGTCGAAGCGGATCCAGCCGGTCATGCGGTCGGTGTCGCTCACGTGCGCCAGGCCAGGGTTCATGTACGGCCGGTCGGCCAGTCCCTGGTAGTTCCACGTGGGCACCTGCCCCTCGTACACGACCATCGGCCAGCTCTCGTCGAACACCTGCACCCGCGGCGCGGTGATGCCGTCCGGCTCGAGGTAGGTCGTGTCGGTGCTCCCGTCCTCGTAGGTCACGACGGCGAGGCTCGCCTCCTTGCCGCTCGGGGTCGTGCCGGCGCGGTACTCGAGGCGCACGACCCGCCGGAAGGTCGGCAGGGACGGGGTCTGCGGCATGCGCGCGTCCACGTCGGCGTAGACGCTGCGAAGCTCACCGACGGTGTCCTGGACCGTGAAGACCGTGGCGACGGCGGGCGGGCCGACGAGGCCCGCCGTCGCGACCGCCTCCGCAACCCCCTCGGGGAGGGTGTACCCGTCGGGGGCCCGCACGCCCGCGGACTCCATCACGACGGCGGCGTAGCGCACGCCGGGGCGCGGCGGATGGCCGAGCGCCGGCGCCATGGCCAGCGTGTGGGGCGCGTAGAACGGATCGCCCGCGGGGTCGTCCACGAAGCGCAGCAGCAGCGGCAGCACCTCGCTGCCGTCCATGGCCACCCACGCGACCGGGTCGTCCGGCCTCCCCTCCGTGGCCGTGGGAAACGCGACGGCGTCCTCGAAGCGGAAGTACGCGGCCCCGTTGTTGGACGTTCCGTGCGCAGCGGCCTCGACGCGGCGCGCCCAGCCATCCACGATGCCCGCCGCGAGCGGCTGCAACGCGGTGGGGAAGCCCGTCAGATCGGGCTGGCCGGCGGGTCCGCGCATCGTGTCCGACGGGAACGGGACGTCGAGGAAGTGGGTGGCGCGGGTGCGGTCGACGATCGCGGCCACGGCGGGCGGGGTGTCGGTGCCGGACTGGCACGCGAGGAGGAGCATCCACATGGTCGGGGACTATCGCGCCGTGGGACGGGATAGGGGGCCGGATGGCGGAACGGCTGCACGCCCGCGGCATCGAGCACGCGCACGGCGGACGCGCGGTGCTGCGCGGGGTGGACCTGTCCGTGCAGGACGGCGAGCGCATCGGCCTGGTCGGGGTGAACGGCTCCGGCAAGAGCACCCTCGTGCGCATCCTGTCCGGCGCGCTCGAGCCCCACCACGGCGAGGTGCAGGTCAAGGGGCGGCTGGCCACGCTCACGCAGGACCCGGAGTTGCCGGGCGAGACGGTGGCGGACGCGCTCGACGAGGCCATCGCGTGGCACGCGGCGTTGGTCCGATCGTTCGAGGAGGCCCTGGCCCAGGACGACGTGGCGCGCGCGGGCGCCGCCCAGGAGCGGCTCGATCAGGTCGGATGGGAGGTCGGCTACCGGGTCGAGGCGCTGTGCTCGCGGATCGGCGTGCCGGCGCGCGGTGCGCGCATCGCTGACCTGTCGGGCGGTGAGCGCCGGCGGCTGGCGCTCGTGCGCGCGCTCCTCGACTCGCCCGATGTGCTGCTCCTCGACGAGCCCACGAACCACCTCGACGCCGACACGGTGGAGTGGCTTCAGGACGTGCTCGTGGCGCACCGCGGCGCGCTGGTGCTCGTCACGCACGACCGCTACCTCCTCGAGGCGGTCGCCACGCGGATCGTGGAGATCGAGGACGGCGAGGCCGTGTCGTACCCGGGAAGCTACGCCGACTACCTGCTCGCACGCGCGGAGCGGCGGGCGGCCCTCGAGCGGGCCGAGGACTCCCGGCTCGCGATGATCGCCCGGGAGGCCGAGTGGGCCTCCCGCAGTCCCGCCGCCCAGACGGTGAAGCAGAAGGCGCGGCTCGAGCGCCTCGCCGCGCTCGTGTCGCAGCGGCCGCTGATGCGCGAGCAACGCTTCGATCTGGACCTGCGCACCGGACTCAAGCACGGCGGCACCGTGCTGGAGCTGCACGGGGCGCGAATCGTGCGCGGTGGGCGCGTCCTGGTCCGGGACGGGGAGCTTGCGCTCCGCGCCGGGGACCGCGTGGGCATCCTCGGGCCGAACGGCGCCGGCAAGAGCACGCTGCTCCGGGTGCTGTCCGGGCTGGAGACCGTCGACCGCGGGCAGTTCGTGCGGGGATCCCGCGTGCGCGCCGCCATGCTGGACCAGGCGCGTTCGGGGTTGGACCCCGACGCCACCGTGTTCGAGGCGGCCGGCGGCGGCAACGACCAGGTCCGGGTGGGCGACCGGTGGATCCACGTGGCCTCGTTCCTCGGGCGGTTCCTGTTCGGCCGCGAGTTCCACGGGCGGCGCGTCCGCGAGCTCTCCGGCGGCGAGCGCGCGCGGCTCCTGCTCGCGAAGATCCTGCTCGAGGGCGCCAACCTGCTCATGCTCGACGAGCCGACGAACGATCTCGATCTGCCGACGCTCCAGGTGCTCGAGGAGGCGCTGATGGCCTACGACGGCGTGGTGCTCGTCGTCACGCATGATCGCGCGTTCCTGGACCGCGTGTGCAACGCCGTGCTGGTGTTCCACGAGGACGGCCGCCTGGTACGCTACGCGAGCCGGACGCAGGTGCCGACCCGCACGGCACCCGCCGCGCCTTCGGCCCCCGCGCCGACCCGCCCCCGCGCCCCGTCCGGGGGAGGCGTTGCGGAGGGGGGTGGACCCCCCTCCGCCCCCGCATCGGTACGACCGGGCAAGCTGGCATTCCGCGAGCAGCGCGAGCTCGCGGATCTGCCCGCACGCATCACGGCCCTGGAGGCGCAGCAGGCGGTGCTGGCCGCGCGCCTGGCGGACCCCGCGACGTACCGGGACGGGACCGATGTCCCGTCGTTGGCACGCGAGCTGGCGACGTGCGAGGCCGCGATCGAGCACGCCACCGAACGGTGGGCGGAGCTGGCGTCGCGCGCTTGACCGCCCCTTCGGGCGACCTACCTTCAGAGTGTCGGCGGGCCGGACCCGACCTCCGCGGTGGGACACCTGCGGCGTGACGGCGGCATGGCGCGTGCGCGGGGAGTGCTTCGACGGCGGTTCGGGGGACTAGGGGGTGAGGACCTGCCCGTCGAAGCCGCGCTCCACCGGGATACCGGTGGAGCGCACCCTGCGCAGCGCGTCGTGCGGATCCACGGTGGGGTACAGGTGCGTGAGCACGACCCGGCGCGGGCGGGCGGCGTCGACGAGCTCGGCCACCGCCTCCGGCCAGAGGTGGGAGTTCCACTCGTCCGGCCCGGGCACGGCGCATTCGGTCACCAGCACGTCCACGTCGCGCGCGAGCTCCACGAGGTGCGCGCTCGGACCGGTGTCGCCGCTGAAGCACACCGTGGCGCCGCCCGGCGCCGTGAACCGCAGGTGGAGTGCGCCCTCGCTGTGCTGGGCCGGTCGCGTGTCGAGGCGCACGTCACCGGGAAGGTCGGCACCGTCGGGCGCCTCGAGGCTCATCTCCGTGATCGGCACGCCGTAGCGCTGCGAGGTGAGCCACATCGGGTACAGCGCGTGGAGGCCGGCGAAGTAGTCCTTGAAGCCCGTCCCGGCCCAGATGGGGTAGTCGCGGAGGCGGGGCCGGTCGATGCCGACCCTCATCGTGAACAGCAGCGGCACGAGGTCACCGCAGTGGTCCACGTGCCGGTGGCTGTAGACCCCGCCGTCCAGATCGCGTGCGTCCACGCCCATCTTGGCGAGACGCTGCAGCGTGCCGGTGCCGCCGTCGACGAGCACGCGCGCGCGCCCTTCCTCGACGAGGAACCCGGCAGGTCCGCGCTGCGCGGACGGGACCGTCGTGCCGGTTCCGATCAGGGTGAATCGCATGCAGCCTCCTCGCGGTCGAGGAGGGCTTCCAGCTCGCCCTCCAGCGCGTGGGTGATGCGCGCGGTCACGTCGTCCAGGGACGCGGCACCGCGCGCGAGGTTCCGTCGGTACAGGACCATGCGGGCCGTGCGGCCCTGCCCGAACAGGACCCCGTCGCTCGTCGGATTGGGGGGCGGGACGAGGGCGCGCAGGGCCGCGAGATCGGGAAGATCGTCGAGCGCCAGCTCCACGCGCCGCAAGGTGTCCCGCAGCTCGGGCACGAGATCGGCGCGCGCCGCGTGGACGAGCGTGTCCCACGTGCCGTCCGGGACGGCCAGCGGGCGTGGGTACGCGGCCGGACGCAGGCGGTAGGCGTGGTGGTAGGCATCGTCCGCGGCGTCGGGCCGACCGAGGAACTCCAGCGCCTGGGCGCGCACGGCGTGGGCCCGCGCATCGTCGGGGTCCTCCGCGAGCGCCTGCTCCGCCGAGCCCAGGGCGGCGTCCACCTGGCAGGACGCGAGCTGGGCGGCAGCGCGCAGCGTGTCGGCACGCGCGCCCCGCCCCGCGGCCTGGGCGGCCGCCAGGACGCCGACCTCGCCGTGCCCGTAGCGCGGGGCCGCGTCCGCCACGATGCAGAGGGCCTCCACGTCGTCGCGGTCCCGGTCCAGCACCTCCTCGGCGAACACGGCCGCGATCGCGGGCTCGCCGCGCCGCAGGGCGGCGCGCGCCTCGTCCAGCAGGATGGCGGCGTGCACATCCGCGGGGAGCACCCACGGCACCCGCGACGTCAGCGCGTCAGCCATGCAGCATCCACGCGACGAGCGCGGCGATCGCGACGCAGACGCCAAGACCCAGCGGCCACGTGCGAGGGGTGTGGGGCGCGTCCGGCGCCAGCGCGAGGTCGCGGCCCGAAGGGAGTGGCTTCGCCACCGGCCCGCCGGCGTCCTCGGCATCCCGGGGCGGCGCAGGGGCGGCCGCCCGCAGCGCGGCGGCCCATCCGGAAAACTCCACGACGTCGCGCCGCGCGTGGACGTCGGACAGGAGCCAGCGTTCGATCGCTGTCTCCTCGTCCGGCCCCGCGCGGCCGGCCTCGTAGATGGCCACGGGCGCGTGATCGGGCTGGACGCCCGCGGTGGTGAAGCGGGCGCCGTCCCGCGCGAGCGCGGACTTGAGCGCGTCGCGGGCCGCGGCCAGCCGCAGCGGCACCTCGGCCGGCGGAACGTCGGGGAGCGACCCGGCTTCGGAGGCGTACGCGGCGTGCAGCAGGGCGCGGTCGGTCTCCGGCAGGCGCCCGAGCGCGGCTGCGAGCTGTTCGGCGCCGCGCTCCGCGAGCGGCTGCCGCAGGCGGCCACCTTCTCGCGCGACCTCGTCGGCGACCAGTCCGTGCCCCCAACCGACGAGCTCCGACGCGCTCCGCAGCTGACCCACCCCCGCGCGGAAGCGCTCCGCCGCACGCGACGAGGCGAGCGCGCCGCGCTCCGTGCCGAGGCGGCCCATCGCCACGGCGTCGAACCAGTCCTGGATGGACTCCACGAGGCGCGCGCCCGCGGTGGCATCGCCGTCGCGCCACTGGTCGTAGAGCTGCGACGTGGTCGGGGACACGCGGGCGGACTCCGAAGGGATGCAGAAGATAGCAACCTGAGGGGCGTTCGCAACCGTGGATCAGGGGAGGTGGACGTTCGTCCGTGCCCGCACGGTGGCCATGACGCGTCGGGCGCGCCCGGGACCCTCGACCCAGGTGTGGCGGGCCTCGATCGCGAGCGGCGGGGCGGCGCTCGCCAGGTGCAGGGTCACGCGGTCCCAGCCGTCGGGCGACGGCTCGACGAGGGCCTCCTCGAAGCCGATGTAGCGGGGAACGAAGCGGTGGAGCGCCTTGTACACCGCTTCCTTCACCGCGAAGCGCGTCGCGACGTCGATCCACCGTCGCGCCTCGACGAGCGCCTCGACGGCCACGCGCTCCTCGGGCCGGAGCACGCGCTCCGCCACGCCGGGGCGGGACGGCTCGAGGTCCTCCAGGTCGATGCCGAGCGACAGGCCCGCCGGCGCCCGCGCGAGGAGCGCCACGGCGAGGTCGCGCTTGTGGCTGATGGAGCCGGCGAAGTCGGGCGGCAGCACCGGGGCGCCGTGGTCGTCCGCGAGGACCGGCGCCGCGCGCACCCCCAACTCCTGCAGCAGCAGCGACATCGCGAGCCGTCCCCCCACCCACTCCGACTGACGGAAGCCGTGCAGGGTCTCCGCGTGCCGCCGTTCCTGCGGATGCAGGCGCACCAGCACCGCATCCGGGACACGCTCGGGCGTGCCGGGAAGGTGCACGCCCGCCACGAGGCCGTGGGGCATGGCGAGGGTGAACGCGACCTCGTAGGGGATGGGCGGGGTGAGGTGGATCAAGGTCGTTGTCGTCGGGGGGTCCCTAAGCCGCCGCGCGGCATCGTGCCGTGGTGGCGGCGCATCCCGGTTGCGATAGGAGTGCTCGTCCGCGGAGGGAGGGTGCGAGCTGCGGTCTGGATGGTGCTTCTCGGGTGCGCGACGGCGCATGCCGGCCTGCTCGGGCGCAAGTCCGACGCGCCGCTCACGGAGGCGGAGCGGGAACTCGCGGCCGCCGAGCACGTCCGCATCTCCGACGAGATCGTGCTGAACGTGGAGCGACAGCGTTGGCCGGCCGTGGAGCGCAGCTTCCAGGAGCTCGCCAAGCGGGGATTGGAGCCGAGCCGTCAGGACTACGTGCACGCGTCGACCGCGTCTCGCGCACTCGGGGACATGCAGGCCGCCTACGATCGCCTGAGGCGCGCCACGGCCGGGGAAGAGCCGCCCCGCCAGCTCGTGGAGCAGCTTCGTGCCATCGACGCGAACTTCGGCACGGTCGAACTCGTGTCGCACGGCGCCAAGAACGTCGAGCTGGTGCCCGAAGAGATGCCGTTCGACGTGGACCAGCGGACAGCCGTGCAAGCGGCCGCGCAGCGCGTCGCGAAGGAGGGGCGCTACACCGGCATGCTCCCGCGCGGCGGGTACGTGTTCGCGCAACAGTCGTTCAAGGTGGAGCCCGGATACACGCTGCGCATCGAAGTGAGCCCGCGCATGAAGCGTACCCAGGGAATCGTCGTGCCCGCGGGCGGGGCGTCCGCCTCGGACCGTTGAGGGCTTCGCGGAGGAGAGGGGATGTTGTTCGCGCTCCTGTCGACCGTCGTTCCGTTCGCGCAGGCGCTGGACCTGCGGTTCTGGGGCGTCGGTCCGTCTCTCGGCACCATGGTGATCCCGACCGCCCACCCGCTCGGGGTGCCGTCGAACGCCGAGACCGCCGACGGGGATGACCGCATCGACCCCGTCCGCAGCGACATGCTGCTCGGCGTGCGCGGTGTCGCGTACCTGAACAAGAAAGGTCGTTTCAACGCACGGATCACCCACGGCTCGTCGGGCACCGGCTGGTCGCGCAACGAGTTCCTCGTCGGGTACGACCGCGTCCGTTTCCGGGAGGACAGCCTGCAGCTGCTCGTGGGCGCGTCCGCGGGCGTCGGCTCCGAGACCTTCCCGGAGCGCGGCGACGGCACCGGAAGGTTGGCGGTCTCGTACTTCCCGGTGCGTGCCGGGGCGTCCGCGCTGCTGCGCATGGGTACCTGGGCCGGCGAGGCGGGCTTGCACGCCACGTTCCAGCTGCCGAGCACCCAGGACTGGTACGCCGCCCCCGGCTCGCGCGATCCGGTGGCCTCCACCTTCAGCCTCACCGGCGGGATGTACGCGGCGCTCGTCGCCGAGGGCACCGTGTATTTCGGTGACTTCGTGCCGCCGGAGAAGAAGAAGCCCAGGGCCAGAAAGGACAAGAAGGCAAAGAAGAAGCGCGGCAAGGGCGACGGCGGCGCGGGCTGATCCCGCTCACGGGCCGGGCTGGCACCGGGGACACCAGTACGTGCTGCGTCCCGCCTGGATCATGCGGGCGATGGGTGCGCCGCACGCGGGGCAGGGAGCGCCCTCGCGCCGGTAGATCGCGAAGGGGTTGGAGGCCCGTGACTCCTCGACGTACACGATGTGGTCGCCGTCCCCGAGGAGGGCCTGCGTGTGGGCGAGCTGGGCCGCCACCGCGTCGGTGAGCCGCGCCCAGGCCGCGTCGTCCAGCGACGCGCACGGTGCGGCGGGGTGGACGTGGGCGCGCCAGAGCGCCTCCATGACCTGCACGTTGCCGAGCCCCGCCACCCAGGACTGGTCCATCAGCACGTGTTTCACCGGGGCGCGGGAGGGGGGACGCGGCGGAAGCCCGTCGAGCGCGTCGGGCCCCAGGCCTTCCCGCAGCGCGTTCTCCCCGTCCGCGAGGCCGCACGGCACGATCCCGCCGAGCAGGCGCGGATCGTGGAACACGACCGCGGTGTGGTCGTCCAGCCGGAGGCGCACCCGCGCGTACGGTCCGTCCTCGCGCGACCACTTGCCCGTCATGCCGAGCGTCAGCAGCAGGGCGCGGTCCCCGAAGCACCACAGGAGCCGCTTGCCGTGGCGGAGCAACGATCCGCACGGGGCGCCGCGCACCACCGCCTCGAGCGCGGCCACGCCGTCGGGGCGTCCGGCGGTGGGTCGATCCGTGCGCGCCGCGCGGATCACGCGCGGGTCGGGCACCTCTACGCCCACGACCCGTCGACCGTGCGTCCATCGCGTGAGCGCGCGCCGGCAGAACTCGACTTCAGGCAGCTCGGGCATCACGCGCCTCGCGGGAGAAGGAGGAGCGTGTTACCACGGTCCTCCGGGAGACGTCATGCACTCCGAGAGCTTCCTCTACAACGCCACCCTCGTTCCGCTCGCGATCTTCGGCACCACCAGCGTGTGCCTCGCCTTCGTGCTGCTCCTCCCCGGCGTCGGGCAGGCGCTCGTCGCGATCTGGGGCGCCGTGACGGCGGACTGGTTCTGGCAGCGTCGCCAGGAGAAGATCGCCGCCGAGACGTCCGAGGGCTGAGCAGCCTCCGGTCGTGCCTGGGGCGGGGGCTCACGCCGCCCCCGCAACGCCCCGGCGCACGACACCGGGGAGGGACCGCGCGCTCAGATGTGCGTGCAGGCGTCGAGCGCCACGGCGACCGCCTCGACCATCGCCTCGCCCATCGTCGGGTGGGCGTGGACGGTGTGCAGGAAGTGGCGGGCCGTCACCTCCGCGCCGCGGGCCATGACGAAGTTGGCCAGCTGCTCGCTGGCGTCGTGCCCGACGATGTGGGCGCCGAGGATCTCCCCGCGCGTGCGGTCCACCACCACCTTGACGAGGCCGTCGGTGTGGCCGGTCCCGCGCGCCTTGCCGTTGGCGGAGTAGGGGAAGCGCCCGATGGCCACGTCGTGTCCCTTGGCGCGGGCCTGCTCCTCCGTCAGGCCCACGCTCGCCACCTGGGGCTGGCAATAGGTGGCCGCCGGCATGTTGCCGTAGTCCACGTCGGGCACGTGGTGTCCGGCGATGCGCTCCACGCACACGTGCGCCTCGGCGTAGGCCGTGTGGGCGAGCGCCGGCGGTCCGCACACGTCGCCGATGGCGTAGAACCCCGTCGCCGTGGTCCGGTAGCTCGAATCCCGGCGGATGAAGCCGCGCTCCAGCTCGATGCCCACGGTCTCCAGGCCGATGCCCTCGGTGTTCGGCGCGATTCCCACGCTCAGGAGGCACACCTCCGCGCGCAGTTCGCTGCCGTCCGCGAGCACGACCCTCACGCCGTCGCCCTCGCGCACGACCTCCTTGCAGAACGCCCCTGTGCGGACGTCGACCCCGAGCTTCTTGAAGGCTTTCGCCAGCTCCGCCGAGATCTCGGCGTCCTCCAGCGGCGCAATGCGCGGGGCACCCTCGACGAGCGTCACCTTCGCGCCGAAGCTGGACCAGAAGTAGCTGAACTCCAGACCGATGGCGCCGCTTCCGAGCACCACGGCGCTGGCGGGGCGGTCCGTGCGCGCGATGGCCTCCCGGTAGGTCAGAATGCGCTCACCGTCGGGCTGCATGCCCGGAAACGTGCGCGCGCGCGCACCCGTGGCGACGATCACGTGCGTCGCGCTCACGACGCGGCTCTCGCCGGCGGCGTTCGTCACGACGACCCGGCCGCGTCCCTCGGCGTCCCGGCCGTCGATGCGCGCGGTGCCGGAGATCTGCGTCACGCCGTACTTCTTGAACAGGAACTGCACGCCGCGCTCGGACTGGTCCGCCACCTTGCGGCTGCGCCCGACGACCTTGCCGAAGTCGAAGCCCACCCCGTCCGCGCGCAGGCCGAAGTGCTCCACCTCCTCGGTCAGGAAGCGGTAGTGCTCGGCTGCCTTGAGCAGCGCCTTGGAGGGGATGCATCCCCAGTTCAGGCACACGCCGCCGAGGCGCTCCTTCTCGATGCAGGCGGCACGCAGACCGAGCTGCTGGGCGCGGATGGCGGCCACGTAGCCGCCGGGACCCGAGCCGATGACGAGGACGTCGAAGGTGTCGGCGGACATGGACTCTCCGTGCTCAGAGCGCGAGCAGCGCGGGGAAGGCGACGTAGCGCCGCAGCGCCTGGAGGAAACGGGCGCCGAGCGCGCCATCGATCACGCGGTGATCGCAGGTGAGCGTGGCCTTCATGCGCCAGCCGACCGTCAGCGCGCCATCCTCGACCACCGGCACCTGCTTGACCTCGCCGACCGCGAGGATCGCGGCCTCGGGCGGGTTGAGGATCGCGGTGAAGTGCTCGATGTCGTACATGCCGAGGTTGCTCACCGAGAAGCTGCCGCCGGTGTACTCCTCGGGCTGCAGCTTGCCCTCGCGGGCCCGCGCCGCGAGGCTGCGGAGCGTGGCGGCGATGTCGCGCACCCCGCGCTGCTCGGCACCGCGGATCACCGGGGTGATGAGCCCGTCGGGCAGGGCCACCGCGACGCTCAGGTCTGCGCTGCCACGCCGCACGATGGTGTCCCCCTGCCAGCTCGCGTTGACCTCGGGGACGTCCATGAGCGCGGCGGCGACCGCCTTGAGCAGGATGTCGTTGTAGCTGACCTTCACCTCCGCGCGGGCGGCGGCCTCGCGGAAGGCGACCAGGCCCGACGCGTCGAGCGTCACCGTCAGGTAGAACACCGGCACCTGCTGGTGGGCCTCGGTGAGCCGCCGGGCGATGGTCTTGCGCATCTGCGTGACGCGGACGGACTCGTCGGCGCGCGCGGCGGGACCCGCGGCACCGGCGGTCGGCGCGCGCTCCACGTCGGCGGCGACGATGCGCCCGTCCGGGCCAGAGCCCGACACCCTCGCGAGGTTCACGCCGCGCTCGGCCGCGATCTCGCGCGCCAGGGGGCTGGCGAGCACGCGGGGCTGCGGGGCCGCGTAGCTGCCGCGCGGCTCCATGATGCTCGCGTCGAGGGTGCGGCCTTGCCAGGTGGGCGTGGCCACGACGCCGGGGGAGGCGTTGCGGAGGGGGGTGGGCCCCCCACCGCCCGCGGAGGGAGCCGAAGGAGACGCCGGTGCGGCCGGCGCGGCC
>JBDLRI010000114.1:0-14251 GCA_039800105.1 Pseudomonadota bacterium
CGCCAACCCGATGGACCTCAAGAAGGGCATCGACAAGGCCGTCGAGACCGTCGTCGGCGAGCTCAAGAAGCTCTCCCGTCCGATCGACACCGCCAACAGCAACGAGATCGCGCAGGTCGCCACGATCTCCGCCAACGGGGACTCCGACGTGGGCGAGATCCTCGCCCGCGCCATGTCCAAGATCGGCACCGAGGGCGTGATCACCGTCGAGGAGGCCAAGGGCAACCTGACCGAGCTCGACATCGTGAAGGGCATGCAGTTCGACCGCGGCTACCTCTCCGCGTACTTCGTGACGAACGCGGACCGCATGGAGGTCATCCTCGAGGACGCCTACGTGCTCATCCACGAGAAGAAGCTCTCCAACATGAAGGACCTGCTCCCGGTCCTCGAGATGGTGCACGAGTCCGGCAAGCCGCTCCTCATCATCGCCGAGGACATCGAGGGCGAGGCGCTCGCGACGCTCGTGGTGAACAAGCTGCGTGGCAACATGCAGATCGCCGCGGTCAAGGCGCCGGGCTTCGGTGACCGCCGCAAGGCCATGCTCGAGGATCTCGCCATCCTCACCGGCGGCCGTGCCCTCATGGAGGACCTCGGCATCAAGCTCGAGGGACTCACCAAGGACGACCTCGGCCGCGCCAAGCGCATCGAGATCACCAAGGACGCCACGACGATCATCGAGGGCGCCGGCGCCGCCGACGCGATCAAGGCGCGCGTGAAGCAGATCCGCGCCCAGATCGAGGAGACCACCTCCAGCTACGACAAGGAGAAGCTCCAGGAGCGCCTCGCGAAGCTCGTGGGCGGCGTGGCCGTGATCTACGTCGGCGCGGCGACCGAGATCGAGATGAAGGAGAAGAAGGCGCGCGTCGAGGACGCGCTCCACGCCACGCGCGCGGCCGTCGACGAGGGCATCGTGCCCGGCGGCGGTGTCGCGCTCGTGCGTGCGACCAAGGCGCTCGACGGCGTCGTCGTCTCCGGCGATCAGGCCCACGGCGTGGCCATCATCCGCGAGGCCATCCAGGAGCCCCTGCGCGCCATCGCCGCGAATGCGGGCGCGGACGGGGCGGTCGTCGCGCACAAGGTCGTGGCCGGCACGGGGGCCTTCGGGTTCGACGCGCAGACCGACACCTACGGCGACATGTTCCAGAAGGGCATCATCGACCCGACGAAGGTGACGCGCACCGCGCTGCAGAACGCGGCGTCCGTCGCCGGCCTGCTGCTCACGACGGAAGCCGTCATCGCGCAGAAGCCCGAGAAGAAGAAGGCCGCTGCGGCGCCCGGTGGGGACATGGGCGGCATGGGTGGCATGGGCGGCATGGGCGGCGGGATGGACTTCTAGTCCAGCCCGGCTGCACGTGAAGGCGCCTCCCGCGGGAAACCCGGGGGGCGTCTCGCCGTTTCAGCCACTCCGGCCGCGCCGCAACACGCGCACGGCCGCGGCGACCCCGTCCAGCGTCAGCGTGTGCATGGAGACGACGCGTCCGATGGACTCGACCGTGGGATGGCGCCACGCCGACGACGGATCGGGGTTGAGCCACGCGCTCGCCGGCGCGCGCTGGGAGAACGCGCGGATCCAGTCCAGCCCGGACCGGCCGCCGACGCCGTAGCCGGTGCTCGTGAGTTCCCAGGGCGCCATGCACGCATCCCCGACCCAGAGGACGCGGTGGTGCGGTGTGAGCTGCGCCAGCACCTCGGACGTCGCGCGACGGTCGTGGGTCCGGTAATCGCGGTACAGCCACGCCGCCGGCGCGTTGTGGAAGTACAGCGCCTCGAACGTCTTGAAGATGCGAAGCTCGGTCGCGGCGGTGAACAGGCGGCTGACCAGCGCGGCGTGCGGATCCATCGATCCCCCGACGTCCATCAGCAGCAGGAGCCGGACCCGGTTGACACGCTCCCGGGCGAGCCGGAGCTCGATGTCACCCCCGTTGCGCGCCGTTGCCGCGATCGTGGCGTCCAGATCGACCTCCTCGCGGCCCTCGCGCCCGAGGCGACGCAAGAGCCCGAGCGCCGCCTTGAACTGGCGCACGTCGAGCGGCACATCGGTGCGGTACGCACCCCAGGCGCGCTCCTGGGCCACCTCTACCGCCCCACGGCCGCCGCCCTGTCCACCAATGCGGATTCCCTGCGGGTTCGTCCCGCCGTGGCCGAAGGGGCTGGACCCGCCGGTGCCGACCCATTTCCTTCCGCCGTCGTGACGCTCGGTCTGCTCGCGCAGGCGTCGCGCCAACTCGCGCCGCAGCTCGTCCAGGTTCTCGAACCCCGGCGGAAGCGGCGCGTCGGTCCGCGCGCGGGCCGTGGCGAGCCAGTCCGCCAGCGCGTCACGGAAGTCGGGCGGCAGCTCCACCCCCTCGAACGTGGCCACGAACGCGCGATCGTAGGCGTCGAAGCGGGATTCGTCGTGCACGAGCACGGAGCGGGCGAGCCGGTACAGGCCGTCGAGGTCGGTGACCAACCCCGCCTCCAGACCCCGCAGGAACGCGAGCCACTCCCCGGTCCCCACGCCGACACCCGCCGCGCGCAGGTTGTAGAGCAGCCCCTCCAGGATCACCGTCGGATCCGCGCCAGCTCGAGGTCCGCCTCCTGCTTGAGCAGCAGCCCGGAATACGGAATCTTCGCGGCGAGGTCCTCGGCGGGCACACCCATGCGCGCGAGGACCGCGAGCCAGTCGACGAGCTCGCTCGTGCTGGGCTTCTTCCGAAGCCCCTCCAGCCGGCGCAGGCCGTAGAAGCGCGCGAGCGCCGCATCCACGAGCGCATCCGGCAATCCCGGCAGGTGCACCTCCACGATCCGTCGCATGCGCTCACGGTCCGGGAACGCCACGTAGTGGAACGCGCACCGACGCAGGAACGCGTCGGGCAACTCCTTCTCGGCGTTGGAGGTGATGATCACCACGGGCCGGTGCACGGCGCGGACGGTCTCGCCCAGCTCGGGGATGTCGAAGGCCATCTCGTCCAGCTCGCGCAGCAGGTCGTTCGGGAACTCGAGGTCCGCCTTGTCCACCTCGTCGATGAGCAGCACCACCCGGGAGTCGGAGGTGAACGCGCGCCCGAGCGGCCCCATGCGGATGTAGCGGCGCAGGTCGCGCACGTCCCCGTCCCCGAACCGCGCGTCGTTGAGCCGGGCGACCACGTCGTAGCTGTACAGCCCGTCCACCGCGCGGGTCGTGCTCTTGATGGACCACGTGAGGAGCGTCGCGCCCAGCGACTCCGCCACGGCTGCGGCCAGCACGGTCTTTCCGGTCCCCGGCTCGCCCTTCACGAGAAGGGGCCGCCCGAGGGCGACGGCGGCGTTGACGTCGGCCAGCAGGCCCTCGTCGGCGATGTAGCGGGCGGTTCCCTCGAAGCGTTCCATGCCGCGGGACTAACGCTGGGGCGGAGGGGGACACCCCCTCCGCAACGCCTCCCCCGCGGTTTCGGCCGAATCCGTAAGCGCCACCCGGACCGCCGGATTACCCGAGCGCCCATGGAACGAAACCTCGCCGTCCTGATCGACTTCGAAAACATCGCGACGGGCTGCGACAAGGAAGGTCTGGGACGCTTCGACGTCCGTCTCGTCATGCGCCGGCTCAAGGACAAGGGCCGCATCCTCACCGCCCGCAGCTACGCGGACTGGGGGCGGTTCCACCGCTTCAAGTCCGACCAGATGCACGAAGGCATCACCATGGTCGAGCTGACCAGCCACGGCATGCAGGAGAAGAACCGGGCCGACATCGCGCTCGCGGTCGACGCGATGGAGATCGCCTACACCCGCAACTACATCGACACCTTCGTGGTGCTGAGCGGGGATTCCGACTTCACGCCGCTCGTCATGCGGCTCAAGGAGCTGAACAAGCGCGTCATCGGCTGCGGCACCCGCGGCTCCACGAGCCGCCTGATCGCCGAGGTCTGCGACGAGTTCCTCTACTACGACCTCCTGCGCCACGAGACCCGCGCGGAGACCCCGGCGGAGGACGAGGGCGGGCTGACGCGCGACGAGGCGCTCGACCTGCTCGTCGAGACCCTCGAGAACCACCAGCGCGACGAGGAGCCGGCGCCCGTGCACGCGAGCATCCTCAAGGCGGCGATGAAGCGCAAGCAGCCGACCTTCAACGAGGTCGAGCTCGGCTTCCGCACGTTCGCCAAGTTCCTCGAGGCGGCCCAGGCGCGCAACCTCGTGGTGCTCACGCCGGACGCGCGGGCCGGCGGGGTGCGCGTGGACCTCAAGAACAACGACGAGCCGCGCAAGGAGCCGCTGCGCATGTCCGAGGGCGGGATGACCCTGCTCCAGGCGCTGCAGGCCGAGGGCTGGGACGTCGGGACCGCCGCGGACCGCGCGCTCATCCTCGACCTGCTGGTCGGCGTGTGCCAGGAGCGCGTGCGTCGCAACCGCAAGTGCGCGGTGCAGTGGGTGCTCGGCGACCTGCTGCGGCGCGTGAAGCAGGAGAAGGTGCACGTGCCCGCGCGCGTCGTGCGTGGAATCGTCCAGGGCCTCGGTCGCGCCGGGGCGCTCATGCATCCCGACGGCGAGGCGGTCCGCTCGACCAGCGCGACCTTCGAGGCGCCCGACGATGCGGCCCCGCTCGCGGCCCGCCTCGACGCCGCCCTGCTCGACGTGCTGCGCGCCAAGTCCCTCACGGGGGATTCCGCCGCGCTCGCGGAGTTCTTCGGCGCGCCCGGCACCCCGGCTGCGGTGCCGGCCGCCCCGCAGGCCGACGGAACCGACGACGACGGCGCGCCCGAAGGGGCCGAACCGGCGCGCTCCGGCAGGCGACGTGGCCGCCGCGGCGGCCGACGCGCCTCCGACCGGGCTGCCGCGACGGGACAGGACGAGGCACCCGCGGACATGGACGCCGCCTCCGAGCCGGCGCACGCCCCGGCCGACGCACCTGCACCCGCCACGGGTGGCCAGGATGCCGATCCGGGCGAGGCCCCCGCACGACGCCGCCGGCGCCCGCGGACGCCGCGCGTCACGACGGACGGGCCCACCGAGGACTGACGTGGACGCCGCGGCGCTCGAGGCCGTCCTCGTACGCGAGCTCCTGGCGGCATGGCACACGGAGAACGCCGTCCGGTTCCGCGGCGCGCTTCGAGCGCCCGCGCTGGCGCTCGACGACGCCACCGGCCGGCTCGGCGCCTGGCACGCGGCGACGCGGAGCATCACCCTCGCGCGCGCGCTCGTGCTCTACCACCCGTGGGGCACCACGCTCGAGGTGCTCAAGCACGAGATGGCCCACCAGTTCGTGCACGAGATCCTCGGGGTGCGCGACGAGACGGCGCACGGACCCGCGTTCACGTCGACCTGCGCGCGCTTCGGCATCGACGCGACCGCGCGCGGACTGCCCGAGGGCGACGCGGACCCGGCGCGCGCCCGCACCGTGCGGCGCATCCAGAAGCTGCTCGCGCTCGCCGAGAGCCCGCACCGCCACGAGGCCGAGGCCGCGATGGCGGCGGCCCATCGACTGCTCCTGCAGCACAATCTCGACGCGTTCCCGGGCGCGGCGGCCTACGATTTCCGACAGCTCGGCCGCCCGGCCGCGCGGGTCCCGACCAGCGACAGGCTCCTCGCCTCGTTGCTGGCCACGCACTTCTTCGTCGACACCATCTGGGTGCGCGCCGTCGACCCCGCCACGGGCGCCAGCGGGCACGTGCTGGAGGTGTGCGGCACGCCCGCCAACCTCGACATGGCCGCGTACGTCCACGCGTTCGTCCGCGACACCGCGTGGCGGCTGTGGAAGGCGCACCGGGCCACGGCCGGGGTGCGCGGCGAGCGCGAGCGGGCCCGTTTCGTCGCGGGGGTGGTGCGCGGCTTCCACGAGCGCCTCGACGCCAGCGTCGCGGCGGCGCGCGGCGAGGGCCTCGTATGGGTCGGCGATCCCGGCGTGGCCGCGTTCCTCCGGCGACGTCACCCGCGGATGCGCACGGTGCGCGTCGGGGTGCCCGCCTCCGACACCTACGAGCACGGTCGGGCCGCGGGACGCGACATCGTGCTGCACCGGCCCGTCGCGACGACGGAGACGCCCGTGCGTGCCCCTCGGCTGCTTCCTGGGGCGGGGGGCTGAGCCCGCCCCCCGCAACGCCCCCGGGCCGCCGACGTTCAGGGACGCCAAAGGGCGCCGAGCACATCGACGCCGTCGTGCAGACGACACGTCGGCGGCCGCTGCATCGCCCCCGGGTCGCACACCCGCACGGTGCCGCCGAAGGTCCGTGCCAGCGTGGCGTAGCCCTCCGAGGCCGCCACCGTGCCGAGACGCGGCGCGTGCGCCGCGAGCGCCGCGCCGACCTCCGCGGGGCCCGTCACGGGGTGCAGGACCAGCGTGCGCGGGAGCGCCACCGGTGAGAAACGGGTCGCGGGAAGCACGAGAACGACGCCGTCCCCGGCCTCGAGCGCGCGACCGTGCACCCGCGCCGACGCGACGCGCTCCCGGCGCGCCCGCGCCTCGGCGGGCGTGAGTGGGCCGGCCGGCACGCGCGCCGCCAGGTCCGCGAGGGCGTCGCGGAACGAGGTCGGGTCGGCGTCCTCCACGAACACGGCGGCCGGCGACATGCAGCCGCGCCCGTCGTGGAGCACATGGTCCCACGCCACGGCCTCCGCGTGGGCGGTCGAAGGCGCGCCGAGCATCGCCACGCCGAAGCGCGGCCCGAACGGCAGGTAGCGCACGCCGGCGGGCACACGCGCACCGATCGCCGCCAGGCCTTCGGCGGTTCCGAACGCGATCACCGCGTCGACGTCACGCATGGCGCGCGCCTCGGCCTCGAGATCCTCGCCGCCGGTCCACGGGGTCACCTGCAGGCGTCGTCCGGCGGGGTCGACGGCCACGGCCATGGCCTGCACGGCCTCGAGCTGGCCGCGCGCGGGCTTCACGCGCACGTCCACGCCCCGGGCCGCGAGGTGGAGCATCCACTCCAGCGGCGCGGTGAACACGTTCGCGCTGGCGATGATCAGCACCCGACGGGGCGGCGCGCCGGGTACACGGCGTGCGAAGTCCTCCGGCACCATGCCGTCGAGCGCGGCGTGCCACGCGGCCTGCGTGCCCGCTGCGGACAGCGCTGCCGCCGGGGGGGCGTTGCGGGGGGGCGGCGCCCCCCCGCCCCAGGAGCAAGGGTCCACGCGGCCGAGGCGTTCGAGCATCGCCGTCGCGGCGTCCAGCGCCGCCGCTTCGACGGGCGATTCGGCCCAGGCCGGTACGGTCACGCGCGCGTGCCGACGAAGGCTTCGGCGGCGAGCGAGCAACCGCGGGCCTCTCCGCCCTGCATGCGTCCCCGCAGGTGCACCCACGCGCGATCGCCCGCGTGCTCGACCGTGCCCAGGTCCAGCGTCTCGATCCGCACGGCGGTGTCGACGTTGCAGAGGTCCGTGAACGTGAGGAGACCCTCTCCGTCGACGGGCGCGCCGGTTGCGGGGTCGACGGCGTGGACCGCCATCCACGGAGGCGCGAGGAAGGGCCCGGGAACAGCCCCGCACGCCACGGGCGCCGTCCAGAGCTGGCTGCTGAGCTCGGTCATGCCGTACTCCCCGACGACGCGCGGGCTGCCGAGGCGCGCCGGCAGGGCACGGTAGAGGCCCGGTGCGTCGAGCCGGACCGCGCGCCCCTTGAATCCGCCGGTCACCATCACGACGCTGCGCGCGTCGAGCGACGCTGCCCCGTCCATGGCGAGCAGCGCGTCCAGCGCGAAGGCCGTCGTGGCCAGGAAGATCGGCCCCCGCACCTCCGCCAGGAACGCCCACGCCTCGGGCGACACGCCGCGCGCGGTGTCGAAGAGCGCCATGTGCGCCCCGCCGCCGAAGTCGGCGACCATGTGACCGAGCGAGCTGTCCGGCGCGTGGCTGCACAGCGACACGACCTGCGTCGGAAGATCCGGGAGGCAGCGTCGCACGTGGTCGCGCGCCCCAAGGTCGTAGAGCGCGGTGTCGCGGAGCCGCACCACGCCGCGTGTCTCGCCGGTCGTCCCGCTGGTGCGGAAGACCACGCCCGCCTCGTGGGCGGGGACGGAGCCCACGTCGGCCTCCTTGAACAGCCCGACGGGCACCGCGGGAATGTCCGTGACCGCGGCAGGCGGGACCGCGTCGGACAACGCCGCCACCACGGGCGCGTGACGACGCTGCCACGCGTGCAGTTCCAGCGCAAGCGCGTCGCGTTCGACGGGTGCGAGCGCGTCGCCGCGGGCGACGGCCTCGGCAATGCGCTCCCTCACGCGAGCACCTCCGCCAGCGCGGCGACCGCCCCTTCCAGCAGCGGCCGCGCGATGGTGAGCGGGGGCGTGAAACCCAGCACCTCCCCGTGCTCGCCCGCGGGCAGGACGAGGTAGCCGCGCGCCTGCATCGCCCGCATCGCACGGAGCGACCCGTCGATGCGCGCGCCCAGCATCAGCCCGCGCCCGGTGACGCCATGCACCCCCGGCACCGCCCGAAGCGCGTCGGCGAGCCAGGCGCCGGTCTCGGCGGCCCGGGCCGGGAGGTCCTGCGCCTCCATGGCGTCGAGGGCCGCCAGCCCCATCGCGCACCCCACGGGGTTGCCCAGGAAGGTCTGCGTGTGGATCGCCTCGCCGGTGCTCGCGCCCCACGCGTCCATCGCGGCGGCGGTTCCAAGGCACGCGGAGATCGGAAAGCCGCCGCCCAGGGCCTTGCCGAGGCACAGCAGGTCCGGCCGGAGCTCCCCGCCCGCGAGCCACGCGCCCGCGCGTCCCCAGCCGCAGTAGATCTCGTCGTGGATGACGAGCGCGCCGGCGCGCCGCGCGGCGTGGTGCAGCGCCTCGAGCCACCCGTCCGGCGGTGCCCGCATGCCGCCGCGCCCCTGCACCGGCTCCACGAGCACCGCGGCGTGCCCGGAGAGATCCGGGATCGGCCCGCCCCAGGGCGCGCAGTCGCCGTGCGTTCCGAGCAGCGGCCGGAAGGGCTCCCGGAAGGCCTCCACGTGGTAGCCGATCAC
Organism: Pseudomonadota bacterium; assembly: GCA_039800105.1. Taxonomy (GTDB): domain Bacteria; phylum Myxococcota_A; class UBA796; order UBA796; family SXON01; genus CAMAXZ01. The sequence goes on from JBDLRI010000114.1 coordinate 8,903, forward strand.
GGCGAGCGGCGCGCTCGCGAGCCCGTGGTACCCGCCGTCGAAGGACATCACGCGGGAGCGGCCGGTGGCGAGCCGCGCGGTCTTCACGGCGACCTCCACCGCATCGGACCCCGAGGTGCCGAACACCACGCGGTCCATGCCGGTGCGGGCGCAGAGGCGCTCCATCAGGAGCACGCGCTGGACGTCGGGGAAGGCGTCCCCCATGGCGTGGGGCAGCACGCCGAGCTGGGCCTGTCCGGCCGCCACGACCGCCGGATGGCGGTGCCCGAGCGCCGCGACGCCGAAGCCCGCGCACAGGTCCACGAACACGTTCCCGTCGACATCCTCCACGTTGCTGCCGAACGCCGCGCGCCAGACCACCGGATCCGTGTCGGACGCGCCGAGCGCAGCGGCGCGGCGCGCGCGCCGGGACGTGATGGCCGGGCACTCGCGTCGCGCCAGGCGGTCGATCCACGCGCGCGAGGCAGGCCCCGGAACGTCCGTGCGCAGCTGCGGAAGCTGTTGGCCATCCATGGGTCGCCGCCTAACCCGGGGGGCGCGCCGCGCGCCGAGCGGCACGTGCGTACGTTGCCCGCGGGAGGGGTCCTCATGCAACGAACCACGTGGGTGGTCGCGTGCCTTGCCGCGTGCGCGGGCGCGCCGAATCCGGTCCACCCGACCGCGCCATCCCGGTCCGACGCGACGGCCGTAGAGGCCCAGGGCCACGACGCCGGCGGGTTCGACCGAGACGCGATCGACGCCCTCGTCGCGCAGCACCGGCATCTCGCCGCGCTGGCGCGCGTCGCGGCGGCGCGGGCGGCCCGTCCCGCGCTGGCCGCCTTCGCGGATCGCCTGCAGCGGACGCTCGACGTCGAGACCGAACGGCTGCTCGAGTGGCGTCGCGCGTGGTTCGGCGAGGGACGGCCCGCGGAGGGCGACGCCATCCCCACGCTGGCCGGTGTCGCGCCGTGGGACGCCACGCGCGGATGGCCCGCCGCGCCGAACAGGACCGCCCCGTCGCCGGTGGCGGTGGACCCCGCCGCGCGGGCGCGGCACGTGGAGGCGCTGTCCGGTGACCTCGACGCCGCCTGGGTTGCGTTGGTGCTTCCCACCCTCGAGTACGGCGTGGCGCAGGCCCGCGCCGTGCAACTGCGCGGGGAGCGCGTGGAGCTGCGGGAAGTCGCGCGAACCCTCCGCGACACCCAGGAGCGCGCCCTCCGCTTTCTTCGCGAGGATCTGGGGGACCCGCCCCGCATGCCCTGACCGGCGGACCCGCTACACGCCGTAGGCCTGTCGCACCGCGTCGGCCTCGTGCGCGTAGAAGCGCCGCAGCGCCCCGTCCGCACCCGCGTGACGGACCTTGTGACACGACCGTACCACCGTGGGGACGAAGCCGCGCGCCAGCTTGTGCTCCCCGCCGTGTCCCGGCTCGAACACGCGGACGCCGTTCGCGATGCACCAGTCCATCGCCCGGTAGAGCGCGACCTCGAAGTGCAGGAACGGGCGCTCCTGATCCGCACCCCACCAGCGTCCGTAGAGGCGGTCCCCCTTGCACACGTTGAAGGTGCCGGCGAAGGGTACGCCGTCCTCCAGCGCGAGCACGGCGCGCACGCGCGATGGCGCCCTGCGGCAATACGCGGCGAAGAAGGCCTCGCCGACGTAGCCAGGCTCGCCCGTGTAGCGCTCCGCCGTGCCCGCGTAGAACGCAGCGAGGCGGGTGGCGAGACCGGGGTAGCTGCCGTCCACGACCCGCACGTCGAGATCGCGGTGTCCGGCCCGCTCCTTGCGGATGCTGGTGCGCCGCTTCGATGGAAGTGCGCCGAGCGCGTCCTCGAAGCCGCGGTAGCCATGGTTGGTCCAGTGGTACTGGACCTGGATCCGCTCGGCCCAGCCCCGCCGCGCGAGCGATGTCGCGTCCTCGGTCGTCGGGAAGAGCACGTTCACGCTCACGCAGCCCCGGGCGACCTCGTCGAGCGCCGCGAGCAGCGCGTCCTCCACCGCGCGGCGACCCTCGCCGTCGAGCCCGTCCGCCACGAGCAACCGCCGGCCGGTCACCGGCGTGAAGGGCACGCCCACGACGAGCTTCGGGTACCACGCGAGCCCCTGCCCCTGCGCCCACGCCGCGAGGCGCCAGTCGTACACGAACTCCCCGAAGCTGTGGTCCTTAACCCACGCGACCACGCCGCCCGCGAGGCGTCCCGCGTCATGCACGGTCACCAGCCGCAGGTCCCATCCGGTGCCGGGACCGACGGCACCGTCGATCTCGAGGGCGTGCAGGAACGCATGCTCGAGAAACGGGGAGCCCTCCCCGACGAGCGCGTCCCACGCCTGCGGGTCCACTGCGGCGAACGTGGTCTCACAGCGCGTATCGAGCATGCCCTCCCCTATCCGGTCGGCACGGGCGGCCCGCGCAGCCGGGCGATACGGGCTCCCGGTGCGCCTCGCCCTCGTGCTGCCCCCGCTGACGCAGCTCAACACGCCCTACCCGTCGACCGCCTACCTGGCGCGCGCCCTGCGCCGTCACGGGCGCGCATGCACCCAGCGCGACCTCGGTATCGAGCTCGTGCACGCGCTGTTCGGGTCCGAGGGTCTCGCGACCACCTTCGACCGACTCGAGGACCGTGACGACCTTCCGGAGCCGGCATGGCGCGCGCTGGCCGTCCGGCGTCAGCACGAGCGCGCCGGCGACGCGGTGCTGGCGTTCCTGTCCGGACGCGATCGCACCCTCGCCCGGCGGATCCTCGACACGGACCTGCTGCCCACGGGCCCACGACTCGCCCGCGCAGACCGGGAGGCCTTCGGCCCGCTCGACGTCGACGACGCGGCGCGCCACCTCGCGACGCTCTGGCTCGAAGACATGGCGGACCTCGTGACCGCCACCCTCGACGAGGGCTTCGCGCTCGCCAGGTACCAGCACCATCTCGCGGTGGGGGGCGCATCCTACGACGGCATCGCCGCGCGCCTGGAGCAGACCACCCGCGTGGACGAGATCATCGACGCGCTCGCCGATTCCATCGACGCCGACGTGGTGGGCCTCTCCGTCCCCTTCCCCGGGAACCTCGTCGCGGCCCTGCGCATCGGACGCCGCCTGCGCGCCCGCGGGGTCCACGTCCTGATGGGCGGCGGCTACGTGAACACCGAGCTTCGCGATGTCGACGAGCCCCGGCTCTGGGACTGCGTCGACGCCCTGACCTACGACGATGGCGAGGGTCCGCTGCTCGCATGCCTCGCCTGGCTGGAGGGAGGCGCGGACCGACGGCACCGCACCCGCACCCGAGACGGCCGCCACGATGCGCCCGCGCCGGACGTCCCCGCCGAGAGCGCCGCGTGGTACGGCGACCTGCGGCTCGATCGCTACCTGCAGCTGGTGGACACGCTCAACCCGGCGCACCGCCTGTGGGGCGACGGACGATGGAACAAGATCACCCTCGCCCACGGCTGCTACTGGCGCCGCTGCAGCTTCTGCGACATCCAGCTCGACTACGTGGCCCGGTTCGTCCCCGCACGCACCGCGGCGCTGGCGGACGCGATCGAGGAAACGGCCCGCGACACCGGACAGCGCGGCTTCCACTTCGTGGACGAGGCCGCGCCTCCCCGCGCCCTGCGCGACCTCGCGCTGGAGCTGCTCGCGCGCGACACGGTCGCCACCCTGTGGGGCAACGTGCGCTTCGAGGCCACCTTCACGCCGGACCTGTGCCGACTGCTCGCTGCGGCGGGCCTCGTGGCGGTCACGGGGGGGCTCGAGGTCGCCAGCGACAGGCTGCTCGCACGCATGGACAAGGGCGTGACCGTCGAGCAGGTGGCGCGCGCCGCCGCCGCATTCCGGGAGGCCGGCGTGCTCGTCCACGCCTACCTCATGTACGGGTTCCCGACGCAGACCGAGCAGGAGACGGTGGACGCCGCAGAGCTGGTGCGCCAGCTCTTCGCGCAGGGGGCCGTGTCGAGCGCGTTCTGGCACCGCTTCGTGCTGACGGTGCACTCCGGCATGTACCCGGACCGTGCCCGCTTCGGCGTCGTCGCGCATGCACCGGGCCCGGACGCGTTCGCGCGCAACGACGTCCCGCACGCGGACCCGGAGGGCGCCGACCACGATCGCTTCGACGCGCCCCTCGTCGCCATGCTCGCCGCATGGATGCGCGGCGAGGCCCTCGACCGTCCGGTCCACACGTGGTTCGCCGCGGGGACCCCGGCGACGACGGAGCCGCCGGACCGCATCGCGCGGGCGATCGCAACGCCGTGGGAGGACTCCGGCACCCGCCTCGTCTGGATCGGCGGGGATCTCCTGGAGGACGACGCCCTCGTCGCCCACCACGCCCGGGGGAGCGTACGTGTCCGCGCGCCCGGCGCCGTACGCGACTGGATCCATGAAGTGACCGGTGCGGCGCGCCCCGGCCGCCCACCCTTGACCTACGAGACCGCGCGGGCAGCGTTCCCCGGCACGGACGACACCTTCGGACGGGTCTGGCCGCGCCTCCGGCGCGCCGGGCTGCTACGACTCTGACGACGTCTCGGGCGCTTCGGGCTCCGGCTCGGTGACGGGGACCGGCGGCTCCTCGACGGTCTCCTCCGGGACCTTTCCGCGACGCCGTCCGCGCGGCTGCTTCTCGCGCTCCGCCAGCCGGCGGAGGTTGAGGGACAGGTGGAGCTCGAGGGCGTAGTTGGTGAGGAGGTTGTGCAGGTCCTCCTTCAGTCCGAGCTCCTCGAGGTACGCGCGGACCTCGCGGGCGACCGCCCGGAACAGCTCGCCGCGCACCTTGTCGGAGCCCTCGAACACGTTGCCGAGCACGTCGCGCGCGTCCCCGAACAACGAGCGACCCTCCTCGTCGCCGAGAATGCGCTTCCGAAATCCACGGAAACGTCCTCCGTCGGACCCGCCCTGCGTGCTCACGTCCCGCCTCCCTCCGCGTCCAGACGACGCAGGAAACTGGCCATCTCCCGGCCGGATTGCATGTCCCCGGTGCGGTCGGCGACCGCGAGGCCGTCGGTGAACACGGCGCGTGCGCGCACCGTGTCACCCAGCGCCATCAGGGCCCGCCCGAGCCCGCGGTACGCCGCCGTGTAGTCGGGATCGCCATCGAGAATGCACCCGAAGTGCGCCGCCGCCTCGCCGTGCAGGTCCATGCGGGCCAGCTCCGTGGCCAGCATGAACCGGGTGCTCACGTCCGCGTCGTCTTCCGCGAGCAATGCGCGATGGGCCTCCACGCGCGCCGCCCGGGCCTCCTGCTCGTCCATGCGGCCCCCGCTAGTTCAGCCCGAAGGGCTCGACGAGGGTGAACGGCGCGATGGTCACGTCGAAGCGCCGACCCGCGCGCGACACCATCTCGTAGGATCCGTGCATGGTGCCCATCGCCGTGGGGAGCGGGCACCCGC
>JBDLRI010000115.1:0-55857 GCA_039800105.1 Pseudomonadota bacterium
TCGTCACGTCGACGAAGCCGGCGTCCTCGAGCAGGCGGCGCATGTCCTCGGCCGTGAGGTTGTTGTAGAAGAGCGGCTGCTTCTTCTTCACGACGCGGAAGAACCACGGGGCGTCGGCGGCGCCATACGGCACGAGCTGCCCGACGATGAACTGCCCGCCCGGACGCAGCACGCGGAACACCTCGGCCACGGGGCGCTCGGGGTAGGGCAGCAGGTGCAGCACCTCGCGGTTCACCACCAGGTCGTAGCTGCCCTCGGGAAACGGAATCGCGTAGACGTCGCCCTGCACGACCTCGTCCAGGCGCGTGCGCGCGAGCGCGACCATCTCGGGGGTGAGGTCCAGCCCGGTGATGTGCCCGACGCGCCCCCGGAACGACGCGCCCACCACGCCGCTGCCGCAGCACACGTCCAGCACCCGAGCGTCCGGCGCCACGCGGCAGGCGTCGGCGTGCAGCCCCAGGAGCGCGGAGTCGGTGATCCAGCGGGCGCTCTGGTGCCAGTTCTTCGAGCGGATGCCGAACTGCTCGCGGTAGACCTCCCGCGAGAACGAGAGATCCATGCGCCGGTAGCGCGCCCGCTCGCTCGCGCGACGGCTCGCGTTGCGGGCGCGGGCAGCCTCCAGCGCGCGGCCCAGCACCGCCGCCGCAAGCTCCGGGCGTGCGCGCAGCGCAGCGTCCAGCCCCGCCAGCACGACTCCCTCGACCGCCGGCCCGGCCTCCGCCGACGCCAGCGCCGCCTTGGCCTGCCCGTCGAAGGCCGGCTCCGCCATGCGGATGGACAGCACGGCGGTGAGCCCCTCGCGGACATCCAGCGCCGCGAGCTGCTCCCCGGCGGCGGCGTCGAGGAGTGGTGCCGCGTGCGGCTCCAGGGCGCGCAGCACGGCGCGCTTGAGGCCCTCCAGGTGCGGCCCGCCCTGCGGCGTGGGGATGCCGTTCACGAAGGCGTGCAGGTCCTCGGACCAGCCGCGCGTCCACCGCAGCGCCGCCTGCACGGCCACGCCGCCGAGCGTCCCCTCGACCCCGACGGGCTCGGGGTGCACGTGCACGCGGTCGCGGTCGAGCCAGTCCACGAAGCCCGCGACGCCGCGCGCATCCTGGAACGTCTCCGTCGTGCCGGCCGCGGCGTCCGACACCCGCAGCGCGAGGCCCGGCACCAGGAAGGCCTGCGCGCGCAGGAGCGCCCGCACGCGCTCGAGGTCCGGCGGCGTGTCCCCGAGGATTCCGGCGTCCGGGAGGAACCGCACGCGCGTGCCATGCCCGGCGGCGTCGCCCACGATCGCGCAGGGCTCCACGATCTCGCCCCGCGCGCAGACGACGCGATGGACGTGGCCGTCGCGGGTGACGTGCACCTCGAGGTGCCCGGAGAGGGCGTTCACGCACGCAAGGCCGACGCCGTGCAGCCCGCCCGGGGCCTGGTAGGCGCCCGCCGAGAACTTCCCGCCGGCGTGCAGCGTCGTGAGCACCAGCTCCAGCGCGGGCCGGCCGGTCAGCGGGTGCGGATCCACCGGGATGCCGCGGCCGTCGTCCTCGACCTCCCAGCTGCCGTCGGCGTGGCGGGTCACGGTGATCGTGCTCGCGTGGCCGGCGAGCGCCTCGTCGATGGCGTTGTGCACGACCTCCCGGAGCAGGTGCAGCACGCCGTCGGGCCCGGTGGACCCGATGTACATCGCCGGCCGGCGGCGCACCGCCTCCAGCCCGCGCAGGACCGCGATGTCACGCGCGACGTAGCTGCCGCTCACCGCCCGCCTCCGTCGTCGAGGGCGCCCAGCCGCGCCGCGTGGGCGGCCCGCGCCAGGGCCACGCTCTCGAACCAGCTCGCCACGTCGGGGAAGCCCTCCGCGCGGGCGGTGCGCGCCATCTCGGGCAGCGTCTCCGCGGCATGCTCGGCCTGCATCCGCGCGGCGGCCCGCACGTTGCGCGCCGTCTCGCCGACCGGCACGTCCCCGAGCGGCTCACCCACGCGCAGCAGCAGGTCCAGGTGCCCGTGGACGACGACCTGCTCGGACTCCGCGAGCTCCCGGAAGGCGCGCGCGATCTCGCCGTGCCCCTCGATCTCCGCCACCCGCGCGAAGAACTCCCAGAGCCGCCCGACCTGGGCGTCCCGCGACCACGCTTCGCGCAGGTTCTCGTGGGTCTTCGTCCCGGCCAGCTCCGGGACGGGCGGGCGGGACGGGCTCACACGTGCGCCGGAATGTCGCGCGGCAGGATGCGCGAGAAGGTCACGCCCGTGCTCGCGGGACGCAGGCCTCGGTACGCCTCCGTCCCCGGCATCGGGTACGCGCCCGCGGAGGACCATTCCGCACGCCACGGCGTCTTCGGGTCCGGGTCGTAGTACGCGAAGTGCTCGGGGTAGTGCCGAAAGTCCATCACCGGCCCCTCGCAGTAGCTGTCGTAGAGGCGCCTGTAGGCCCGCCGCATCACGTGGTCCGGCAGGTTGTTGTAGTTGAGGAACTCGTCGCGCTCGAGGGCCTGCTCCGTGGCGAGCCAGCGCAGGTGCTCCACCTCGGAGCGGATGTGGCCACTCTGCAGGCCCTGCCGGTACACCGTCGTGCCCGGCATGGCGGAGAGGTACTTCACACGCGTGACGTGACGGTGCTCCTCGGCCCATCCGCACATGTGGTCCAGCGACTCCTCGGTCTCGCCGGGCAGCCCCACGATGGTGAGCGCGCCGTAGCGCAGCCCCGCGTCCAAGGTGTTGCGCATCGCGCGGATGACGATGTTCTCGGTGGAGCCCTTGCGCGCCTCCTTGAGCACGTCCTTCGAGAGCGACTCCACCCCGTAGAGCACGATGTCCGCGCCGGCCTTCTTCATCGCGCCGAGCACCTCGGGGTCGACGTCCGCGTTGCGCGTCAGGCAGGTCCAGCCCACGTCGTGCTTCTCGATGACCGAGCAATACTCGATCGTCTGGCGCTTGTGCGCGGTGAAGGTGAGGTCGACGAAGAACACGAAGTTCACGTCCCAGTTCTTCTTGAAGTAGGCGAGTTCCTCGTCCAGCCGCTCCGGCGACTTCACGCGCTCCTGCGGCGTGGTGCGGTAGCAGAACGAGCAGTCCATCTTGCAGCCGCGCGAGTAGCTGCTGATGATCTGCGGCTGCATGCCGCCCGGCCCGCGCGCCTGCGGCCACAGGCCGATGTTCATGTTCGGCAGGCTGTCGAGGTTCGGCATCTGCCCGCGCGGCGGCGTGCTGCGGACCGCGCCCTCCGCGTCGCGGTACCAGATGCCCTTGATCTCCGGCAGCCGCTTGGACCACTGCCCGCGCACGTAGGCGTCCATCAGCTCGAGGATGGTGATCTCGCCCTCGGAGATGACCGCCACGTCGGCGCGCGTCTCGTGCATGAACACGTGGGGCACGCTCGTCACGAGCGACCCGCCCAGGATCACCGGCAGGCGCGGCACCGCGTGCTTCACTTCCGCCACGAGCGATTCCACGAACGGGTAGTTGTCCTCGAACGTGGCGATGCCGAGGACGTCGGTGCCCTCCATGATCTGCCGGTACGCCTCGCCGACCGGGTCCACCGCGTAGCGCACGTCCACGATCCGCACCGGGTAGCCGGCGTTGTGCAGCACCGTGGCGATGTAGGAGACGCCCTCGTACGGCGCCGTGAGGAAGAACTCCCACCCGCGCATCATCGAGAACGGCGACGGGCCCACGACGAGCGTGACCCGCGGCAGCCGGGCGTCGGTCGCGACCGGCGTGCGGTTCTGGCCGCGCATGACCTCCATCCAGATCTGGTCGACGCGGCCGTCGGCCGACGCGTAGAGCGCGGGGTCGAGGGAGGGGGTGTACGCCATGACGACCTCGTTGCGAGCAGGAACTATCCGTGAATCACGCTACCCGACGCGCCCGGCGTGGTCAACGCGACCCCGGTGCCCACGGCCACGCACCGGCTACCCCGCGCAGTCCGTTCCGTCGGTGATCGCCGCCTCCATCGCGCGCTGGGGCGCCAGCCACGCCTCCACCACCGGGTCGGGGAGGCCCTCGCGCACGATCTCCTGGCGCAGCAGGGCCAACCGCCGACGGAAGTGCCCGCGGTGCAACCGCATCGCGCGATGCAGCGGCACGATCGGCCGGCCCTCGTACACGGCCGTGCCCCCCAGCGTCACGAGCGCGTGGGTGGTCTCGTGGTCCACGATCCGCGCCGCGTCACGCCCGACGAACAGGAACCCGATGATCGGATCCGCGAAGCAGCGCGCCACGAAGCGCTCCACCACGGCGCGCACGACGTGTGGACCCCCGATGCGGTCGACCCACGACGAGGCGCCCTCCACCTCGCTCATGGGGCGGAGGGGGTCCCCCCCTCCGCAACGCCTCCCCCGACGGTCGGGAGGGCCTGGCCGGGCGCCAGCCGCGCGGGCCCCTCGTCCTTGAGCTCCGCGAACCCGATCTTCTCGGCCCCGGCCTCGCGGACGAGGTCCAGGACGTGCACCACCCGCCCGTAGTTGGCGTCCGGATGCGCATCCACGAAGACGGTCTTCTTGTCGCGGGCCAGGAGCCGACGCGCGAGCTGGTCCTTCAGCGTCGGGTCCGCCTCCGCGGCGAAGGGCTCGAGGTTCAGGGCCGTCGACCCGTCGGCGTACACCGCGACCATGAGCTGGTCGGGCGGCTTGTCCGGCGGCGGCGGCGGCGGCTCCTCGGTGTCGTTGGGCGGGAGGTTGCTCGCCATCTGCTGGATCGTGACCGGGGTCATGACCATGAAGATGATGAGCAGCACCAGCACGATGTCGATGAGGGGCGTGACGTTGATCTCGTCCATCCCCTGCTTGCTGCCGCCGACCTTCGCGCCCATCGCTACTCCTTGATCTTCTCGGTGGCGAGCAGCATGGTGTCGGTGCCGACGAGCCCGTCGTGGAGCGCGTCCATGACCTTGCGGACCTGGCCGTAGGTCACGGTCTCGTCGCCCTTGAGCAGCAGCGAGCGGCTCGCGCGCACCTCGGTGACCCGCGCGACGAGCTGGTCCATCGGGACCGGGTCACGATCCACGAACACCACCCCGTCGTCGCGGACCGATACGACGAGGTGCTGGCCCATGTCCTTCTCCTCGGAGGCGGTCTTCGTCTTCGGCAGCTTCACGTCGATGCCCGCGCTGAGCATCGGCGTCACCACCATGAAGATGATGAGCAGCACCAGCACCACGTCCACGAGCGGCGTGACGTTCAGGTCCGCCATCGCGCCGCCCTTGCCGCCGACCTTGGCACCCATGACGGGCCTCCGTCCCTACTTCGCGGCGGTGGACTCGCTGCGGCGCAGCGAGTCCTTCTCGAGGAAGTTCACGAGCTGCTGCGTGGCGGTCGTCATGTCCTTGACGATGTCGTCGATGACGGCGTTGAAGTAGTTGTAGATCCAGATGGCCGTGATCGCGACCGCGATGCCGACGGCGGTCGACACGAGCGCCTCGGCGATGCCGCCGGAGATGGCCGTCAGGTCGCCACCGCCCGCCTCGTTCATCATGGCGAAGGAGTTGATGATGCCGAAGATGGTGCCGACCAGGCCGACGAACGGCGTGGTGGACCCCGTCGTGGCGAGGACGTTCATGCCGCGCCGAAGGTTGGCCTGCTCCTCGATGGTCACGCGCTCGAGCTCGCGCTTGGCCGCCTCGACGCCATGCGCGTCGGGACGGTCCTTGTACTCCTTGAGGCCCGCGGACAGCAGCGCGCCCAGGTAGCTCAGCTTGTACGCCTCCTGCCCGGCGACCCCGAGCGCACCCTCGAGATCGGCGGCAGCGAGCGGCTTCGCGAGGTTCGCGGCCAGCTCGCGCGACTGGCTGCGCGCCCGGGTGAACAGCAGCACCCGGTCGATGCCGACGTACACCGACCACACCAGCATGCCGATCATCACGAAGAACACGACGCGGGCGCCGGTGCCCATGGACTTCCAGAGCCCGGCGGGGCTCATGTCGAGCCCGCCCTCGTGGGCCTTCGGGGCCGCGGGCGCCGCGGTGGGGGCCGGCGTGGGCGCCGGAGCCGGTGCCGCCGCGACGGCGGGCGTCGCGGTCGTGGGGGCCGGGGCGCTCGCGGCCGCCGCCGGAGCAGGCGCTGCCGCCGAGGGGGCCTTCGCGGCATCGGCGGCGTGGAGCGAGGCGACGAGGAACAGCGTCAGCATGGCAAACCTGGGGAGTGGGGGTTCAAATCAGGCCGGCTTGAAGTTCAGCGCCAGGTCGAAGGAGGCGCGGATCCCCTGGCCGTTTTCCTTGAGGGGGTAGAAGCGGTACCGCATGGCCACGTTGATGGCCGCCTGGTGGAAGATCTGCGGGCAATTGCGGGGCACGACGGATTCGGGGGTTCCCTTCTCGTCGATGTTGATCCGGACGACGCAGCGCTGCTCCGGGAGGTTCAGCGCGGCGGCGGCGGCCGGGTAGTCCTCGGCGCGGACGCTGGCGCGGGTCTTGACCTTCACCTCCGTCCAGTGGACCTGCTTGATCGGACCGGTCGCGCCGAGCTCGCCGCCCAGCACGCCCCCGACCACGCCGCCCACGACCCCACCGACCACGCCACCCTCGACGCCGCCCTCGACGCCACCCTCGACTCCCGCCGGTTCTTCCTTCGCGACGACCGGCTCGGGAATCTGCTCCGGCAGCTTCTCGACCTCCTGCGGAGTCTCCTCCTGGGGCTTCTGCTCCTCGGGCTTCTTCTCTTCGGTGCGCGGCTTGCTCGACTTCCGGCCGCCCGGCGGCGGCGGAGGCGGCGGAGGCGGCGGAGGCGCCTGCAGGTCGACGGCAACCTCGATGGGCTCGTCCTGCACGACCTCTTCGACCACCCGGCTGCCCGCCCACAGGATCCCGGCGAACAGGCTTCCGTTCACCGCGATCGTGAGCAGCAACGCGCGCGCGCGGCGTCCGCGCTGTCGCTCCGTGTCTCGGCCGATGGTCTCGAACATCGTGGGCTTTCCCGCCTGGGCGGCGACAGTCTAGCGCGTTCGCGGCGTCCCGGGTGGGCCGCGCGCGTCAGGACTCGTCGTCGGGGTTACCCGCGAGCGGAATGGCGTCCCCCGACGCCGTCAGCGCGAGGATCCTGGCGTCCGCGGCATCGAGGCGCGACTGGCACTCGCGGATCAGTGCCACGCCCTGCTCGTAGAGCTGCAGCGCCTCCTCCAGCTGCAGATCGCCGCGCTCCAGCCGCGCGACCCTCGACTCCAGCTCGGCGAGCGCCTCCTCGAAGCTGCGTTCCGGGGGAGGCGTTGCGGAGGGGGTGCCCCCCTCCGCCCCAGGATGGGCGGACGTTCGTGCCATGGTCATGCTCCGGTGGCGCGGGCGTCGGTGGTGCGCGCGCGCTCGATCTGGGCGAGGGCGTAGGAGAGCTTCGTTCCCGCGGCCGTGTCCGTGGCCACGAGGACGGCGTTGCCCTCACGGTTGAGGGCCACCCGCTCGGGCGCCAGGACGAGGTCACGGCGCGAGCCGTCCTTGCTGGAGACGTAGGTGACGGCGAGCCAGCGACCCTCGTCGATGGCCTTCTGGCAGAGGGTCTTCGCCTCGGCCGAGGACACGCGCGGAAGGCCGGTCTTGCGCTTGCGCGGGGCGTCGAAGGCCAGGTTCGAGCCCGGCACGGCACGAAGATCGGCCGGCTGGGTGTCCGCGAGGTGCGTGCGCCCCTGGCGGTCGCCGCGCTGTTCGCGCGCCTCCGCGACGAGGTGATGGAAGGCGTCCTTCTCGGCCAGCGCGGCGTCGGCCTCCGGCCAGGCACGCGGCTCCTCGGGCGGGTGGAACCCGTGCGCCAGCAGCACCTGGCGCACCGTGTGCACCTGTCCACGATCCACCGCGTAGAGCCCCGGCGCGAACCGGTGCAGCAGGTAGGGACGCAGCTCCCGGAGGGATTCGACGCGCGCCACGGCGGAGCGGTGCACCGTGAGCGCGACGAGGTCGTGGAACTCCACGTCCCCCTCGGCGCCGATCCAGCCGCGCAAGGTCTGCTCGACGTTCTCGGGGAGGCCGATCTGGCTGTTGTCCCGCAGGAAGTCGAGGATCGCGTCGCGGCGCCAGCCGTTGCGGAGGGCGCGCTCGATCGAGACCTCGGTGATCTTGTAGGTGTTCGCGCGATCACAGCCGGTCAGCTCGGCGATCTCCCCGATCCGGTGCAAGAGGATCGGCGCGAGCCCGGCCGGCGCCATGATCTCGTAGCTGGGGGTCAGGTAGAACTGCCGGAAGCCGTCGTCCGCCGCCGGTTCCAGCAGCGCGCGCGCGCGCCCGCTCAGCCGGTAGAACTTCTGCTGGCCCCACAGGCCCAGCTCGAGCATGCCGCACTGCACGAGCGGCGTGAAGCTCCAGCTGTCGCGCTCGGAGGTGCGCGGGTTGTCGTAGAGGCCGCGATGGTAGCGCTCCCGCCAGTCCTCGCCGCGCTTCCAGCGACGGTAGGCGGCCAGGAGCGGCTCCTCGGCGACCCACGCGCCCCCGCCGGCGTGGATCGCCTCGAGGACGAACTCGGCGAACGGCATGCGCTTCTCGAGCGCCCGGAACACGAGGTTGCGCTGGTCCTCGGGATCGAGCTGCAGCCATTCCTCGACGAGCGCGCGCTCGACGGAGAGCCCCTCTCCGCGGATCTCGACCATGCCGTGCATGACGAGGAAGTCGTACAGCAGCGGGAAGAGCTCCGATTCCGGGCCCCACACCTGCGCGAAGAACCGGTCGAGCTCGTCCCGGTGGCCCTTGAAGACCTCCTGCATCCGGGTCAGCCGCGGCGGACGCTGATCGAGGTAGGTCGCCAGCGTCGCCAGCAGGAAGTCGAACGGGGGGCTGAACGGTCGCGAGTCGACGACCCGGACCTCCTCGTGCGCGAAGGTCGGCAGCACCATGTCGCCGGCCAGCGCCGCCTGGAGGCTCGGGAAGAGCGGCTCCGGGACGAGGTAGTAGAAGCCGTCCTCCACCGGTGGGGAGGCGAACGCGAGCGCCCGGTCGCAGAGGACGCGGAAGGTGCGTCCCCAGTCGTCCGGCCGGCCACCGTAGACCGCGGAGAGGTCCTGGTGCATCTCCTCCGCGTGCGCGAGGCCGCCGCACTGGAGGAGCGCGGCGAGCGCCTGGCGGTCCCGCGCGTGGAGCTGGTGCAGCACGCCGTGCAGCCGGTTGGAGCGGCCCAGGGCGCGGGCGATCTCGTGCGCGAGCCCGTCCCGGCCCGGTGTCAGGCCGAGGGTCCGCGCAAGGGCGTGCAGGATCGCCTCCGGGAGCGCGCCGCACCACGCGGCGACCTGGCTCTCCTGCTCCCGACCGATGCGCCGCGCCAGCCCCGCGGCCGCACGCGGCACACGCGCGTGACGTCGGGGCGCCCCGGCGAAGTGTCCGGTGCTGGGCATGCGGATTCCCGCGGCGTCCGAGTCCTCGGGATGCGCCACGCGACGTGCGCCGCGCGAACGGGTACCGTCGGCCCCGCGCGCGCGACGCTCCTCCGCGACGCCCGACGGCCCCGGCCGGTCCTCGCGACGCCCGCGTCGACCGCGCCGGCCCTCCCGGGCGGCCTCGCGGGGCACGTCCCCGGGCGCGGGCGCACCCTCGGACGGCGCCCGGCCCTCGGTCGTCTCGACGCCTGCGTCCGCGCCCTCGCCACGGCGCCCGCGGCGGCGACGGCGGCGACGGCGGCGGCCCAGTTCCCCGTCTTCCGACGGACCCTCCTCGGAGGGCCGTTGCGCCGCGGTCTCGTCCATGTCACTCATCGATCGTTCCTCGTGGGATGTCGGCCGTCACGGCGCGCTCAGCGCGGGGACGCCTCCTGGACCTGGTAGCGGTAGCCCTGCTCGGTGAGGAAGAGCTGCCGCTGCATCGCGAAGGCCTGCTCCTTCGATTCGCGGGTGACGACCGTGTAGAACTGCGCGGTCTCCCCGTTCTTCTTGGGGCGCAGGACGCGCCCCAGCCGCTGGGCCTCCTCCTGGCGGGAGCCGAAGCTCCCGCTCACCTGGATGGCGACGTTCGCGTCGGGCAGGTCGATGCTGAAGTTCGCCACCTTGGACACGACGAGCAGCTTCAACTCGCCGCTGCGGAAGCGCCCGAACAGGCGGCGGCGCTCCTCGTCCGGGGTGTCCCCGGTGATGAGCGGGGCCTTCAGCCGCCGCGCGATCTCCTGGAGCTGGTCGAGGTAGGTGCCGATGACGAGCACGTTGTCGCTGCGATGCGTGCGCACGAGATCGTCGAGCACCTGCAGCTTCGCGGGATTGACGCTCGCGATGCGGAACTTGTCGCCCTCGCGGGCGCGGTCGTAGCCCTCCTGATCGCGCGCCGAGAACGGCACGCGGACCTCGAAGCACCGCGCCTCGGCGATGAAGCCGCGCTCCTCGAGCGCCTGCCACGCCATGTCGAAGCGCTTCGGGCCGACGAGCGAGAACACGTCGCCCTCGCGGCCGTCCTCCCGCACGAGGGTCGCGGTCAGACCGAGACGCCGCCGTCCCTGGAGGTCCGCGGTCGCCCCGAACACCGGTGCCGGCAGCAGGTGCACCTCGTCGTAGATGATGAGGCCCCAGTTGTGGTCCTCGAAGAGGTGGAGGTGGGCGAACTCGGACTCCCGGGACGCCCGCCAGGTGAGGATCTGGTAGGTCGCGACCGTGACCGGGCGGATCTGCTTGGTCTGCCCGGTGTAGGCGCCGACCTGCTCCTCGGTGAGATCGGTCTTGTCGAGGATCTCCCGAACCCACTGGTTGACCGCCTCGGCGTTCGTCGCGAGCACGAGCGTGTGCTGCTGGACGAGGCTCATCGCGCGGATGGCGACGATGGTCTTGCCCGCGCCGCACGGCAGCACGACCACGCCGTGCCCGCCGGAGGGTCGGCCCTCCTGGTACCAGCGCTGCGCGGCGGCCTCCTGGTAGTCGCGCACGACGAACGGCCGGCCTGACACGCACTCGGGCCGGAGCGCGAAGGCCAGGGGGTCGCCGTCGAGGAAGCCGGCCAGGTCCTCGACCGGCCACCCCGCCTGCAACATGCGCTGCTTGAAGATGCCGCGGCGCCCCGCCGTGATCGACCACTCCGCGCGGCCCTCCTGCACGAGCAGATCCTTGACGGTCTTCTCCTGCGTCACGAGACGGGCGATGTAGGCCGTGGCGAAGTGGAGCCGAAGCTTCTGGCCCGGCTCCTCCGGATGCGGGAGCAGCTTGACGAGGCCGTAGCGCTCCAGGGTGTCGCTGACCTGGGTGAGCACGTTCTCCGGCACGTCGAACTTCGACCAGCCGCGCAGGCCCTCCACGATCTCGTCCCGCTTCATCCCGCTGCTGGCCGCGTTCCACAGCGACAGCGCGTGGATGCGGTAGGTGTGCAGGTGCTCGGGGCTGCGCTCCAGCTCCGCGAAGCGGGCGAGGAAGTCGCGGACCTCCTCGTAGCGGGGGTGCTTCGTCTCGAGCAGGACCTTTCCGTCGCCCTGCACGATGAGGGGATTGTCAGGCCGGACGTGCATGGGTCCGTGCGCACAGCGTCATGGCAGGTTCCTCGGGACGGCCCACCCGGGGAGGGCGGGACCATGCGTTCGCAGCGGGGAGGCGCGCAGGGGAGGGGCGGGAGGAGGACGTTCGTGGCCGCACGTGGACGCGGAACCGGCTGCGCGGGCCGGAGCGGCGGGCGACGGGGGAGGGTCAAGCGGGGAAGGCAGGGGGCCGCGCGGCCGATGCCGAACCGGCGTGCGCCGGGCCCGCGTTCGCCGAACACGAACCGCGAACCACGCGGAGCGGACGGCGTCGGGGAGCGACAACCGCGGTCGACGCCGCGGTGGAGACACGCGCACGCGGCGGAACCGGGGCGTGCGGGCGGCCTCCGATCGGAAGCCTCGTACGCTTGAATCTTACGCACATCCACCGCAGTGTCAAGCACCCGGGATCAACGCCGGCTTCCCGCGCTTCCGCGTCCGGGCGTTCAGCCCCGGACGGCCGCAGCGAGCCCGTCCCTGGCGACGACGACCTGCGTCCCGCTCCGCAGGTCCTTCAGGTTCACCGTGCCCGCGTCGCGCTCGGAGGGGCCACACACGACCGCGTAAGGGATGCCCTTGCCGGCCGCGTACTTGAACTGCTTGCCGAGGTTTCCGGCCCCGCCGAGCCAGGTTTCCGTCTCGATGCCCGCCTCGCGGAGCCGACGCGCCACCGCGAGCGAGTCCGGCGCGCAGTCGTCGGAGAACACGGTCACCAGCACGCGGGTCCGGGTGCCGGCGTCGGGCAGCATGCCGCGTTCTTCCATGACCGTGAGCAGGCGCTCCACCCCGAGGCTCACCCCGACCGCGGGCACCGGGCGACCCGAGAACATCCCGATCAGGCCGTCGTATCGGCCTCCGCCGCTCACGCTGCCCACGCCCCCGTCGGTGAGCACCGCCTCGTAGACCGGGCCCGTGTAGTAGCCCAGCCCGCGCGCCAGCGTCGCATCGAACACGAGGTGCGTGGCGCCGAGGGTACGGGCGTGGGCCATGACGGTCCGGAGCTCGGCGGCGGGGGCGTCGGCCTCCGGGCCGATGGCGCGCGCCACCGCGTCGAGGTCGAACGGCGCCGCAAGGACGCTCCAGAGACGGTCGAGGGTCTCCGGCGCGAAACCACGCCCGGAGAGCTCGGCCGACACGCCGTCACGCCCGATCTTGTCGAGCTTGTCCAGCGCGATGAGGATCTCCGATTCCCGCTCGGGCGCCCCGACGGCCGCGGCGAGCGCGCGCAGGAGCGCCCGGTGGTTCACCCGCACCTCGAAGCGCTCGAAGCCCAGCGCGGCGATCGCGGTGTCCGCGACGGCGATGCACTCGGCGTCCGCCAGCGGGCTGGTGCTGCCCACGATGTCGGCGTCGCACTGGTAGAACTCGCGGAAACGACCCTTCTGCGGACGATCCGCGCGCCATACGGGCTGCACCTGGTAGCGCTTGAACGGCAGCGGCAGGTTCGCGTTCATCGCCATCACCCGCGCGAGGGGCACGGTCAGGTCATAGCGCAGTGCCAGATCGGCCTTGCCCTCGCGGCCGCCCTCTCCGCGCTCGAGGATGCGGAAGACGAGCTTCTCGCCCTCGTCGCCGTACTTTCCCATGAGCGTCTCGATGCGCTCGATGGCCGGCGTCTCCAGCGGCTCGAACCCGTGCCGCGCGAAGATCCCGCGGATGATGCCGAGCACGTGGAGGCGCCGGTGCATCGCCTCCGGGAGCAGATCGCGCGTGCCGCGCGCAGCCTGAACGGACATGGGATTCCTCGGGAGCGGTCAGCGGGTGCGGCTCGCAGCCCAGCGCTTCCAGGCGGCGATTTCCTCGGTCGCGGAGCGACCGTCGCGGTAGTCGAACCCAGCCAGGCGCTCCAGGCCGAACAGCGCGGCCTCCACGACCGCCGGGTCATCGTCCTCGAGCACCTTCGCCAGGTAGGGCGGCGCGGCGTCGGTCCCGATGCGCGCGATGGCGTCGACGTAGGCGCGCCGAAGGAAGAGGGACGCGCCGCGATGGCGGTTGGAGGGATCCTCGAGCGCGCGGGACAGGTCCGGCAGGGTCGCGGGATCCTTGACGCGGCCCAGCGCGTCGGCGGCCGCGAAACGGACCAGGAGCGCCTTGTCGCGGAGCCGTCCGGCGATCCGCCCGCTGTCGGAGCGGTCGTTGCGCTCGGCGAGCGCACCCAGCGCCGCGATGCGCGTGTACGCGTCGCGTGCGTCGACGAGCTTCACGAGCGCGTCCCGCGCAGCCTTGGAGGGCATCGGCCCGAGCGCACGCACGGCCACCCATCGGCGCGCATCGGCGTTCCGGGAGTCCTGCGCCTCGGTGACGAGGGCCTCGACGTTGCCCGATGCGACGATGCGCCCATACGCCGCCTGGCGCACCGACATCGGCAGCGTGCCGTCGGAGGCCGACGCGAGATCCTCGGGCACGCCGGCGCGTGCGCTGGCGACGAGGGCGAGGAGGGCGGCGAGCAAGGTCATCAGAACTCGTAGGCGAAGCGGGTCTGGAGCGTCCAGTAATCCCCCACCTCGCGTCCGTCCTCCGTCGTGGTGGTCCGGAGACCGGCACGCCGGAGCGGAAGGCGATCGGTGGCGTGCGCGTAGCCCGCCTGGACCGCGACGTTCACGTGCTCGTGGAACCGGGTCGAAAGGCCGAGATCGCCCTCCCACCCGAGGATGGAGGACCCGGCGGGCGCCTGCCCGGTCGGGACGGTGCAACCGTCGTCGTCGTCGCCACAACGGATGTTCGCGCCGTCCGGGGCGTCGGGCCACACCACGAGGGCCGCGGCGGCGAGCTCCCAGTTGCGGATGGGGCGCCAGCGGACGTTCGGGTAGACGTAGCGGCTGTTGTAGACGCCCCCGTTGCTCCACAGCCCGCGCGCGGAATCCCCCCAGGTCGCCGCGGTCGTGCGGGAGAGGATCTCGTCGTAGAGCAAGAGGCCGACGTTGTGGTCCGGATGCATGGGGCGGCCGGTGAAGCGAGAATCGCGCACGTTCGCGTCCCCGCTCGCGTAGCCGGTCTCGACGAGCGCGGTCAGGCGAGGGTCCTGGCGCCCCGCGCGCACCGTGTAGGCCCAGATGTCCGCGGTCTTGTACAGCGGATCGTCCGGGGCTTCGGGGTTGGCCAGCGTGATGGCCCGGGTCTCTCCCCCGATGTGGTACGCCTCCCCCTCCAGCGCCCAGCCCGCCACGTCGATCTTCGTGTAGCCGTCGACGACGACGACCTCCGAGTCCGTCTCGCCCTGGAAGCGGTGGACGACGAAGGCACCCGCCGTCACATCCGCCACGTCGCCGCTGGAGAGCCGGAGATCCTCGCCCTTGTAGGTGAGGACGTAGAGCATCTGCCACACGTCGTCGCTGCTGTCGGCCCACCACGCGTTTCCGCGCAGCGACGCGTCGCGCGGCTCGGTGACGCCATGCTGCTCGGTGGGCGCGCAGCCCGGCAGCGGGGACCCGACCTGGCAGGCGTACCCGTAGTACTGGATGAGCGGGTCCTCGACGAGGCGGTCCACGGCGACCGCCGCGATCAACGGTACGTCGCGGGGCTTCCCCGCGAGCGTCGTCGCGACGTTCACGGGCCGCGTCGCGAAGAGCACCCGGTCGGCGGTGCTTCCCCCGTGGTTCTCGCCGAAGACGTCGTCGAACCCGTTGCCGTCGTTGGCGAGCAGGCCCATGCCGAGGTGGTTGGGCTGGCGACCGACGCGGACGATGCCGACGGGAATCTTGAACTCCATCCAGGCGCGCTTGAAGGCGATGGCGGGCGCCTCCAACCCCGACGCAGACGCGGTGTTCGAGGGATCGGCCGCGAACAGGGCGGTGCTGGAGAGGCTCGCGTTGTCGCCCCACGCGACGTCGTCGAGCGCGTCGGCCATGAACGTGAACTTCGCCCGGTTGTCGAAGTTCAGCTCCGGCTGGAGACGCAGGCGGTGCGCCATGAAGTTGGCGGGTTGGCCCTGCCCGTCGAAGAGGTCCCCGAACAGGTAGCCCCGGGTCCGGTAGTACCCGTCGAGCTTCACGGTGAAGTCATCGGGCACGTCGGCCCGGGCGAGCCCGACCAGGGCCAGCGCGAGCAGCGTCATCCGCCGCAGGCCTGCAGGCAGCTCGACGGGTAGTACACCCCGTCGTCCTCCCCGGTGTAGAGGTTCGAGACGGTCACCGCGCCCGCCGCGACGTCGAGCGGGCTCTTGCCCAGCAACACGTGGGCGCCGGACGCCGCATCCCACGCCCAGAGCTCCACGATCCACGCACCGGGCGGCACGTTCATCGCCACCCACAGCCCGTTGGTGTTCGTGTGCGGCTGGATGGCCCGCTGCGCCGGCAGGTCGGTCCCGCCGTTGGCGGTGAAGTAGTAGACGTCGCCGGTGGCGGGCGGATTGCCGTCCGCGTCGTGCAGGTAGACCTGAGCGTACTGGATGGGCTCGAGCGCGCAGTCGTACGCCTTGCCCGCGATGATGGCGGTGGCGGGATCCCAGTCCACCCCGATCAGGCCCGCGATGACGCGGCTGGTGGCGATGCTGACCGAGTTGAAGGAGTCCTCCGCCCCGCCCGAGCCGTCGAACCCGTACAGCTGGTGGATCTCGTAGGTGTCGACCGTCTGCGCCCATTCGGGAGGCGTGCTGGTGCCGTAGGCGAACGGCGTGCACGCCTGCACCTCGACCGAGAACACGCCGTCGGCATCGGCCGCGAGCACGGAGTCGGCTGCACCCGCCACCGCGTCCGCCGTCCAGATCTGCACGGCCGCGCTGCCGACCGGGGTCTCCTTCTCGAAGTCGCTCACGACGCCGGAGAGCGTGATCGGCTGCTGGCAGGACGGATCGGGCACGGCGGTGCTGAAGGTCGTGCCGTCGAAGCAGGTCGAGTCGCCGGTCCAGGGGGTCTGCACGTCCACGAAGTCCGCGAACGTGCGGGCCGTGCTGCCGCCGCCCCCCGTTTGCTCGGCGTCGTCGCCGGAGAAGCACCCGAGGACCGGAAGCCCGAGAAGAAGCAGGGAGAGGGAGCGCATGAGACCTCCGAGAGCCTCCGGGAATACAGGAGGCGTCGGGGTGATGTCAAGCCGCGCCGTGCATCACAGCACGAGCGACGCCCGCACGTCCTCCTGCGCCTCGGCCGCAGCCGCCGCGAGCAGCTCGGCGGACGGACGGGCCGGCAACGTCGGACGCAGCACCAGCACCAGATCCCCCGGCGGCGCGGTCTGCACCCCGCGCCCCGCCACACGGAGGCGCGCCCCGTTCTGCGCGCCGGCCGGCACGCGCACGCGGATGCCACCGAGCGGCGTCGGGACGTCCACCTGCGCCCCCGCCAGCGCCTCCGCGAGGGTGAGCGGCAGGTCCATCTCGAGGGTGCGTCCGTCCCGACGGAGCCGGGGGTGGGGTGCCACCCCGACCTGCACGACGAGATCGCCGGGCGGCCCGCCGAGCGCGCCGCTCCCGCCCTGGCCGCGAAGCCGGAGCGCCTGGCCGTGCTCCACCCCCGCCGGGATGCGCACCTGCAGGGTGGTCTCCTCCTGCACGCGACCGGCCCCGCCACACGGGCCGCACGGCCGCGTGAAGGCCTGCCCCGAACCGCCGCACGCGTCACACGGCACCGTGGCCTGACGGCCTCCGCGGGCCACGGTCCGACGCCCCGAGCCTCCGCACCGCGTACAGGCCCGACGGTCCAGCCCGCCCTCCCCGCGGCACGTGGCGCACGTCGCCGGACGTCGCACGTGCAGCGGGGTCTCCCCGCCGCGCACGGCGAGCAGGAAGGGGATCTCGACACGCTCCTCCAGATCCCGGCCGCGCTGCGGTCCCCGCGCGGGACCGCGACCGCCGAAGATGCCGGACAGGAGGTCCTCGAACCCGCCGAACCCGCCGAACCCCTCGAACCCTGCCGCGCCACGTCCGTCCCGGAAGGCGCGGGCCTGCGCCGCGTCGAATCCGGCCCGCAGGGACGCCTCTCCGAACTCGTCGTAGAGCTTCCGGCGCTCGGTGTCGCCCAGCACGTCGTACGCCGCCGTGACGGCCTTGAAGCGCTCCGCCGCGGCGGGATCCTTGTTGCGGTCGGGATGCAGCTCCCGCGCGAGCTTCTTGTACGCGCTGCGGAGCGCCGCGGCGTCCACGTTCCGGGGCACCCCGAGGACGGCGTAGAGGTCGGTCATGACGCCACGGCTCCCCGACCAACCTAGACACGGCCGGGCGGGGCGTCCAGCCACCCGCGACGCCCGCGCGGAGCCGCATCACCCATGCTACGATGCGAGCGACGCCCCCGAGGTCGGCATGGCTCGCTTCCCCTGGACCCGCTCGCTCGCCCTGATGTCCGCGCTCGCGCTCACGGCGTGCGGGGACGACACCAAGACCAACCCGTCCGGCGGCGGTGGAGACGACGACGACACCGCCGACACCGCGACGGACACCGCGGGCAGCGGCACCGGCACCGACTCGGGGACCGGCGGCGGCGGCAATGACACCGGCTCGGGCAGCGGCAACGACACCGGTGCCGGAACCGACACCGACACGGGCGGGTCCTCCGCCGTGCTCATGCTCGACAACCCCGGCGACCTGCTGACCTTCTACGACGGCTCCGCGACCCAGCAGATCGAGCTCGCGGACGCGAGCGGCGAGAGCAACGCCGACCAGGACTTCTACCTTGTCCTCGTGAACACGGCGGAGAGCGACATCGGCTACCGGCTCCGCACGCGACTCGGCGAGGCGCCGGCGCCCCCCCCGTCGGCGAGGCCGAGGCCCCTCACGCGTCCCCCCGCGCGCCCCGCGCCGTTCCGGCGCGCCAACCCGGGAGCACCGCCCCCCCTCGACCAGGCCGACGTGGGCCGCATGCGCGACGAGTTCCTCGTCCGCTCCAACCTGATGGACAGCGGCGAGTACGCGATCGTCAACGCGACGCTCCAGGCGCTCGGCGACAACGTGTCCATCTGGGTCGACGACGACGTCGCCATCGACATCGACATCGGCTGCGACGGGGACGTCGACATCCCGCACCCCTACGACGCCTACGGCTTCGACAACTGCGATCTCGTCAACGTGGCGGACATCCTCGACACGAACGTCATCCCGAACGTGCGGGAGCTCTACGGCGAGGAATCGGACGTCGACGGGGACGGGCGGGTGGCGATCGTGATCACCCCCGTGCTCAACGCCATTACGCTGACGAGCTCCGAGGAGTCCGATCACTCCAAGATCCTGGCCTCCTACGCGGAGCCGGGCGTAGACCTGCAGCCGTTCGACGCGCGCCTCAACCCGGGCAGCGACGAGGCCGAGGTGATCTACGTCTTCGCGCCGGACCCCTACGGCTTCTTCAACCCGAACACCGGCCCGACGGTCGAGGACTTCATCAGCTACCGGCTGGCCGGAGAGGCGGCGCGCGCCTTCACCTCGCTCGTCGGGTACAACAAGAAGGTCATCCTCAACGAGAGCTCGCCCGAGGAGGACTGGGTCATCGACGTCCTCGGCACGTTCGCCGCGGACTACTGCGGGTTCGGCGCCACCTTCTACCCCGAGGCGTGGACCTACCTCGACGCGCCGAACCTGTACCCGTTGATGGCGGAGGCCACCGGGGCGATGGCCTCGCTCGAGCGCGGCGCCCAGTACCTCTTCGGACGCTGGATCTTCGATCAGGCGGTGCACGAGGGCGTGCTCGGCGAGGACCTGCTGCGCGACGTGCTGGATCGCACGGAGACCGGTCAGGAGGCCTTCGAGGGCGCGACCGAGGACATGCTCGGCATGGGGCTCGCGGAGCTGACCGTGCGCTGGCACCTGGCGCTCCTGACCGCGGGGCGCACGACCGCGCAGGGCACCCCGCTGCTCGACACCAGCACCTTCGCACCGTACGCCGCCACCTACCGCCTGGAGGCGCCCCCGATCGCGCCGCGCGGGTTCTATGGCGCGAACGGCTACCAGATCGGCTTCGATCCGGCGGGCCTCAACGAGGCGTGGTCGGGCGGGACGACGAACGTGCCGAGCCTGCTCGGCGCCTACAACGTCCGCACGGGCAACACCGACGCCGTGACCTACACGCCCGGGTTCGAGTTCAACGGCTACGTCGCGAAGAACCACGGCGTGCACGTGGTGCGCCTCGTCGACCTCGCGTACGACCTCACGCGGCTGGAGCTGCAGGCGTCCGGCGAGGGCCTCGTGGGCGCCGTGCTGCGCGCACCCGATCCCGTCAGCCCGGACTGGGCGGTGGAGAACATCTTCTCGGCGACCGAGGTGAACGCCGTGGCGCTGCCGGCGCTCCCGGACGACGGGCGCCCCATCTACGGCCTCGGGCGGATCTCGGATCCCGGAACGACGTACATTCCCGACGGAACGCCCGAGGAAGGGACGGTCCACGACACCGACCGATGGACGCTGGACCTGCGGGACCGCCCCGTCGGCTCCCTCGTCCACGTCGCCGCGTGGCTGGAACGCCACCACGTCGACAGCAGCGGAACCCTCGGCCCGCAGGATCCCTGGATCGCCATCGTGCCGTCCGAGCTCGTGCCGCGCCCCACGGTCCAGGGGACGTCGAGCACGAGCTGTCCGGAGGGCGACACCTTCCAGTTCCCGACCTCCGTCCTGCAGCACCTGTACACGCAGGTGTTCCTGTCGAACGTGCTCTACCCGAACGCATCGGTGTCGGACGACCCGGAACAAGCTGAGTCAGCCGTCGGCAATTTCGACGCCTGCGGCGAGCCGGCGACCGGGGACACCGGGGACACGGGGCCGACCCTCCCGGCGTGCGCGGACGACTGGGACCGCGACACGGTGCTCAACAGCCTCGAACCCACGCCGACCAACGTGCGAGATCAGCTGCGCGTGATGGAATGCACCCTGAACGGAGGGACCGCCCCCGACACCTCCGTCATCCAGCGCCGCAACTTCGACATGGACGAGCTGGATAACGACGAGGAGGCCTCCTTCGACCTCCTGGCCAACGCGGGCGGCACGACGGACCTACGCAGCGAGGATGGCTACGTCAGCCTCACGCTCACGGGCGGTCGCAGCTGGACCATCCTCGTCGGCGCGTCCGCAGGCACCGGGCCGTACGAGCTGACCGTCAAGGAGATCGCGCGCTGACCGGGTCGACGGACGACACCGAAGGGGGGGCGTCGCGGGGCACGCCGCCCGGCGGCGGCCGCGAGGGGGGCGAGGCCCCCCCGCCCCATGAACCCGGGGATGTGCGACGCGCCTGGCTGTGGTTCCTCGCCACCACGGCGAGCGTGATGGTGTTCTCGCTCGAAGGCGTGGCCTGGGGCACGCCCTGGACGGACGCCGCCGTGTTCGCCGGTGCGCTCATGGGCATCCTGGGTGCGCACGAGCTGGCCCACGGCTGGGCCGCCCGCCGGCACGGCTTCGCGGTGTCCCTGCCGCAGTTCATCCCGTTCCCGGCGGCGTTCGGAACGATGGGCGCGGTGATCCGCCTGCGCTCCATGCCGACCACGCGGCGCGGCCTGCTGGAAATGGCCGTGGCCGGGCCGATCGGGGGCGCCCTGCCCGCCTTCGCATGCCTGACCGCGGGCCTCGGCATGTCCCGCGGGGTCGCCTCACCTGCCCCGGGAAGCAGCTACGCCGTCTTCGCCGATCCGCTGGTGGTGCGGCTCCTGGGGACCCTGCTCCGCGGGGCGCCGCCGGACCGGCTGGAGGTGCTGCACCCGCTGGCGCTCGCAGGCTGGGTCGGCTGCATGCTGACCGGCATCAACCTGCTGCCGATCGGACAGCTCGACGGCGGACACGTGTGGAACGCCCTCGCCCCGCGCACCGCCCGCTGGATCAGCTGGGCCGGCGTGGCCGCGCTGGCGGCGGCGGGGTTCGCCTGGAGCGGGTGGTGGGTGTGGGCCGCCGTGCTGGCGCTCACCGGCGCCGGACGGCCCCTGCCGGTGCCCGACGCGCCCGCCCCGGGGATGCGTGGCATCGCGTGGGGACTGGTCGCCCTCGCGCTCTTCGTGCTCACGTTCATGCCCGTGCCGATCGTGCTCGAACAGGCACCCTGACGGCCCCGACGCGCTCCTACTGGCTGATGAGCTTCGTGAGCGAGCTGTACTGCCGCACCTTGAACCACGTCAGCTCGCCGCGCTGGAAGTAGCGCAGCGCCACGGCGAACATGCGCGCGTAGTTCGCCGCCCACGCCAGGTAGAAGACGCGGTCGACGTTGCCGGGCTTCTTCCAGTGCTCGCGCTCGTCGAGCAGCTTCCGGATGAAGGCCCGCGGCACGAAGGACTTCGACGCCAGGCAGTAGATGGCCAGGTAGAACCGGTCCTCGTCGCTGCGCGGCCAGTCCATGCTCACGCGGAACTGCTTCCAGGCCTTCGTGTTGCGCCCCTCGACGAGGTTGGGGTCGAGGGTCCCGTCCGCCAGGCCCTTCTTCGTCAGGACCGTCCCCGGGAAATAGTTGAGGCTGTAGAAGTAGATGCTGTAGGGAAGCGGCAGCTCGAGCAGGAACTCCGCCGTCTCCAGCTTCATGGCCTCGGTGGCGTGCGGGTTGTCGATGATGACGTCGTAGACGATGTCGAGCTTGAGCGACTTGTTGAACTCGGCGAACTTCAGGATGTGCGCGTTGCCCGGACTGCGGTTGTGCAGCTCCTTGGATTCCTTGCTCGAGCCGCTCTCGATCCCGGTCTGCACCCGCACCAGCCCGACCTCCACGAGCTTGCGGAGCATGTCCTCGCGCAGCATCGGCGGAATGAGCAGGCACTCGAAGGGGATGCCGATCCGCGCGGGGTACTCCCGCAGGAACGACTCCATCCACGCGTCCCCGAAGGCGAAGCTCGTGTCGTCGTCGATCTTCACCCGGGCGATGCGGGGGAAGGTGGACTTCATGTACTCGAGCTCGCCCATGATGTGCTCCACCGACCGGGCGCGGTAGAACTGCTTTCCCTTCTCGTCGTACACGTCGCGGAGGATGGACACGTAGCAGTAGCTGCAGTTGTAGGGGCAGCCGCGGCTGAAGTAGACGCGGTACTCGGCGGTGCGCTTCCACGGCTCCTCGACCGTCATCGCGCCGTCCTCGATGTAGTACTTGTTGTCGTCCTCCACGTCGGGGTACGGCAGCCAGTCGAGGTCCTGAAGCAGCGGGCGGGGCTTGTTCTCGTGGATCGTCCCGCCCACGTTCGCCCAGATGTTCGGGATGGCGGTCGTGTCGGTGCCGTCGCGCAGGGCGGCGCAAAGGTCCAGGATCGCCAGCTCGCCCTCGCCGACGCAGACGTAGTCGACGTCGACGATGCATTCCTCCGGCGCGGAGGTCGGATGGATGCCGCCCCACACCACCGGCACCCCGGGAAGCGCGGCCTGGATGCGCTTCGTGACCGACCGCGCCATCGGGTAGAGGCTCGACATGAAGCCCACGCCCACGAGATCGGGCTTCTTGTCGCGCAGCACGCCGAGGGCGAGCGCGATCTCCGTCTCGGTGGGCATCTCCAGCAGGTTGTGGCGCCAGTCCCGCAGGAAGACGATGGAGGTGTCGTAGCCTGCACGGCGCAACGCGGCGGACAGGTAGCGGATGCCGGCGTTCTCGACGCTGTAGATGGTCAGCAGCGCCACGTGGAACGGCCGCCGCGTGCCGTCGGGGCGCGTCACGGCCTCCGGCGCGGGGTACGGGGACGCCGTCATGCGACGAGCATCCGCAGGCCCGCGGTGGCCTTTCGCATGAAGTCCCGCGTGGACCGCACCTGGACGAGGTTGCGCGCCACGAAGCGGGGTCGCCAGTAGAAGCTGCGGTAGGCGTGGTCGAGCATGGCGCGCAGCTCGGCGCGGGTGAAGTGCTCGTCCCACACCTGCGCCTTGAAGTCCTCGCGCGGCTCCCGCATGAACGCCAGCCAGGGAGAGATGTCCAGCACCCCGTCGCGCAGGCCCTCGTCGTAGAGGGTCGTGCCGGGGAACGGCGTGAGCACGTTGTACATCACGAAGTCCGGATCCAGCGCGATGCTGTAGCGGATCGTCTCCTCCACGTCCTCGGCGGAGCGTTCCACGGGCGTGCCGATCATGAAGTACGCCACCGTGCGGATGCCGACCTCGCGGCAGAGCGCGAAGGCGTGCTCGATCTCGCGCACCGTGACGTCCTTCTTCAGGCGCAGCAGGCCTTCCTCCGTGCCCTGCTCCACGCCGAACTGGATGCGGTGGCAGCCGGCGGCCTTCATCGTCTCCAGCAGCTCCCGCGTGACGCCCTTCACGCGGAAGCGCACGGTCCACCGCAGGCGCAGCCCGCGCCGGAGGATCTCCTCGCACAACTCCATCACGCGCTGGTTGGTGATGTTGAAGGTGTCGTCGACGAAGTAGAACTCCTCGATGCCGAGGCGCAGGCACGCCTCCAGCTCGTCGCACACCCGCGACGGGCGCATGACCCGGTAGCGGTGCCGCGGGGTGTTGCAGAAGGTGCAGCGGTACGGACACCCGCGGGAGGTGATGATCGTCGTGAAGATTCCGCCCTGCCCCATCACGTCGTAGTAGCGGCGGTAGTCGACCATGGTGCGGTCGATGATCGGGTAGTCGTCGAGCTCGTTGGAGAAGTAGACGTCCTGCTCGGGAACGGGGTCGTCCGGGTGCGCCATCACGCCGGGGATGCCGCGGGGCTGCTCGCCACGCGCCCAGGCGTCGCACAGGTCCTTCATGGGCTGCTGCCCCTCGCCCTTCACCACCGCGTCGACACCGGGAAGCGCGCGGCATTCCTGCGGAAAGTCGCTGACGTGCGGGCCGCCGACCACCACGTGCGGAACGCCGGCGTCCTTCGCGGTCCGGACGGTCTTCAGCACGTCCACCAACTGCACGGTGAACGCGGTGACGCCCACCACGTCGGGCTTCCACGCCGCGATGCGCGCCGCGATCTCCGGGTACGGGAGGTCGTCGAGCTGCGCGTCCAGGAGGGTGACCTCGTGCGCCGAATGGTCGCGCAGGAACTGCGCGATCGCCATGAGCGCCAGCGGCGGGTAGCTCAGGTTCTCCGCCGCCACGGCCTCGGGGACCTCGCTCTCGACCGTGTGACGGGCGGGTGGGCGGATGAGCATGACTCGCATGAGCGGGACGACCTCGACTCCAGCATCGCACCAACGCTGCCCGACGGCAACCATGCGCCTCGCCGGCCGGTAGTCGATCCGGCCTGTCTGCCACCCTGGTCCATGGGGCGGGGGGCTGGCCGCCCCCCGCAACGCCCCCCGCCGGACGGTGTCAGCCGCCGCCCACCGCCCGGATGATCTCCACGCGGTCGCCCTCCCGCAGCGGAAGACCGGCCCGCTCGGAGCGCGGCACCACCGTGCCGTTCACCGCCACGGCGACGCCCTCCGCGGACGCGTCCAGCTCCGCGAGCAGCTCCGCCACGCTGCACGGCGCGACCTCCCGCGCCTCTCCGTTCACCCGTACCTGCATGGAAGGGACCCTACCCGACCCGCGCGTTCCCGCAAGGTGCCGGCGCGTTAGCCCGTGCCATGGGCGGAATCGCTGGACTCGTGACCTTCGACGGCGCGGTGGAGGCCGCGGAGCGCGCCGCGCTCGGCGACGGACCGCACTTCGACGGCGACGGTGCCTACTTCGTCGCGCCGCCGCGCTCCACCCTCGCCCGGAGCGGGCGCTTCGTCGTGATGGTGGCGGGCCACTTCGACCGCTCGCCGGCCACGGGACTCGGCGCCGCCGACGCGCTGCTCGAGGCCTGGGAGGCCCGCGGCGAGGACGCCCTCGCCAGCTTCGAGGGTGCCTGGGTCGCCACCGTCTGGGACCGGCGCGCCCAGGTGCTGCACCTGCTCCGCGACCCCTTCGGAATCCGGCGGCTGTACTGGTCCCGCAAGGCGCTGCCCTCCGGCGGCGTGCGCCTCGCCTTCGCCACCCAGCCGCGTCGCCTCCTCGACCTTCCGTGGGTGTCCCGGGAGCTCGCCCGCGAGAACCTCGCCGAGCACCTTTCCTTCCGCTACGTCCACGCGCCGCGGACGCTGCTGCGGGACGTCTCCGCGCTGCCTGCGGGCCACCGCCTGCGGCACGACCGGAGCGGCTCGCGCCTCGCGCCATGGTTCCAGCTCCGCTACAGCCCGCCCTACGCATCCCACCCCGAGGACCGCCCGTCGCTCGACGAGCTCGACCGTCGCCTCAACCGCGCCGTCGCGGCCCGCGCGAGCGGGCGGGAACGCGTCGGCGTCTTCCTGAGCGGGGGGCTGGACAGCACCGCCATCGCCCACTACGCCTCCCGCCTCGGTCCCATCCACACCTTCACGGTGGGTGTGCTCGAAGGCGAGGGCGACGAGACCCCCTACGCCGGCCGTGTCGCCAACCTGCTCCGCACCCGCCACGAGGTCCTTCGTGTCGACTTCCCCGCGTTCGCGGACGCCTTCCCGACCGCGGTCTCCCAATGCGACGCGCCGGTCACCGACCCCGCCGCCATCCCCCAGCTCCTGCTGGCGCGACAGGCGCGCACCCTCGTCGACGTGGTCCTCTCCGGCGACGGCGGGGACGAGATCTTCGGGGGCCGCATGGCCGGCCGCCTCGCGCGGGAGGCGCGCATCAGCCACCTGCTGCAGCGCCTGCCCGGCCCCGCGGGACGCGGTCTCGGCGCACTGCTCGGGGAGCGCCGCCCGGAGCTGTCGGCGCCCGGCGTCCCGTTCGGCCTCGCCCGCCGCATCGGGGGCGTCCACGTGTTCGACGCCGCGGCGCGCGAGCGGCTGCTGCGCGATCCCGGCTGGGTTCGACCGGGCATCCGCCAGCTGTGCCTCGAGCCGTTCTACCGCGAGGTCGTGTCCGACCCGGTGAACGAGGTGCTGCACGCCTACCTCCGCGGCCGCATGGCCGAGGATTCGCTGCTGCGTTCGGGTCTGGCCGCCACCGCGGCCGGAATCGGGCTGCGCGAGCCCCTGCTGGACCGTGACCTGGTGGCGTGGTGCGCCGCGCAGCCCGGCCCCTGGAAGGTGCGCAGCGGACCCGGTGGCGTCGTCACGAAATGGCCGCTGCGGGAGCTGCTGCGCCCCGTGCTCCCGCGGGGCCTCCTGAACCGCCCCAAGCGCGTGCTCCCGGGCCCGTGGGGGCGCTGGTTCGCCGGTCCCGCGAGACAGTGGCTCGCAGAGCGCGTCGCGAGCGTCCGGGAGGACCCGCTGCGGCTGTTCATGCCCTCGGCCCTGGATACCGTCCTGCGCTCCGATCCACCGGTGGAAGGTCGCGACGCCGAGGTCTGGTCGCTCGTGTTCCTCGACGCCTGGCTCCGGGACGTGCGCGCCACCTGACGGTCCACCGACAGGAACGGCTGCAGGCCGACACCCGCTGCCGGCCATCCGACGTGTTCCACGTGGAACATCACGGGGCGCGCGGGCGGCACGCGCCATGCAGCACCGACCGGGCATGCGCCCCCTTCCGCTCGTCGCCCTCGGGACCGTGCTCGGCGGCCTGACCGCGCCGTGGATCCACACGCCGGCCTCCGGCCTCGCCGCGGCCACGCTCGCGCTGCTCGGCGTGGCGTGGGGCTGCGCGACCCGCCGGACACCGTCGGTGCTCACCCCCTGCGTCGCGCTCGGGAGTGCCGGGGTGACGCTCGCCTGGGCCCTGCTCGCGGTCCACCCCGACGGCCCGTCCCTACGCGGGGAGGTGCGCATCCGCGGGACCGTGGTCACCGCCGGGGCCGGACGCGAGGCGGACGTGGCGCTCGCGGCGCTCGAGGGACCCGGGAACGCGCCGCTGCGACCCGCCATGGGACGCGTGCGCGTACGGTTTCCGGACACGCCGCCGCCCCCCGGCACCGGGGTGCGCGTCACGGGACGGGCCGACGCACCCGACACGGTGCACCTGCCCGGAGCACCGGACCCCGGGTGGGAACTGGCCGTCGCGCGAATCCGGACGCGGATCGTCGCGCGGGCGGCCGTGGCACTCGGGCCTCCGCGCCCCGCCCCCTGGCTCACGGGGGCCCGCCACGCCGGACTGCTGCGCGCCCTCGTGGACGGCGAGCGCGGCGGCATCCCCGAGGCGGACGCAGCGTTGCTGCGCCGTACGGGAACCTGGCACGTGGTGAGCATCTCCGGGCTGCACATCGGCCTGTGCGCGACGGCAGCGGGTGCGATCGCCGGCGCAGTCGCGCGGGCCGCTCGGCTCCGCAGCGGGTTGGGTGGCACCCGCCCGGTCGTCGCGCTCGCGGCGACGACCGCCGCGTGGTGGTTCGCGGACGTCGCCGGCATGCCCCTTGCGGCCCAGCGCGCCGCATGGATGAGCACGGTGGGGGCCGTGTGCCACGCCGCCCACCGCCGACCGGGCGCGTGGGAGGTGCTCGCCCTCGCGTGGCTCGCGGTGATGGCAGCCGAGCCGGACGCCATCATGGACGTCGGAGCGCGCCTGAGCTTCCTCGCGCTCGCCGGCATCGTCCTCATGGAGCCCCGGGTGATGCGATGGGTCCCACCTGACGCACCCTGGCTCGTGACGGCCGGGGCGCGCAGCCTCGCCGCCACGCTGGGAGCGACGCTCGGCACCCTCCCGGTGATGGCGTGGCAGTTCCAGCAGCTCCCTCCGCTCGGGGCCGTGGCGAACCTGGTGGCGGTGCCGCTGTTCGGTGCGATCGCCACCCCGGGCGCACTGCTCGCGCAGATTCTCCCGGCGCCGGCCGCGGGCTGGGCACTCGCGGGCGCGGACCACACGGTGGAGCTCGCGTTGCGGATGCTACGACCACTCGACGCGGAGCCGCTGCACCCGGCGGTGGGGCCGTTCGGCGCCACGGCGCTGTGTCTCGCGCTCTGGCTTCGGCGACGCCCGCTCGCGATGCTGGCGAGCCTGAGCGTCATCCTCCTCTGGAAGCCACCCGTGGGCGCGTTCACCGTACGATTCCTCGCGGTGGGGCAGGGGGACGCCGCGCTGGTGGAGTGGCCCGACGGCCGCACCTGGCTCGTCGACGGCGGGCCTCCGGGCGATCAGGTGCTCCTCTACCTGCGACGCCGCGGGATCCGGCGCCTGGACCGCGTCGTGCTCTCCCATCCGCATCCCGACCACCTCGGAGGACTGTTGCCCGTCGCGCGCGCCCTCCCGATCGGCGCGGTGATGGCACCTCGCGGCCCCGAGGGCGGCGAGGCGGACTTCCTCGCGCTCCTTGCCGCCGCGCGGGCCCCGCTCCTCGCCGGGATGACCGCGGACGCCGGCGGGGGGGCGTTGCGGGGGGGCGGCGCAGCCCCCCCGCCCCAGGATCCGGGACGCGCATCCTCGATCTCGCTGCTGCACCCACGGCCGGGGTTCCGGGCACCGCGGCACGCCCGCGTCAACGACGAGAGCCTCGTGCTGCGGATCCGCCACGAGGGCGTGTCCTTCCTGCTTCCCGGCGACATCGAGGCCGCGGGGGAGTCGGCCCTGCTCGCCTCGGGCGCGCTGTCGCGGGTGGACGTCCTGAAGGTCGCCCACCACGGGAGCCGCACCTCCAGCACGCAGGCGTTCCTCGACGCCGTGCGGCCCGCGCACGCCGTGGTGTCATGCGGTCCCGAGAACCGCTACGGCCACCCGCACGCGAAGACCCTCGCGCACCTGCACGGCACCCGCCTTCTGCGGACGGATCGCGACGGGACGGTGGTGTTCACCGTATGGCGGGGACGCCTGACGTGGCAGACGGAGGCCCCTCCCGCTTGGGACCCCGCGCCCGTCGCGATAGGGGCTCCCCCATGAGCTTCCCCTCCGCCCTCGCCGAGCGTCCGCGGGTCCTCGCCCGCGTCCTCGAGCAGGTGGCGGCCGGGAACCGCCGCACGCGCGGTCTCGCGGAGGCCCTCGACCTCGAGCCGCGCACCGTGGGCGCCTACCTCGACGCCGGCGCCTGGCTGGGGCTGCTGGACCTCGACCACGAACCGGGCCTCACCCGCGCGGGCCTTCGCTGGGCCTACGCCGGCCGTGGGCGCGCACGCACGTGGGCGGGCATCGTGCGGGCGCATCCGTTCGCGCGTCGCGCGGCACCGGACGGTCAGGCCCCCACCGTCGACTCCATCGCACGGATCCTCCAGGAGGACGCCCCGGACGTGCCACACTCGGAGACCCGCAAGCGTGCCGTCGCGCTCCGGCGACTCGTGGGGTCCGCGTGGACGACCCGCCTGCGGGAGCCGCTCCCCGAACGCCAACTCTCCCTCCCGCTCGCGGCCGCGCCCCCCCCGACACGGCGCATCGACACGCGCGCCGGCACGGAGGACAGCCCCGACGTCTACGCCGTCGTGCTGCGGGCGCTGCTCGACTCGGGCGAGCTCTCCGCGCACCATGTCCGCGGCCTCCTCGACGCCGCGGGCGGCCCGCAATGCGGGATCGGCGGCCCCATGGCGATGGCCGTGCGGCGCGGCGACGCCGTGCGCCACGGCGACCTGCTCGTCATCACCGACGGCGCCCTGCTGCGGCGGGAGCTGGCCGAGTCTTCCATCTCCATCGCCCTGTCCGACCCCGACTTCCGCGCGCATCTGACGGCGGTGCGCGCCGGGCGTCCCGGGGAATCCCGGCGATTCGGCCCGTGGATGCGGAGGGTGTTCGGGGAACAGCCGTTGGAGGCCGCCCTTCCCGGACTTCTGTTCGGACGCACCCTGGACAACCTCCCGGTGTCCGGCGACCCCGGCGTGGCACCGGCCGACGCGCCGGGCCCGTTCCTCTCGAAGCTCGGAACACGCGGCATCGCCCTGGCCTTCCCATCCTCCCTCTCTGCGCTCACCGGGGGCGTGGCCTGGGTGAACACGGTGCTGCGGATGCACGCGCAGCAGGGGCCCACCGCACGGCCTCCCTCGTGTCTGGACCGCGCGCGCGTCGTGCACGGAGGGCTGTTGCACCCCGGTGAACCCCCGCCCCGGTCGGTCGCCGACATGGTCGCCCTTCGGGCGCGCGCCATCCGCAACGTCCCCGCGTTCTCCCTGCTCTGCGCCGTGGCGGTCCTCGAGCGGCGCGGCCCGCTGACGCTCCACCGGACGCCCTCCGACCTCACCCTCGAGGTCGCGGGACGCCCGCTGCGCTTGGACTCCCTCCTCCGCACGGTGGCCCGCGCCCGGGACTGGTCCCTGGTGCAGCCCGGGGGCGGCGCCGACTGGGGCATGCTGGCGGATGTCGCCGTCTCGCTGGGCCTGCTCACGCGACCGGCGGAGGACCGGCTCACGCTCGACGAGGCGCTGTTCCGCCGCATGCAGACGGACCCTGAGCACCGGGAGCTCTGGGAGGAACTCGCGCCGCTCGTCGAGCTCCTCGATGCCAGCGTGGCCCGACGCGCCGGCCTCTGACGCCGTGAACCGCCCCACCCCCGTGTTCCTCTACGGCCGCCAGGTGGAAGCCGCCGCCGCCTCGTGGTGCGCCGACCTCCCGCAGCACCGCGCCTCGGCGCGCGGTACCCGCTGGCACTACCTTCGTGGCGCACGCACTCTGGACGGATTGCTGCCCGACCCGGCGGCCCCGTCCTGCCCGGGGGTGCTGCTCGACCTTCCGCCGGCGCGCATGACGCTCCTCGGCCTGCTTCTCTCGGCCCACGGCCTCGTGCGGTCCCGCATCGTGGCGACGGTCGACCTGCGCGGCGTGGAGGCGGAGGCGTGGGTGCTCCCCGCCGTCCCCGCGCCGCGCTCGGGCTGGCAACGCGCACGGCGCGGCCGCCCGTCCGGCACCCCGGGCTCCCGTCGACGCCCTACTTGATGCGCTTGAGGAGGGCCTTTGCCGCGTCGTTCTTCGGATCCTGGGCCAGCACGGCCTCCACCTCCCGACGTGCGTTCGCGCCCAGACCCACCCGCAGGTAGGCGTCGGCGAGCGAGAGACGCGCATCGACGTGCCGCGGCTCCTTCTGCACGGCCTTCCGGAAGGCGTTGACCGCGCCGCGCGTGTCGTCCTCGAGCTGCAGCAACAGCTTGCCGAGACGCACGAGCACGGCCGCCGAAGGCGCGTCGGTGTCGGCCGCCTTCTTGTAGAGGGCCAGCGCCTCGCGCGTGCGGCCCGTCTCCTCTTCCGACTGCGCCTGCGTGATCCAGCCCTCGGCGCGCTGGTGTCGCGCGTGTCCCGAGACCTCCTTGAGCAGCGCGGTGGCCTCCGGATTGCCGGGGTCGAAGCTCAACGCGAGCTGCAGGGCACTCTCCGCCTTGCCCCATCGCGCATCCCGCATGTCCCGCCGGGCGTCCTCCACGCAGGCGCGCGCCCGGGTGACGCGCTCCATGGCCTGCTGGTGGAACTTCGTCACGGCCGCCGGCGCCCCCATGCCCGGAGTCCGCGCGGGCCCCGACGCCGCCGTCGCCGCTCCGGACGGACCGGCGGGACGCGTGGACGGAGCCGCGGCGACGAAGCGGCCCTGCGCGACCAACTCCTTGTCGTAGGCCACCCGCTTCGAGGCGTCCGACAGGGTCCGGTAGGCGCGCGACGCGACCGCGAACACCTCTTCCAGCACGGCCTTCATCTCGCCCGTCTCCCGGCTGTAGAACCGGTCCGGGTGCCAGGTGCGTGCGAAGGCGAGCCAGGCGGCCTCCACCTCGCGGGTCGCCGCGTGGGTGGGGAGACCGAGCACCGCGTAGAGCGTGTCGTTCGTCGCGGCCGCGTGCAACGACCGGAGGCTGGCCAGCTCCTCCGCGGTCAGGGGCGTCTTGGACATGGGCCCCTGCTATCGCGAGCCGCGCGCGCGCGGATGCGCCGCCCGGTGGGTCCGTCCCAGCTGCTCCGTGTCCACCGCCGTGTAGCGCTGCGTCGTGGCGAGGGACTCGTGCCCCATCATCTCCTGGATCGCCCGCACGTCCGCGCCCCCGGCGAGCAGGTGCGTGGCGAAGCTGTGACGGAGCATGTGCGGGTGGAGGTGGCGCCCCTGCTGCACCCCTGCCCGCCGCACGACGTCGTAGAGCGCGCGCGTGGTGAGCCTGCGCCCGCCGTCCGCCACGAACACGGGCGCTGCGGCCTGCGCCGCGCGCGGCCCGAGCCAGGCCCGCACCGCCTCCACCGCAGGCGGACCGATGGGTACGAGGCGCTCCTTTCCACCCTTTCCGCGGCGGACCCGCACGACGCCCGCGTCGAGATCCACGTCTCCGGCGTCGAGCGCCGCCAGCTCGCTCACGCGCAGTCCCCCGCCGTAGGCGAGCTCGAGCAGCGCGCGGTTCCGGGTCGCGCGGACTCCCTCCCCCACGGGGGTCTCCACGATGGGGGTGGCCTCCTCGATCTCCACGGTCCGGGGCAGTCCGCGCCGCACGCGCGGCGCACGAAGGCGCTCCGCCGGGCTCTCCGACACGTGGCCCTCCCGCTGGAGCCAGCGGTAGAACGTCCGCAGCGTCGCGATGCGACGTTGCAGGCTCGCCGGGCTGGCCGAGGTCGTCGCCAGCCACCCCCGCAGATCGACGACCCCCAGCGCCTCCGGCGACTTCCCCTCGTGGTGCGCCGCGAACCCGGCGAGATCGGTGCCATAGGCCCGGAGCGTGTGGGGCGAGGCACCGCGCTCCGCGCGCATCCACGCGAGAAAGGCGTCGATCAGCCCGTCCACGGCAGTCCCCCGGCGACGCTCCCGAGGATAACGCACCCCTGCCTTCGGACCTGCACCGAAACGCGCGACGCGCGTCCGGCGTCCCCGCTTGCCGCTCCCCCCCGGATGTGGCTATCCCTTCCCCTTCGAGGTCATCCCATGGGCAAGCCGCTGATCATCGTGGAGTCGCCGGCCAAGGGCGAGCTCATCAAGCAGTTCCTCGGCGACGGCTACGCGGTCCACGCGAGCAGGGGGCACGTCCGCGACCTGCCGGAGGGGGCCTCCGACGTCCCGGCGGAGGCGCGGGCGCAGGGCTTCAACGACTGGGCCATCCACCTCGACGACTTCCGCCCCTGGTACGTCATCCCCGATGACAAGCGCGACCAGGTGGCCAAGCTCCGGGCGCTCATGAAGGACGCCAGCGAGCTCTTCCTCGCGACGGACGAGGACCGCGAGGGAGAGAGCATCAGCTGGCACCTCTGCGAGGTCCTCAAGCCCCGCGTGCCGGTCAAGCGCATGGTGTTCCACGAGGTGACGCCGGAGGCGATCCGCGCCGCGCTCGCGCACCCGCGCGCCATCGACGAGAACCGCGTCGCGGCGCAGGAGACGCGCCGCATCGTGGACCGCATCTACGGCTTCGCCGTCAGCGGGTTGTTCTGGAAGAAGATCCGCGGCGCACGCAGCGCCGGACGGGTCCAGTCCCCCGCGGTGCGCATGCTCGTCGAGCGGGAGCGCGCCCGCATGGCCTTCCGAAGCGGCACCTGGTGGGACGTCGAGGCCCGCGTGGACGTGGCCAACGGGAGCTTCTCCGCACAGTTGCAGGAGCTCGGCGGCAAGCGGGTGGCCTCCGGCCGTGACTTCGACGAGCACACCGGCGCGCTGTCGGCGCGCAACGTGGTGCTTCTGGACGAGGCGGCCGCCCGCGGACTCGCCGCGCGCCTGGCGACGTCGACCGGCCGGGTCGCCTCGCTCGACACCAAGCCCTGGCGGGAGCGCCCGTCCCCGCCGTTCACCACGAGTACGCTGCAGCAGGAGGCCAACCGCAAGCTCCGCTGGACCGCCAAGGACACCATGAAGGCGGCCCAGTACCTCTACGAGCACGGCTGGATCACGTACATGCGAACCGACAGCACCGCCCTGTCGGATCAGGCGATCACGGCCGCGCGCGCGCTCGTGCAGGATCAGTTCGGCGACGCCTACCTCCCGAAAGAGCCGCGACGCTACGCCAGCAGTGCCAAGAACGCCCAGGAGGCGCACGAGGCCATCCGGCCCGCCGGAACCCGGTTCCGGAGTCTGGACGAGGCGCGCGGTGCCCTCGCGCCGGACCACGCGCGACTCTACGAGCTCATCTGGAAGCGCGCCGTGGCCTGCCAGATGGCGGACGCGCAGGGCGACCAGCTGCAGGTCGTCGTGGCCGTGGACGACGCGACCTTCGTCGCGAGCGGCCGGACCATCCGCTTCGCCGGCTTCCAGCGCGCCTACGTCGAGGGGAGCGACGATCCCGAGGCGGAGCTGGCCAACCGGGAGCGCCTGCTGCCGTCCATGACGATCGGCGAGGCGGCGCGCGCGCAGGACCTCACGGCCAAGGAGCACCACACCCAGCCGCCGGCCCGCTACACGGAGGCCTCCCTGGTGAAGGAGCTGGAGGCGCGCGGCATCGGGCGTCCCAGCACCTACGCGGACATCCTCGAGACGATCGTGCGGCGCGACTACGCCTTCAAGCGTGGCAACGCCTTCGTCCCGACCCACCTCGCGTTCCTCGTCACGGCCTTCATGGAGCGCGAGCTGTCCGACCTCGTGAGCTACGACTTCACGGCACGCCTGGAAGACGACCTCGACGAGATCTCCGTCGGCAAGGCCGCCCGCGCGGAGGTGCTCGGGCGGTTCTACCGTGGCGAGCGCGGCCTGGAGGGCCGCCTGGCGCACGCCGTCGCGGCGGACGCGAGCGACATCTACCGCATCCCGCTCGCAGGCGCGCCGGACGGCGATCTGCACGTGCGATACGGCAAGTTCGGCGCCTACGTCACGGACGGCACCGCCACCGCGAACGTTCCGCCCGACATGGCCCCCGACGAGGTCACCGCCGCCTGGGCGCGCACCCAGCTCGAGAAGAAGGCCTCGGGACCCAACCGTCTCGGCAACGACCCGGTCAGCGGAGAGCCCATCCTGCTGCTGGACGGACGGTTCGGCGCCTACGTCCAGCGCGGCGAGGCCACGCCACCGCCAAAGGGCAAGAAGGGCGCGGCCGCCGCGAAGCCCCCGCGCGCAAGCCTGCTGCCGGGCATGACCCCCGCGGACGTGACCCTGGACATCGCGCTGCGACTGCTCGAACTGCCCCGCACGCTCGGCACCCACGATGGGAACGAGGTGAAGGTGGCCAACGGCCGTTACGGCCCCTACCTGCAGTGCGGCACGGAGACCCGGAGCGTGCCGCCCACGATCTCCCTGCTCGACATGACGCTGGACGACGCCCGGGAGCTGCTCGCGCAGCCCGCGACGCGCGGCCGCCGCAACGGACCCCGCGCGGCCCCTGCGGCGCTCCGCTCGCTCGGCGCGGATCCGGTGTCCGGCGGCGAGATCCGCGTCCTCAGCGGCCGTTTCGGTCCCTACGTGACCGACGGGACCACCAACGCGACGCTTCCGCGCACCACGACGCCCGAGGGGTTGAGCGCCGAGGATGCGCAGGCCCTGCTGGCACGCAAGCGCGAGGCCGGCCCTCCCGCCCGAAAGGGACGCGGACGGGCCGCCGGACGCACCGCGAAGTCCTCGTCGGGCGCCACGGCGAAGAAGCCCGCAGCGCGCCGCCCGAAGGCATGAACACCCGGGCGGACTGAACACGCCCGGCGCCGGACACGGCGGTACCGGCGCGCCGTGCCGGCGCCCCTCCCGTCAGTACCCGACGACGATCCGCCCGTGGCTGCCGTCGCGTGGGGTGGGCTGGCCGCTCGTCGCAGCCTCGCCCCCGAGTCCTGCCGCACCACGGTCCGGGTCGGCGGCGTTGCCCGGCGTGGAGCTGGCACCGGCCTCGAGCGTGCCGCCCGGCGCGTAGCCGGAGCCGCCGCCGCCGCCGCCGCCCACGTAGGTGTACACCGACCCGCCGCCGCCGCCGCCGAACCAGCCGGCCCCGCCGCCCCCGGCGTCGCCATTGGCGTTGGTCCAGCCCCCGCCCGCCGAGTCCCACAGCGCCGCCAGCCCCGTGGCGCAGGTCCCGTCGACGCCGATGCCGGGGAGGCCGCCGGTGCCCGCGCTGCCCGCCAGACCCGCGCACCCCGTCTGGTTGGGGCCCGGTGCGGACGCGCCGCCCGCGCCCCCGGCCACGTCGGTTCCGCCGGCCCCGCCCGCGGCCGAACCGAACGACGCGTAGTCCTGGCCGTCGCCGGCCTGTCCGCTCGTCCCGCCGCCCGCGCCGCCGTTGCCCGCGGTATTCGCCGGCGTGGCGGACCCGCCGTCGCTGGCGCCGCCGCCCCCGCCGCCCGCGACGAGCAGCACGTCGCCGTTCTCGCGGGACACCCAGCTGGCGCCGCCGCCCCCGCCCGGGGCGATGCCGCCCTGGCCTGGACGGAACCACACCGTCTCGCCCGGGGTCACCGGAACGTCGCGCATCGCGTAGCCGCCGCCGCCGCCCTTGGTCTGCTCGCCGCGGTAGGCGCCGCCGCCCCCGCCTGCACCCCAGGCGCGCACGTGCAGCGTGGTCACGCCGGCCGGCACGACGCAGCTGTACGGCGTGCCGCTCCAGTCGTAGACGCCGTCGCAGGCCGTGGCGGCGCCGGTGGACGTCGCGGTGCCGGTATTCGTGTCCGTCACGGTGCCCGTCGCCGTGGTCGTGCCCGTGTCGGTCGCGGTGTCCGTCGCCGTGTCCGTAACGGTGCCCGTGTCCGTGCCGGTGCCCGTGTCCGTGTCGGGGACCCGTCCCGAGAGCGCGACCTCCGCGGTGGCGTCGTTCACGTCGTCGCTGGAGACGGTGAGCATGTCGCGCAGGATCACCGGGGCCGTGGTGGGCGTCCAGCGGAGCACGAGCTCTGCCGTCGCGTCGCGCTCGAGCACGAGCGGCAGCGCGGGACCCGTGACCGTGACGTCCACCCCGAAGGACAGCGCCCACCCGTCGACCGTCACATCCCCGGCGGCCTCGCTCGAGAGCGTGACGACCTGCTCGTGGACGGAGCCGACCTCGACCGTGCCGAAGTCCACGGCCGTCGGGCTCGCCACGAGCCGCCGCGCATCGAACTTGGTGGCCTGCACGTCCGTGCACGCGAGGAGAAGCAACAGCGATGCGGACATCCAGCCCTCGGGGAAGACACCGCCGCGCTAACGGGACGCGACGCCGACGGCGAGCCTCCCGGCGCCCTCGTTCCTCTCCCTGGGGCGGGGGGACATCCCCCCGCAACGCCCCCCGTCGCGGCGTGCTAGCCTTGCGCGTTCCCCGGAGACCGCGTGTCCACACCCGATCCCGACGCCCTCGCCCGCGACGCCATGCAGGCCCTTCACGCGGACGACCCGCGCAAGGCGCGCCAGCTCCTCCTCGACGCCGTGCGTGCGGCCCCCGGCCGCGCGGACCTCGTCCACGCCCTCGGCTCCGTCCATCTCCAGCTCGGGGAGCCGGAGCTGGGACTCCCGCTGTTGCAGCAGGCCCTGCGCGTCCTGGACGAGACGACCGCGACCGACGCCAGCGCCCGGGAGAGCCAGGCGCCCCTGCGCGAGGGAATCCTGCTCGCCCTCGCGGCCGCCGCGGAAGACCTCGACCGCCCGGACGACGCCGAAGCCACCTACCGGAAGCTGCTCGCGGAGCACCCTGCGCAGCCGCGTACCCGCCAGGCCCTCGCGCACCTCCTGTTCGCGCGCGGCCAGGTCGACGCCGGGCGCGCCGAGCTGCAGCGCTACGTCGCCGACGGCCTCGACGCGCAGGACTTCCTGGCCGGATCCCGCGCCTTCCTCGACGCACTGTCCCGCTGGACCGCCCGGGACGTGCATCCGCGTGAGCTGCTGGCCGCGCACCGGGGAAGCTACGTCGAGATGTTCGACCACTACGCCGCCGTGCAGGCGAAGCTGGGGTGGGTCGCCGAGGCCGCGCGCATGCGCCGGACTCCCGAGGGCGGC
The DNA here is from genome assembly GCA_039800105.1 of Pseudomonadota bacterium. Taxonomy (GTDB): domain Bacteria; phylum Myxococcota_A; class UBA796; order UBA796; family SXON01; genus CAMAXZ01. Next base: position 37,766 of record JBDLRI010000115.1, read on the forward strand.
CTCGCGCCGATCATCCCGGAAGGCGCGCGTTCCTACGCCGGCGTGCGCGTGGACCTCGTCAACCCGGCGACCTCCGAGGTCGGGCAGGTCGGCGACCAGCCCATGGTCGTGGCGCTCGCGGGCTTCGAGGCGCTGGCGCAGGCCCCCGTGCTGTTCGCCTGGCCAGGGTGGGCGTTCCCCGTGCGCGTCAGCACCCAGGCGCCATGGGACCAACTTCCGCTGCAGATCCGCCTCGCGACGGCGTCCCCGGCGGCGATGGACGCGCTCGACGGGGTCGTGGGCGACTGGTACCGCCAGGGCTTCGACGGCGCGTTCGGCACGCCCGACGGGCAGCGCTTCCACTACATCTCCGACCCCGAGCCCCGTCGCGGCGGCGCGGGGGTGGTCTACCACCTGGACGGGGGACGGGCGCGCGACGAGGCCCTCGACGCGCTCCTGCGACGCCTCGAGGTCCTCCACGCCACCCATCCCGTCGCGGAGGTGGTGTTCGGGCGCGGTCACCTCGGGGGCCTCGAGCCGGCGGCATGAGCCACGCACTGGCGGCGCGCTGCGCGACGGCGCTCTCCGCGCTCGGGGTGGACGCCGCCTGTGAGGACGACGCACTCGTCGTCGGGCTTCCCGGGGGCCCGCGCGCGCGCCGTCCGTGGATGGCCCTGCCGCGGGGCGTGTCCCGCGCGGGCGTCGCCGCCCTCGCCGCGCGGGTCGGTCCGGCCGTCGTCGTCCTGCCCCACGCGCCGCCGGCGGTCGCGGAGGCGCTCGTCGACGCCGGGGTGGCGTTCATCGACGAGGCGGGAAACGCGTCGATCGACGCCCCCGGGCTCGTCGTGCGCGTGCTCGGCCGGAAGCCCGCGTCCCGCGTCCGGCGCGGTCCTCCGCCCATGCGTGCGGGCGGCCTCCAACTGCTGTTCGTCCTGCTCACCGACCCGAACGCCCCCCGCATGCCGTACCGGGAACTCGCGGCGCGCGCCGGCGTGGCGCTCGGAACCGTCTCCAACACGGTGGCGGCACTGCGCGAGGACGGACGGCTCGTCGTCGGTCCCGGCGGCGCCCTGTTGCCCCGCGACGCCTCGGAGCTGGGCCGCGCATGGGACCAGGCGTGGGCCGACACCCTGCGTCCGAGCCTCCTGCTCGGACGCGCGCGTCCGCTCGGGGGTCTCGGCCTGGACGCGCTGCGGGCCGCGTGTGCCCGGACCGACGGCGTGCTGTTCGGCGGCGCGGCGGGGGCACACCTGCTCCTGGGCGCGCCGGTGCCCGCCGACGCGCCGCTGACGCTGCACGTGCCCATGGACTGGACCTCCGCGCTGCGTGCCCTGCGTCTCGCGCCCGACCCCGCGGGTCCGGTCCACGTGCTGGCGCGCGCGCACCCGGCCGAGGCGGGCGAGACGCTCGCCGACGGGATCGTCACCCCGCACGCGAGGCTTCTGCGCGCGGAGGTGCTCGCGCTCGGGGATGCGTCGCTCGCGCGACTCCTCGCGTAGCCGGCGGCGCCGGGGGCGTTGCGGGGGGCGGCGTCAGCCCCCCGCCCCAGCATGGAATGTGTGAAAATCCGCCACGAACGTGCCCGCAGGCCGGCGGGCGGCTTGACGCGGCTCCCCCGATGGTCTAGACGGGCAGCCGTCTAGGAGACACCCCATGCGTTTCTTCGCTCCGATCGCCCTTCTCGCCCTCACCGCCTGCAAGCCCGAGCCGGTCGTCCCCGGCGCCATCGAGCGCTCCGGCGACGTGCTCAGCACCGTGAACGGCGTCAACATCACGCAGGGCATGGTGGACGCCATCCTCGCCTCCATGCCGCCCGCCACGCGCGACCAGGTCGTCGCCAGCGGCCAGCTCGCGAACATCAAGGACCGCCTCGTCGCCGACGAGACCCTCTACCAGGAGGCGCTCAAGCAGAAGGTGCACGAGCGCCCCGAGGTCAAGACCGCCATCGCGCTCGCGGAGCGGGAGGCGATGATCAACGCCCTCGTGCAGGGCGAGGTCGACAAGCGCCTGACGGACGACGCCGTGAAGGCGTGGTTCGAGGAGCACAAGGTGCAGTTCGCCAGCCCGCAGGTGCGCGCCCGCCACATCCTCGTGAAGGACGAGAAGGAGGCGAAGGCCATCCTCGCGGACGTCAAGAAGGGTGGCGACTTCGCGGCGATCGCGAAGGAGAAGAGCGCGGACCCCGGCTCCGGCAAGCAGGGCGGCGACCTCGGCTGGTTCGAGAAGCGCCGCATGGTGCCCGAGTTCGCGGACGCGGCGTTCGCGGCCGAGCCCGGCCAGATCGTCGGCCCGGTCAAGTCGCAGTTCGGCTACCACATCATCGAGGTGCAGGAGAAGCGCGACGGCACCCCGTTCGACGAGGTCAAGGACAAGCTCAAGGAGCGCGTGCGCCGCGAGCTGACCCAGAAGTACGTCGAGGAGATCAAGAAGGCCGCCACCGTGACCGACGCCGCAGGCGCCCCGGCAGCCGGTGCCCCGGCCGCTGCCGCACCCGCCGCCGGTGCCCCGGCCGCCGCCCCGGCCCCGGCTGCCGCGCCCGCGTCGAAGTAGCCGCTCCTTCCGGACACGTCCGGACCACGCCGCCCGTCCCGCCATGTGCGCGACGGGCGGCGTTTCGGTTAGGCGCGCCCGATGCGCGTACCCGTCTCGCTTCTCCGACGCCTCGTCGACCTTCCCGATGACCTGGACACCCTCGTGCGCGAGCTGAATGCCCGCGTGAGCGAGGTGGAGCACGTGCATCGCCACCCGCCGCGGGATTCCTTCGGCGACGTGCGTATCGTCACGCTGGTCGAGGCCGTGGCCGCGAACGGCGGCTACACCCGCTGGCGGCTCCATGACGGCCACCACGTCGTCGTGGGCGACCGCTTCGGCGTCCGCCCCGGCGAGCGCTGCGCCGCCGTCATGGCCGGGGGGCACCTGCCGGACGGGACGCCCATCGACACGCGGGACGTGGCAGGGCTCGCCAGCGACGGCGCGCTCGTGAGCGAGGCGATGCTCGGCATCGGCCGCGACTCCGCGAATCCGCTCCGCTTCGCGCCCGACACGGCGCTGGACGCCCACCCGTGGGACGCGCTGGAGCTCGACGACGTCGTGCTGGAGTTCGACCTCGAGCCGAACCGCCCGGACCTGTTCTCGCTCGTCGGGGTCGCCCGCGACGTGGGCGCCATCTGGAACCACGCCGTACGCATGCCCGAGACCCGCCCGCTCGAGGATCTCCCCGCACTGCAGTCGCCCGCGTTGGCGCTCGACACGCCGCGGGCACGTGCCTACCTGGCCATGGCGCTGGACGACGTCACGGTCGGTCCGTCCCCGCAGTGGCTCCAGAACGCCGTCCGCAAGCTCGGCATGCGCCCGATCAACGCCGTGGTGGACGCCGCGAACCTCGCGATGATGGAGCTCGGCGAGCCGGTCCACACCTTCGATCGCGACGCGCTCACCGGCGACACCGTCCAGCTGCGCATGGCCGCCGACGGCGAGACCGTGACGACGCTCGACGGCGTGACGCGCACGCTGACCGCGGAGTGCATGCTCGTCTGCGACGCGTCGCCGGCGCGGGGCGAATCGACGCCCATCGCCATCGCCGGGGTGATGGGCGACGCGCGCACGGAGGTGCGTGAGACGACGCGTCGCGTGCTGCTGGAGGTCGCCGCCTTCGACATGGCCGCCGTGCGGCGCGCCAGCCGACGGCTCAGCCTGCGCACGGAGGCGAGCCTACGCTTCGAGAAGGGGCTTCCCGTCGCGTCGATCGAGCCCGCGGCCGCCCGCCTGGCGTTCCTGCTCGAGACGGTGTGCGGGGCGCGCCCCGTGGCGCTGACGCGCGTCGGCGCCCCCCCGCCCGCGCGGACGCGCATCCCGCTGGACTTGGCGGCACTCCGCGGACGGCTCGGCATGGACGTGTCCGACGACACGATCGTGCGCCTGCTCCAGGCCTCCGGCTGCGTGGTCGGGGACGGGGTCTGCGAGGCCCCCGAACATCGGCCCGACCTGCGCATCGCGGAGGACCTGGTCGAGGAGGTCGGCCGCCTTCACGGCTACGTCCACGTCATGAGCGAGGCCCCGCGCATGGCGCTCGCCGCGCCGCGCCCGAACCCGTGGATGGAGAACGCGCGCCGGGCCCGGCGCCTCCTCACGGCGCACGGCTTCGACGAGGTCTACCTGCCGGTGTGGATCGGCGACGAGGAGGTCGGGACCTACGGGTTCGCGGAGGCGGGACTCGTCCGTCTCATCAACCCGCTCGCCGAGAACCTGCGCTGGTTCAGGCCCTCTCCGCTGCCCCACCTCGTCGATGCGGCGATGCAGAACCGGAAGGAACTCGCGTCGTTCTCGTTCTTCGAGGTCGGACGCACCTACGCGCGGGGAGAGGACGGGCGCCTGATCGAGCGACAGGTGCTCGGTGCCCTGGCGCTCGGGGCCCACGATGTGCTCGCCGTGCGCGATCTCGCCGTCGCCTTCGGGCGCGCGAGCGGCGCGGACGTCGCCGTGTCCCGCGCGGAGCATCCGCACCTGCATCCTGGACGCACGCTGCGCGTGGGCGAATGGGCCACGATCGGGGAGCTGCACCCACGCCTCGTGCGTCTCGCGGGCCTTCGCGAGGCACCCGTGGTGATGCTCGCGGACCTGGAGGCCCTCGCGGGCCTGGCGCCGCAGCCCGTGCGCTTCACCCCGCCGCCGCGGTTTCCCGGCATCACGGTGGACGTCAACGTGACGGTGCCTCCGCACACGGAGGCGGACCGGGTGCGCGCCACGGTGCCATCGAACGGGTTGTTGCGCGACGTGTCGATCCAGGACGTGTGGCCGCTCGCGGACGGCGCGCGGATCACGCTTCGACTGGCCTTCCAGGCGCACGACCGCTCCCTGGCCCAGGACGAGATCGTGCCGCTGGTCGCGCAGGCGCGCGGGGTGCTCGAGGCCGCCGGGTGGAACGTGGCGGGCTGACGGAAGCCGACCGTTACAGGGCCATCGACAGGAACAGGCGCCGATCGGTCCGGGTGGAGCCGTCCATGCGCCGCGAGGACACCTCCATGTACACGCCCGTGTCCTCGAAGCCCATCTTGCGGTACATCTCGTAGCCTGCGTTCTTCGATGCGCTCGTGCGGAGCAACACGTATCGATACTTCTCGGTGTCGACGCACGCCAGACGCTGCTGGACGAGCTGCGAACCCAGGCCGCGGTCGCGCCAACCGTCCAGCACGCCCAGCTCGGCGAAGTAGCAGGTGCGCTCTGGAGGCAGCAGCCCGCGGATCTCCCGCGAGACATCGGCCTTCGCGGCGACGGGGTACGCGATGCCGAACCCCACGCAAAGCCCGCTCTCGCGCACGGCAAGGAGGGTGACGTTGTCCTGCACGCGCAGCGCGCGGCGCAAGACCCCCTCGGCCTCGTCCGGAAAGAAGCGCTCGTCGTACGGCGGCTCCGCCCAGATCGATTGGTACGCGCCGACGAACGCGGCGCGCCACACCTCGCCGTCCTCCGGGGTCTCCAGTCGGACGATGGCGATGCCGTCGTCCCGCTGCACGAGCGTCTTCATGCGCGCATCATGCCGCAAGCAACACGGTGGCGACCACCCGTCCGTCGCCGTGATCGACAATCGCGGCGTGCAGAGGCGGGTTGCCGCGCTGCGCGAGCCGCACCGCCGCCTCCCCGTGGAGACGGACCTGCACGGCGCGTGACCCGACGCCGAGGACCTCCACGTCGCGCGGGGAGACGCGCATGCCGCTGCCCAACGCCTTCAGCACGGCCTCCTTGACGGCCCACGCGATCGTCACGTCGCGATCGGACCCGAAGCGCGCCTGCTCCTCGGGGGTGTACCACGTACGCAGCAAGGCACCGTCGCGCGGGACGATCCGCTCCAGGTCGACGCCCGCGCCCGCCGCGCGCGTGGCGACCGCGACCGCCCGCCCATCCACGTGGCTGATGGACACGCGCACATCCGCACCCTCCACCCAGGGCTCCCCGCTCTCGCGACGCAGCACCCGGAACGAACGATGCCCGAGGAGACCCTCCACGGCACGCTGCGCCGCCAGCTGGCCGGCCAGGCGGTCCGCATGGCGCCGGGGTGTTCCGCGCGCGGTCAGCCACGCCAGGTCGTCCGGGGGCAAGGACGATGCGGCCTCCCCCGCCTCCGCCCATGCCTCGACGACATCCGGAACGGAGCGTGCGCGTGCGGCGCCGGAATCCGGGGCCACCGCGTCCCGGACACCCGCGGCACCTGGGCCGGAGGGCGTGGCATCGCGACGGTCGCCCGGACGGGGGAACCGGTCCCGGGGATCCATCGGGCCGAGGTCCGCCATGCGGAAACCGCGCACCAGAAGGACGGGCCCCTCGGCCCCGAGCACATCCACGTCATAGAGCTCCCCACGACGCCACGCGCAGAGACGGAGGGGCTCCCCGTCCGTTGCGTCACGCACGCGCACCACGCGCTCGATGGACGACGGCAGCGCGAGGACGCCGGCCACCACCATGCGATGAAGGCCGGCGGCCTGGAAGGCGGCCTCGAGCACAAGCGGGGTCCCGATCAGCCCCTCGGCGATCGGCGCGTGCAGGACGCGTCCGCCCGCGATCAACCCGTCGTCCGCCACCGCCTCCGTCCCTTCCAGCACCTGGAAGGCAGGACCATGGAAGAAGCGCCGATAGATGTCGCGACGAAGCAATCGCTCCTCGGGCCACGCAGGCCGCCCCAACAGGTCGGGGACGGCGGACGACTCCACCGGGAACCGGGCCGTGTAGTGCTCCACCTCCAGCACGCGACCGGTCGCGCCGGTGCGACGCGAGCGGACGACACAGCGCACATGTGTCACGCCATCCGGCTCCGCACGCACGTCGACGTCCACGGTTCCATCGCGGTGCACCTTCAGCGGGGCGAGGAAGCGCACGTCCTCGGCAGCCCCGAAGCGCGCGGAGGGGCGTACGAGACGGGCCGCCGCGAGCATCCACTCCAGCCCGATCACGCCAGGAAGCACGGGCACCCCGCCGATGGCGTGATCGGAGATCCATGGGTCCCGCTCGACGCTCAGCGCCCGGGAGACGAGGACGGCGTCCCCGTCCAACCGCGTTCCGTCGAGGAGCGGATGGAGCGACGGCAGCACCAGGTCGCCGAGCCGTCCGCTCACGACCCATTCCCCCTCCGCGCCCGCCGCGACCAGGTCGCGCACCAACGCCGCGCCCGCTGCTGCGGGGATCCGGTCGATGCCGCGCGACTCGAGGAGGGTGTCCATGCCCCCCCGCGCCGCCATGCCCGTCTCGGCCCAGGCGGTCCACGACAGATGGACCGAACGCGGACGAACCGCGCAGACCCGTGCCATCGCCTCGTTGGCCGCAGCGTAGTCGACCTGTCCTTCGTTTCCGAAGCGCCCGGCGATCGACCCCATGGACACGAAGTGACACGTGGCGGGCAACGCGCCCGCGAGCACGAGTCCCCCGATGGCCTTGCCGTCGAACACCCGGTGAAACGCACGCTCATCCTTGTCCGCGAGCTTGCGCGACTCCTCGACGCCGGCCCCATGGATGCACACGTCGACGCGACCGTGGCGTGCGATCACCTCGCGCACGAGCGTGGCCACCGCGACGGGATCGGCGAGATCGCAGGTGCGCACTTCGACCGTGGCGCCCTCCGCACGCAGCGCCGCGACGGTCCGACGCGCCTCCTCCGCGACGCGCAGCGGTGCCATCGCCTCCTCGATCCGACGTGGGACGACGCGTTCCCCGGACGCCTCCAACCGCGCACGGATCTGCCTTCGCGCGGCGTCCTCATCCAGCGGGGCAGGGCCGGGTGCCGTGCGTCCCACCAGTACCAGCGTGCAGGAACCGGCCTCCGCGAATGCCTGCGCGACGCGTGCGGTGATGCCGCGCATGCCCCCCGTCAGCACCACCACGGGACTGCCGTCCACCCTGCCCGGCGGCGGCGGGGCGTCCACCTCGAGCACCCCCACCCAGCGCGTCGTGCCATCGAGCCGCACGTCCACGGCGCCGTCCACCTCGGACAACTCCCGCAGCACGTGCTCCGCGGCCTCGTCCGGGCCGACGGAGGCCCCCAGATCGACCACATGCGCCGAACACCCCTTCCACTCGCGACCGAGCCCGCGCGTCAGCCCCGCGCGCGCGCCGGACGCCTGCGCCGCCGCCAACGACTCCGTCGGCTCCACGACGCACACCCAGTGCCGAGGAGGCGTCGCGTCGAGCGTCCGCGCGAGCCGGAAGGCACTCTCGACGTCGCCGCCTGCGTCGATCACCACATCCGGCGCCCCGTCCCGCTCGACCCCGAGCGCGGACACCATGGCGCGCAGCGTGTCCGCGAGCGGGCCCGACCCGAGCACGCGGAACGACATCCCGCGCACCGTGGCGTGGGCGGTGGGTCGCCGCGCCTGCCATACCGTGCGTCGCATCCGGAACGGGTCCGGCAAGCCCGACCGAGCCATCCACCCCGGCGCACCCGGGAGCGGGCCTCCCGTCGTCTGGACGGCTTCGCCCGACCTCGCATCCGTCGGGAGCGTTGCATCGCCCTGCGCAGCGTCCGGGGCCGACGCGGACGCGGCGACGCCGCCCGAGGCCCGCGCCGACAACCATCCCGCGAGCGCGCCGATCGTCGGGTGGTCCGCAAGCCGGAACGAATCGTCCCGCCCCACCCCGAACCGCTCCCGCATCTCCCCGAAGATCTCGGCCTGCTTCACCGTGTCGATCCCGAGATCCGCCTCCAGCGCGTGCTCGGCCTCGAGCTCCGTCACGTCGTAGCCGGTCTTCCGCGCGATCACGGCCATCAGCGCGTGAAGCATATCGGAAGGCGCCGCCGGCGGCACGACGGGCGATACGGCCGTGACACCCGCATGCGACACCGAAGACACCGCGGCTCCTGACGACGTCCGTGCGACCGACGCGGACGCGTCGACGCCGCCCGATGCCCGCGCCGACAGCCATCCCGCGAGCGCGCCGATCGTCGGGTGGTCCGCGAGGCGGAACGAATCGTCCCGCGCCACCCCGAACCGCTCCCGCATCTCCCCGAAGATCTCGGCCTGCTTCACCGTGTCGATCCCGAGGTCCGCCTCCAGCGCGTGCTCCGCCTCCAGCTCCGTCACGTCGTAGCCCGTCTTCTGCGCGATCACGGCCATGAGCGCGCCCAGCATGCCGGATGAATCCGGGACCATGCGCGAAGGCGGCGTCGCCACCGCGTCCCTGCCAGACGAGACGGGATCGGCCGCCGACATCGCAGGGACGTCGACGGGCGCACCAGTCGACGGGGACGGCACCTCGAGCTCTTGGCGCAGTCCCACGAGCTCATGCCCGACCCGCGTCGCGGCGGCGTCGACGACCGCCCGAAGCTGACGGCACTCCACCACCAGTCGGACGGGGCCCTCGGCCTGCGCGTGGAGCCAGGACCGATACAACCCCGGATGTGTCATTCGTGCGTCGCCCCGCGACGCAGCACGCCACGCGACGATCGCGACCTGGCTCCCGAAGCCGGCCGAAAGACGAATGGCGTACTCGAGATCGACCGACCCACCCTTCGCGAAGCGGCGAACTCCGAGCTCGGGGTCCACGTCGCGCAGGTTGGCGATCGGCGGGAGCTGCTGGTACTGAAGTGCCTTGACGGCGACGACATCCTCGATGCCGGCCCCCATCGCGTGGCCGGTGTAGCCCTTCGTGTTGGCGATCCAGACGTCCCGGACCGCATCGCCGAACGCATGTCCGAGTGCCGCCATCTCGGCGGCCGCCGAGCCGCCCCGCGCCGGCGTGTAGGTCTCGTGGCTCATGAACATCGCCCGGGACGCGAAGGTCTCCGCGGACACCCGCGCCTCCCGCGCGGCTCCTTGGACCAGGCGACGCATCACGGCGCTGACATGATCCTGATCGAGACGACTGCCGTGGTACGCGGAGTTCGCAACCTCCGAGGCGAGCAACTCCGCGACCGGCTGCATGCCGCGCGCGTGTACGTCCCCCGTAGGCTCCAGCACCAGCGCGACGGCGCCCATGCCCGGGATCATGCCGTGACGACGCGCGTCGAACGGCAGTGCCGCCTCTGCCACCTCGGCCTTCGTCGTCGCCGCGCCCGCCGCGAGAAACCCCGACCCGATCCACGGAAACAGGGCATCGCTGGTCACGTCGTCCGCACCGAGCACGATGACGCGCCGCGCCCGTCCCACCCGGATCCAGTCCTGCGCGATCGCGATGGCCTGCGTGGTGCTCGCGCACGCCGCGTTCACGCCGGTGTTCGGGCCGCGCGCGCCGATGAGCTGGGCGAACTGCGCGTGTCCCATGCCGAGGATCTGGAACAGGAAACGTCGGTCGAAGATGCCGTTTCCGTCATCGCCGTTGGACGCGAGATGACGCGCGAACCAGTCGTAGCCGGGAAAGGCGCTGGCGAGGATGACCCCCGTGTCGTCGCGCATCGATTCAGGCAGTGCCCAGCCCGTCGCGACCGTGCGTCCGGACGAGGTCGCCCGATAGGTACGCACCAGCGGAATGCCGGCATCCCGAAGCGCCTCGAAGCCCGCTGCGACCGCCAGCTGCGTGGTGATGTCCAGCACGCGCGTGAACTCCGGATCGACGCCCCAGGAATCCAGCGAGAACGAGCCCTTGCGACCCGCGAGACGTATCACGCCGTCTCGACCCTCGACGACCTGGAACGCCCCCTCGCCGGTACGCGCATCCTTCGTGACACGCACGATACGGCGTGCGAGTTGCCCGTCCTCCAGCGCCTCTCCCACGCGCTCGATGCGGTTCTCTCCACGCAGCATGCGTCCGATCGTGTCGTTCGCGAACATCTCGCCGCCCGGCACTCCCAGGCTGGCACCGGAGCATGCGATCCGCACGTCCGACACACCCGTCGTCATGCTGGGGCGGGGGGTTCCACCCCCCGCAACGCCCCCCGGTGCGTGGACCACGGACGCAGCATCGGTGCGCACCGGCGGGGTGTTCACCACCGCGCGCGGCATGGCGCGTACGGTGGCCGGTCCGAACAGGTCGACCTCCGCGGACGGGACGGCCGCCACGGGCACACCGAGCGCCAGCAGCGCCGCCAGCGCGTCCCGAAGGCTCTCCACCTCGCCGCGACGTGGATGGTTCGCGGCGATGGCGCGGTGCGGACGTCCCTCCAGGATCGCGCCGCAGAAATTCGTGAGCACCCGCTTGGGGCCGCACTCCACGAACACGCGCGCCCCGTCCGCGTACATGCGCTCGATCTGGCCGATCCACTCGACGGGCGCAGCCACCTGCTGCGCCAGCACGTCGAGGATCTCCCCCCGCGAGGTGGGGTAGTACGACGCCGACACATTCGTGGTGAACGGCCGCCGCGGCGGCTGGATGTCCAGCCCGTCCAGGACGCGCCGCAAGGGCTCCGTCGCCGGCGCGACGATACGGCTGTGGAAGGCGTGGCTGACCGGCAGCGGGTGAACGGTGAGTCCCTGCGCCCGGAACACCTCGCAGGCGGCCTCGACAGCCGCGGATTCACCGGCGATCACCGTCTGTGTCGGCGTGTTCTTGTTGGCCGCGACGACGTACCCGGAGATGCCGGCGAGAACCCGGGACACCACCTCGGCGGGCGCGGCGATGCTCGCCATCTTTCCGGTGTCGTCGATGCGGACGGCAGCCATCTCCCGACCACGCGCGCTCACGGCGACGAGGGCGTCCTTGAACGAGAGCACGCCCGCCGCTACCGCCGCGCCGTACTCCCCGAGCGAGTGACCGGCCACGAGATGCGGCCGTACCCCATGAGACGCCAGGACACGCAGGATCGCGATGTCCACCGCGAGCGTCGCCGGTTGGCTGATCTCGGTCTGACGGAGCGCCTCGAACTGGGCGTCCTCGCCGAGTGCCGGGTCTGGCCGCAGGTAGGACGTGAGGCTCCTGCCGAGCAGCGGGGTCATGACCTCGTCCGCTTCCGCAAACGTGCGCGCCGCGAGGGGAAGCACCGCCGCGAGCCCCATGCCCATGCCCACGTATTGGCTTCCCTGACCCGTGAACAGAAACGCGACGGAGCCGTCCAACGGCGCATCCTCGACGTGCACGCCGCGCTGTCGAAGCAGCTCGAACCCGCGCCCCTTCTCGAGGGCGACCGCGGCGCGTTCCAGCTGGTTGCGGCGCTCCTCGTCGCTCGCGAAGGCTGCGGCTACGCGGACAGGTGCATCGAGCGAGAAGTCCGCACGCTCCCCCGCGAGCAGCGCGCGACAGGCGCGCGACACATCGGCATGCGTATCACCGGAGACGGCCCACACACCCTCCGGCAGCGACACGCCGCGCGTTCCCGGTGCGGGATTCGGCGCCGGCTCGACGCGGGACGGTTCGACGGGACGCGGGCCGACTGCGCGCCGACGGGGAGCGTCGGCGGTCTCCGCGTCGGACACCACGACGTGGAAGTTCGTACCGCCGAAGCCGAAGCTGCTCAGACCCGCGAACCGGTGCGCAGACTCCCATCTCTCCGTCATTGTCTGGACCTGGAACGGCACGGTGGCCAGGTCCAGGTCGGCACGCGGACGCGTGTATCGGATCTGCGGCAGGTATTGCCGGTGGTGGATGGCCAACGCCACCTTGGCCAGGCCCGCCGCGCCCGCTGCGCTCTTCAGGTGCCCGAGGTTGCTCTTGATGGAGCCGATGCGCACGGGCCCCCGCGCACCCCGGCGCCCCGGGCCGATGAGTGCCGCCAGCGCGTCCACCTCGACCTTGTCCCCGACCACGGTGCTGGTCCCGTGGCACTCCACGTAGTCCACGTCGCACGGGTCGATTCCCGCGGCCTCGTAGGCACGGGTGAGCGCCCGTGACTGACCCACCGGATTCGGCGCAGTGATGCCCTTGCCGCGTCCGTCGCTGCTCGCGCCGATGCCGCGGATCACGGCGAGCACGCGGTCACCGGCGGCACGTGCGTCCTCGAGGCGCTTGAGCACGAACACCGCGCATCCTTCGCCCATCACGAAGCCATTGGCGCCCGCATCGAAGGGCCGGGAGCCGTCCGGAGACAACGCTCCGATCTTGCAGAACTTCACGTAGGTGGCGACGCCCATGGTGCGGTCGGAGCCGCCCGTGAGCGCCATGTCGAAGTCTCCGGCGACGAGTCCCCGTACCGCCGCCTGCAACGCCGCCAACGAGCTCGCGCACGCGGCGTCGGTCGTGTAGTTCGGGCCGCCGAGATCCAGGGCGTTGGCCACCCGCCCCGCGACCACGTTGGACAGCTCGCCGGGCATGCTGTCCTCGGTGATGGGTGGCAGGCCCGCCTTGACCCTCGCCTCCCACGCCTCCAGAAGCACCGCGCGCCGCGCCGGCGACACATCCGAAAGCTCATGCAATGTGTCGAACGCCGCCCGAAGTCCCGCCATCGCGACACGAAGGTTGAGCGCGTCGCCCGTCTCGCCCCCCATGGAGTTGCCGAGGATCACGGCGCAACGGGTACGGTCGAACGATCGCCCGGACGCTCCCGCGTACCCCGCGTCCTCCAGGGCATCCGCGCAGGCGTCCAGGGCCCAACGCTGGACCGGGTCGATGGCCTCGGCCGCCGCGGGCGGGATGCGAAAGCGGCGCGGGGAGAAGCCGTCGTCGGTGATGAACGCCCCGATCCTGGCGTATGTCCGGTCGGGTGCGGAGGGATCCGGATCCCAGTAGATCGCGGGATCCCAACGGGTCTTCGGCACCTCGCCGATCGCGTCGAAACCGGACACCAGCGCCCCGTGCAGTCCCGCGGGAGAGACCACGCCGCCGGGAAGGCGGCAGCCGATGCCGACGATCGCGATGGCGCAGCCGAGCGGTGCGACGGCCTCGTCCACCTGCTCCGATGCGGGCTGCGGAAGGTCCTGCATGGCCCCGCTGGTCCGCACGGTGTCGTCCCAGGTGGCGGCGTACGCCCGGAGGGCCGCTTCGAACGCGCCGAAGCGAGCCCGCATGGCGTGGGCGTGACACGTCCCAAGGCCGAGCGGCCACGCGGCCGACGCATCCGCCGGCCCTCCTGCCCGCACGACGTCCAGCATCTCGCCGCGGGCCAGGCGGGCCACGACCGGAGATGCCGGCGGAGCGAGCACGCGCACCCCGCTGACCACCCGGAAGTCCACCCCACGCAGCATCGGGAGCCGCTCCGAGAGGGTCGCGGGAAGCCTCCACCACGCGGCAAGGGTGTCGGACACGACGATTCCCACGCCCGTCGGGCGCGGCGACCACGGCGGGTGTTGCCAGTCCACCATGACGGGCGTCCCCCTCCCGAGCGCGTCCCGCAGCGTGTCGAGGGAGGCGACGGCGACGAGACCGCCGCTGTCCTGGCCGCGAAGGAAGGCACCGGACCAGCCCTCGCCGAGCTGCATCGGGACGTGGATCTCCCGCCAACACGGTCGACCCGCGAGGGGCGTTCCCTCCTCCGCGAGGATTCCGGCGTCGCCCGGGGTATCCGGCCCCGCACGGCGCACGCGCACCCACGCGCCCGGGGGCACCGCCGTCGCAGCAGGGGCACCACGCAGATCGATCACCGGGATGAGGCCGCAGGACTCCACCCGCGCGGCGAGATCGGCATGCCAGAAGGGGAGCAGGCACAGGGTGGACGGCGTCATGGAAGCCCCGGATGCCGTGGACTATCCGTACGCCCGACTACTCGCGAATGGGCCTGTGCTCGCGACGGTGGCCCCGTACCCCGTCAGGAGTGCATGCGGGGCAGCGCCTCGCCCTCCCGAACGAGTGCGGCCTCCACGTCACGCAGCACGCCGAGCCGTGCGGCTGCGTCCCCGAAGCGGCCGGCTGCGTGGAGCAGCAACCGATGATGTCGCTCCTCGGCGGGCTCGAGCGCCGCGTAAAAGGTACGCAAGGCGGGATCGTCCACCGCATCGCGCAGCAAGGCGAGACGCTCGCAGGACCGGGCCTCGATGAGGGCCGCGGCGACGAAGGCGTCGCACAGGGCGTCCGGCTCGGGCCGCTTGCGACACGCGGCCGTGAGCCGCCCGGCATAGCCGCTCGGCGCGAGACGCCCGAACGGGATCCCGCGGCGGCGAAGCTCGCGCAGCGTCATCTCGAAGTGGGTCAGCTCCTCGCGCGCCATGCGGGAGAAGGCACCCGCGAGCTCCGGGTCCGGCACACGGAACACGAACGACAGGACCGTGCTCGCGGCCTTCTTCTCGCAGTGCGCGTGATCGTGGAGCACCTCGTCGAGGTTCGCCAGGGCGGACTCGAGCCATCGCGCCGGCGTCGGACACGCCAGCATCGCGCGTGCGTTCATTCCTCGACGGCGCCCACGTCGCCCGCGGCCGCGCCCGCGGCGTCGCCGGCACGGCGTCCGCGTCGCCCGCGCACCACCGGCGGTACGGGAAACTCCCCGTCCCGACGGGAATCCCAGTGCTGCTGGAGGTCCCAGATCGCCCGGTCCCACCGGGCCAGCATGGGCGGGATGTCGAAGGGGACGTACAACGCACCCGCCGCCCGCGCGACCGGCGCCAGGACGGACGGCCCGGGCAGCTCCTGCGTGGCGTAGGCGGCGAGCAGCGGTGCGTGCTTGTCCTCATGCAGCAGGACCAGAGCGTCCGCGTGACGGAGCACCGAAGGGATGGCCGGCGCCAGGTAGCGCTGCGCGGGCGGCTCCTCGGCCAACGCGAAGCCCGCGAGCGCGTGGAGCGCGTCCAGCAGGTCGGACGAGGGACGCGACACGTCGTCGTGACACCCGACGAGGAATCCGTCCGCGCGCGGGCAGGCCACGCCGTCCCGCTCGCCCGCGATCCACGCCGACACATCGGCGGGCGCGCACGGCGCGAGCCAACGCACGGCGGGCACGCGACGACGGCCAGCCGCCAGCGGAAGGCTCCAATCCTCCTGCCACGCCGCCGACTCGGGCACCGTGCGCGGATCCCCGGCCATGGCGAACGCGACGAGGGCCGAGTCGGGGAACAGCGCGGCCAGCACGTCTCCGGCATCCACCCCGGCGCAGGACAGCCCACGACGGGCGTCCTCCGCGCCGGCGTCGGTGAAGGTGGCGCCCGAGATCACCAGCCGCCCGAGGATCGGCGCGCCCGGAGAGGGCATCGCCTCGAGCCAGCGTTCGCGACGGCGGCACAGGCGCCCGGGGGCGTCGGGATCGAAGCGGTCGAGGCAGGTACCGAGGGCCCGGATCATGGCCGCGGGGGTATCGCCACGACCGCCCGCCGTCCACGGGCCCGCAGGCTCCGGATGCGATAGCCGCGACCGTCCGGCCGGAGCGATGGGACCCCGCCCCGCGCCGCGGAGACGCCGTGGACCGCTTCTACGTCACGACCCCGATCTACTACGTCAACGACGTGCCCCACATCGGGCACGCCTACACGACCGTCGCCGCCGACACGCTGGCGCGGTGGCACCGGCTCAACGGACGGAAGGTCCGCTTCCTGACCGGCACCGACGAGCACGGCCAGAAGGTGATGCGGGCCGCCGCCAAGGCCGGACGCACCCCACAGGCGCACGTCGACCTGCTCGTGGAGAACTTCAAGCACCTCTGGACACGCCTGGACTGCGGCTGGGACGACTTCATCCGCACGACCGAGCCGCGCCACACGACCGTCGTGCGCGGCTTCCTCCAGCAGCTCCACGATCAGGGTCACATCTACGCGAACGACTACTCGGGCTGGTACTCCACCTCCGCCGAGCGCTTCTGGAGCACCGAGGAGGTCACGCCGGCCGGCGTCGACCCCGCGGAGGTCGCGGCCGGGCGCGTGCCGGGCGTGTGCCCCGACACCGGGCAGGCCGTGGAGTGGCTCACGGAGCGCAACTACTTCTTCCGCATGAGCGCCTTCCAGGATCGGCTTCTGGCGCACATCGAGGCGAACCCGGGCTGCATCCGTCCGGAGATGCGCCGCAACGAGGTGCTCGGGTTCCTGCGCAAGCCGCTGGGCGATCTCTGCATCTCCCGGCCGAAGGCGCGCCTGTCCTGGGGCATCCCGCTGCCGTTCGACGAGGACTACGTCACCTACGTGTGGTTCGACGCCCTCACCAACTACGTGAGCGCGCTGGGCGACGACCGCGCGACGTGGTGGCCGGCGGACGTGCACCTCGTCGGAAAGGACATCCTGACCTTCCACACGGTCTACTGGTTCAGCATGCTGATGGCGCTTGGACTCGAGCCGCCGCGCTGCGTCTACGCCCACGGCTGGTGGACGGTGCGGCGAGCGAAGATGAGCAAGTCGGCCGGCAACATGGTCGACCCGCACGCGCTCATCGACCGCTTCGGGGCCGACGCGCTGCGCTACTTCCTGCTGCGGGAGATCCCCTTCGGCGGCGACGGGGACTACTCTCCCGAGGGGTTCCTCGTCCGATACAACGCAGACCTCGCCAACGACCTCGGCAACCTGGCGCACCGCAGCCTGAGCATGGCCGAGAAGTGGCTCGGGGGCGTGCTTCCCGCCGCGACGACGCCGACGCCCGACGACGAGGCGTTCCTGGCGCTCGGCGCGCGCGCCGTCGACACCTTCCGCGCCGAGATCGAGGCCTACCAGTTCAAGCAGGCGCTCGAGGGGCTGTGGGAGTTCATCCGCGCGGGCAACAAGTACCTCGACACCCAGGCCCCGTGGACGCTGGCGAAGCACGGCGACACCGCGCGCGTCGCGGCCGTCCTGCGCAACGCGCTGGAGTGCGTGCGCATCGCGGCGAGCCACCTGGCGTGCGTGTGCCCCGGCAAGTCCGCGGCGCTGCTCGCCAAGCTCGGGCTACCCGCGCCGGACCTCCGAGTCACGCTCGACGCGCTGCCCGCGGGCGGCGCCGTGGCAGCCGGCGATCCCCTCTTTCCGCGGCTCGAGGCCGAGCCTGAACCCCTGCCCCCGGAGGTCCCCGTGTCCGAATCCGTCCCCGCGCCCGTCGCAGCCCCCGAGATGGAGCTCATCGAGTACGCCGACTTCGCGAAGGTCCAGCTTCGCGTCGGGCGCATCCTGGAGGCGGAGCGCATCCCCAAGGCCGACAAGCTGCTGAAGCTCGCGGTGGACGTCGGAGAGGCCGCGCCCCGCACCATCCTCGCGGGAATCGCGAAGGCGCACGCCCCCGAGGCGCTCGTCGGCAAGCGCGTGGTGGTGGTGGTGAACCTCAAGCCCCGCACGATGCGCGGGTTCGAGAGCCAAGGCATGCTGCTGGCCGCCGGCGGCGAGGACGTGGCCGCGCTCGCCACGACGCTCGAGGACATCGCGCCCGGGACGATGGTCAAGTAGCGG
>JBDLRI010000116.1:0-11646 GCA_039800105.1 Pseudomonadota bacterium
GGGTCTGCCGAACCACGAGGCGATCGCGGCGGCGAAGGCGGGCGTCGAGGGGCTCGCGCGATCCGCCGCCGCGACCTACGCACCCCGCGGCCTGCGCGTGAACGTGGTCGCACCGGGCCTCGTCGACACACCGCTCACCGCGGCCATCACGAACCACGGGCCGTCGCGAGAGGCCAGTCTCGCACTGCATGCGCTGCGACGGGTCGGCGCGCCTGGCGACGTCGCCCGTGCCATCGCGTTCCTGCTGGACCCCGCCAACGACTGGATCACGGGCACCGTGCTCCCCGTGGACGGTGGTCTCGCGCGGATGAAGGCCCGCTGACGACCCACGGCCGCGATACGGCTCACGTGTCTCGCACGACACCCGCGACGTGCGCGGCCTTCACCACCCCCCGCCAGCGGTACCAGCGCACCGCCCCCTGGAGCGCGCGCAGAAGCGCGCCCCGGGCCTCCGCACGACCGGGAAGGACGCGCCCGAGCGCGTGTCGAAGCTCGTACATGCGCTCCTCCAGATCGCTCTCGGTCGCGGCGCCGTTCTCCAGCGCGGACCGCACCTGCGGCGCGTGCGGCAGGCTGCCGAGCGCCCGCTGGACGAGGGCTTCGACCGATGCGCCGTGGCGGCTCCACACCGTGTACAGCTCCCCTGCGAAGTGTTGCTGCGCGGAGAGGTAGTCATCGACGGTCCAGGACGGCGCGCGCTCGAACACCACGTCCGCACGCTCCGACACTGCGACCCCGGCCGTGGCCAGACGCGCCGCGAGGTCGATGCCGACGGCCCAAGGATGCGCGAGGTCCCGGGCAAGGCCACCGACACGCACGAGCACCTCCCGCGGCACGGCCAGCGCGAACGGGGTGAGCATCCGGCGCCCGTCCCCATCGGGCCGCGGGAGCGGATCTCCATCGACGAGCACGACGGTCGCGGTGTCGTCCACCGTCGAGGCGTGGAGCCGGGACACCCCCTGCACGACGTCGCGGCCCGCCGACGCGGAGAGCAGGGTGCGAAGCGCGCCGGGCGCAGGGACCGCGTCCGGCCCGAGGAAGACCACGGACGGGCCGAGGGAGGCACGCCACCCGTCATCCCACGCGGCATGCGGCGAATCGGGCCGCACGACGCGAAGCCGAAACGGGCGCGGCGCACCGACGAGCCGATCCGGCTCCGGCGGATCCACGAGAACCACCTCCACAGCCGGGGAGACACCGTCCTGCAACGCCAGCGAGTCGAGGAGGCTGGTCCACGCCATGGGGTCGGCGGACCCGACGACGACCACGGATGCCGCTACATGCTCATGGATCAGCGCGGTCCGGTGCACCCCGAGTCTCGTGAGGGCGGCCTCGGCATCCGGATGACCGCCCGTCGCGGCGAGGAGGCTGCGCGCAAGGCGCGCGGCGAGCACGCGGTCTCCGACCATCTCCGCCATCAACAACCGCACCGCGCGAAGCTCCACGGCCTCCGGCGACGCCCGCACCGCCGCGTCGGCGACCGACACCGCAAGGGCGGCGTTCCCAGCGAGCTGCGTCGCAAGGGACAGGTTCGCCCAGCCTTGCACATCGCGCGGATGATGCCGCAGCAACGCCCTCGTCCAGCCGATGCTCTCGCGGAACGCGCCGGCGGCAAGGCTGCGTCGTGCGCAGGACGCGGCGGTCGCGGCGTCCGGGGCCGGGCCCACGGGGGCGGTGATGGAATCCCACACCGCACCTCCGCGCCGGATGAGGTCCAGGTACGTCCACCGCGCCATCCGCCCGTCATCGTCGAACGGCATTCCCTCGCGGCACGCCGCCATGGCCTCTTCCATCGCGTGCGGGTCCGCGAGCGCCTCGGCGCAGGCCGCCCGCAGCACGTCACGGTCGCCCGAGCCCGGAAGCGCGTCCAGCATCGCGCGCGCGGCCGCAGGGTCCTCGGCGAGCATCGCCTCCGCGAGGAGGAGCGACGTGGAGGTCGCGGGCACAGACGCGTGCGGTGCCAGAACCGCGCGAACACGGGCCCAGTCGCCTCGGTCGCGCGCGATTCCCGCCAGCCCCTGCCGCGCCACCTCGCCGGTCGCACCCGGGTACACCGGCTCCCCGAGATGTTGGCCCGCCGCCGCGACCGCACGTTCGAACGACGTTTCCGCGACAGCCGGGTCGCGTCGCCGCAGGAGCCATCCCCGGAGGAAATCCATGTTGGGGTGCACGACGTCGTGCGCCACGGCCTCGTCCAGCATGCCGAGCGCCTCGTCCACGCGGCCCTCGGCCTGCAGGAGCACCGTACGGACCGTCAGCACCGAGACCACCAGCGGACGTCGACCCGCCGCCCACGCGCGCCTCACGAGCGCCCATGCGACATCGATCTCCGCGCGCGCCTCCGCGAAGCGTCGTACCCCACGGAGCTCGCTGGCCAGGTACATGCGGATCCGCGCGTCGTCGGGGAAGGCGTCCCTGCTTCGACGAAGCAGACGGATGTTTCGCTCCGCCTTGCCGCGCGCCTCCCGGTACCCCTTGCTGTAGCCGTAGTGGACGATGGGTGCGCCCAGTTGGGCGAGCGTGCGTGGGTCCTCCTCACCCCATCGCGAGACACTCTCATGGACGATGCCGAACCAACGCAGCTCGGGAACGCGTCGGAACAGTCTCGACAGGAGCACCGGCTCCCCGTCGCGCGCGGCCCCCGACAAGACCTCCTCCGGGGTCGCGTCCTGGCGATTGGAGTCGTAGAGGGGCAACTGCGCGAGGTGGAACCCGCCCCGATGGATGGCGCGATGAATCCGCTCCCCGGCGTCCGCCGCGAGCCGCTCGTCCGCGTCCAGCACCAGGATCCAGTCGGCCGTGACGTGAGGAAGCCCTGCATTCCTCGCCGCAGCGAAGTCGTCGCACCATGCGAAGGGAACCACGGTCGCCCCGGCGGCACGCGCGATCGCCACGGTGTTGTCCGTGCTTCCCGTGTCCACCACGACCATCTCGTCGACCACGCCGCGGACCGACTCGAGACAGCCCGGCAACATCTGCTCCTCGTCGCGAACGATCATGCAGAGCGCGAGCCGCGGCACACCAACCCCCCGTTCCATTCCTTATCTCCCCGCCACGCTGCGCGTGGACGCGGCGGACACCCCGCAGAGCCGTCGCCATGCGGCGAGACGAGCGATACATGTCTCGACGGCTGCACGCCCACCCGGCTCCGAGGAAGGCCCGACGTGACACGCCTGCGCGATCACGAACGCCCATTCCTCCGCGTCGTTCCGCTCGGCCTCGACGCGCGCGGCCGCCGACACAACCATTGTATCATCCAGCGTCTCGTCCCACGGCGCGGGCGTGCCGTGAACGTGAAGCCACGTCACCGCGTCGGCGCCGAGCGCCTCCTCCGCGGCCATGATCACGCCGGCATCCGAGGGGCTTCGGCGCGACACCGAGCACTCGACGGCCTCACGAACGGCATGTCCCCGGGCGTGAGCGCGCGTCCAGAGGTCGGTCGCAAGCGCGTCGGTGTGTCGGAAGGCGCGCGTACAGCCCCCCAGCTCTTCGAGCAACGACCGTGAGGCGGACAGACCGTGCAGACGCACCGGCGCAGACGCCTGACGACGGGTGAACAACATGGCAGCGCAAGGTGTGTCGCTGCGATGCGGATGCAGGCGTGCACCCGCGCGCACCAGTCCGTGGAACCGGGCGTGCTCGCGCAGGCAACTCGCCAGCAGCTCCGACCCGGGGACGGCGTCCGGCTCGAGGAACAGCACCACGGGTGCGGTCGCCGCGCGCCAGCCCGCGTTCCAGCCGTCGGCTTCCGTCCGGGCGTGAACGTGGTGAATCCGGTAGGGCCGCGGGCCGGGAAGCACCAGTACGGAGTGACCCTCGACGCCGCACAACACCACCTCGAACCCAGGCCCCCCCGGCTCCTGCAGCGCCAGGCGATCAAGGAGTCGCACCACGTCGTCCGGCTGCTCGCCGATCCGCACGACGACCGACACGGCGGGCGCATCCCCCGCTGGAATCGCGGCGTGGACACCCGCGCGCGCCAGGATCCCGCGTGCCTCACCGGGATGACCGCGCAGCCCGAGCAGAGTGCGCGCGTCCGCCACCGCGGTGGCCGGGTCGCCCGCGGCCTCGTGCGCCAGGGCAGAGGCGTACCGCACGTCCGCGTCCGAGGGCAGCGCGTGGACGGCACCGCGCGCCGCGAGGACGGAGTAGCCGGGACGGCCCGCGAGACGCAATGAAAGTATCAGGGACATCCAGGCGCGGCTGCACGTCGGATCGACCCGCAGCGCGGCACAGGCGTACGCGACGGCACGTTCGGGCTTCCCGTCCGCGATCGCCTCCGCGGCGGCGGCACAATCGGCCTGAACGTCCGTCGACGACATGTGCTCGCGGGTCCCGACACGCGCTGCGACACGCAGGAAGATCGCCCGCGCCTGCCGCTGCGGCACGTCGAGCGCGCCGATCGCCTCGAACGCCGCCATGTGACGACGCAGACCCTCCTCGTCGCCTCGCGTCTCCGCGCACGCGGCCCGCAGCAGCGGCACATCTCCCCCGGGACCCGCCGGAAGTCGTGACAGCACGGCATCCGCCGCATCCGGCGCGGTGACGATGTCGCATTCGGCGCACGTCACCTGCGCCTCCGGCGGCGCGCCCGGCGAACGGGCGGCACCCAGGGCGAGCTCCCGCGCCATCGCCGTACGACCGAGGGCAAGGGCGAGCCGCGCCAGGCCGAGCAACGACGCGTGGCTCGTCGCGCCAGGGCTCACCGGCTCGTCGAAGGCTCGGCCATCGAGCGACAACGCCACCCGATACTGCGCAAGCGCCGCACGTGGGTCGGTATCCGCCAGCAGGCGCGCGCGGCGGTACGGTACGTCGGGATGCACCTCGTCCCCGGACCGGGCTGCGATGGCGTCGAACATCGCCAGCGCCTCCGCGTCACGCCCGAGGAGACCGAGGAGATCCGCGCGCATGCACGCAATCGACACCGCCCGCGGAGAGTCCCCACGCTCCCAGGCATCCTGCACGCAGCGCCACGCGGTGTCGGCCGCCCGGAGCGCCTCGCCGCGCGTGCCACGACCGGCCAGCTCGGCCGCCAGCGCCGCCCAGCGCGCCGCATCGCCAGGCTCTTCCGCGCACGCCAGGCGGAGCGTCGACACGTCGCGTGCCGTCGCATGCCGCGGTTCGCCGGACGCCGGAGCATGGCCCTGGTGCGCGAGCGGCGGCATGCATTCTCCTGCGCATGATCTATCCCGGTGCGTCCCTTGGCACGCACCGGCGGACGTGTGACGTCGGCGCATGCCGCTCCCGCACGCCGTCGAGCCCGTGCCCTCCGTCCACGCGATGCACGCCGCGGCGCGCGTGCGCCCCGCCGCGCACGCCGCACCGCCGGCCCGCGCCGTGCCACCCCCGTTGGCCGGGCCGACGCGCCGGATGTACGGCTACCTTCCCTACTGGACCTACGATGTCGCCGACGTGCCGTTCGAGCACATCACGGACCTGGCCGTCTTCAGCGTGAGCGCCGACGCGGACGGTTCGCTGTCGGAGCTGTCGCGATGGACCGGCCGCGCCGCGGACGCCGTGCGGCTCGGGCACGCCGCCGGGGTGCGCGTCCACCTGTGCGTGACGCAGTTCGACCGCGACACGCTCGACTCCATCCTGGGCAGTTCCAGCGCACGCGCGCGCCTGGTCTCCGCGGTCGCGACGCAGCTGCGCGCCTACGGCGCGGACGGCGTGAACATCGACTTCGAGGGCGTGCGCGCCGGGCAGCGTGCGAACATGGTGAGCCTCGTGCGGGAGCTCAAGGCGGCGGGCGTGGGGGACGTCACGCTCGCGACCCCCGCCGTGGACTGGTCGGACGCCTGGGACTACGCGACGCTGGCCGAGGAGTCCGACGGGCTGTTCATCATGGGCTACGAGTACCACTGGTCCGGCGGCGATCCCGGCCCGAACGCCCCGCTGGACGACGGCGGCGTGTGGGACTCCTACACGCTGCGCTGGACGGTGAACGACTACCGAAGCGCCGGCGCCCCCGTCGACAAGATCATCCTCGGGCTGCCGCTCTACGGTCACACCTGGCCCGTGGCCGACGCCAACGACGTGCCCGGCACCGCGACGGGCCGCGCCAGCTCGATCACCTACGGCCAGACGCTCGATGCGGCCGGACGTCGCTGGGACGCGGCGAGCAGCTCGCCCTGGTACCCCGGGAGCGGGACGCAGACGTGGTACGAGGATCTCCAGAGCGTGGAAACCCGCGTCCGATGGGCCCTTCTCGAGGAGGATCTCGGCGGCGTCGGCTTCTGGGCCCTCGGATACGAGGCCAACGACCCGGCGTTCTGGGGTGCCATGGACGCGGTGATGGACGAGGCCGCGTCGCGCGACGCGCCGACCGGGGACACGGCCACCGCGACGGCGACCGGAGCGGGCACGGAGGACGGTGGCGACGTGCCGTCCGCCTCCAAGCTCGGGGGCGAGCCCGAAGCGTGCGGGTGCGACGCACCCGGCGGAGCGCCCGGAGCGATGCTGGCACTCGCCGGCTGGATGGCGGCGCGCGCGCGACGGCGCCGCCCGTGAGGTTCACACCGCTGGCGGTCGCGGGCGCCCATCGCGTCGAGGCCCTTCGCAACGACGACACGCGCGGCAGCTTCTCCCGTACCTGGTGCGCGGAGGCCTACGCGCGCGCGGGCCTCACGCCGCGGGCGGCGCAGGTCAACGTGTCCGCCAGCCACGCGCGCGGGACCCTGCGCGGCCTGCACTACCAGCTTCCCCGGCGGCAGCAGGCGAAGACCGTGTCGTGCCTGCGCGGCGCGATCCACGACGTGGTGGTGGATCTGCGACGGGACTCGCCGACGTACCTCGGCTGGTGCGCGCTCACGCTGCGCGCCGGTGACGGCGTGGCGATGTACGTGCCGGAGGGCTGCGCGCACGGCTTCCTCACGCTCGAGGACGACACCCTCGTCCACTATGTCGCGTCGGAGCCGCACGACCCCGGGCTCTACCGCGGGGTCCGCTGGGACGATCCGGCGTTCGGCATCGCGTGGCCGTGCCCGCCCGACGTGATCCACCCGCGCGACGCGACCTACCCGGACTGGCCGCACGACGGCGGCTGAGACGGTCCGCGCCGGCGCAGGCGGCATGCGTCGCTCGCGACCGTGCAGGCCCGGGGGGGCGTTGCGGGGGGGCGACGGCCCCCCCGCCCCAGATGAGGTACATGGACGGGTGGAGGCCAGCATGATCGTGCACCTGCTCCTGGCGACGCGACTGGCGCACGCCCAGCCCCCGACGGGCTGGATCGACGTGGCGGACGGCACCCGCGTGTCCGGCTGGGCGAGGGACCCGGACTGGAGCGGGCCCATCGCGGTGCACATCTACGTGGACGGCGTGATCGCGCGGGGCATGGCCGCGGAGGGCACCCGCTCCGACGTGGGCGCGCACGCCTACGAGTGGGCGCACGAGCCGCTCGGCGCCGGTCGACACGAGATCAAGGTCTACGCCATCGGCGTCGACGCGTCCGGGCAGCCGGACGGTGTCAACCCGCTGCTCACCACGCGCTACGTCGACGTGGGCTGCGCGGGCCTCACGGGCGACCCGCGCGCCTGGTGCGACGGCAACGGCCCCTACTGGCGCGACCGCGCGCGCGACACCCAGTACGTCGGCAACGCCCAGGTGCGCGCCGGCGTGAACACCTCCTACGGCGGC
Source organism: Pseudomonadota bacterium (assembly GCA_039800105.1). GTDB lineage: Bacteria > Myxococcota_A > UBA796 > UBA796 > SXON01 > CAMAXZ01. The sequence continues at coordinate 7,636 of JBDLRI010000116.1, forward strand.
ACGGTCTTCCAGCTCTTCGACGAAGACTGGACGCGCAACCTGCTGATGGAGCACGGCGGCGCCGCGATGCAGTTGTCCATCTGGGGCTACGACCCGGTCGGGGGCACCGGCTGGTTCTCCCTGGATTCCTGCGACGCGACCGCCTACGCCAGCGATGCCGCGTGCCGGGCGGCAGGCCACGGCACCTGCGTGGCCCGGGCGTTCTCGGCGGGCGCGCACGTCTCCAACTGCGCCAACACGGCACCGTGCGTGACCTGGGACGCGGGTGCGCCCTGGAACCCCATCCAGGCGCAGGGGAGCGGCTGCGCGTGGGACAACGAGGCGAACGACGCCTGGAGCGCCGATTGGGTCGGCGACGCCCTGGAAGTCGTGCAGGTCGCTCCCCGCCACTTCACGAAGCGCGGCGCGGGCGTGGCGGACCTCACCTTCGAGCAGCGGGTGACGCCGGGCGAGGCGTGGATCCAGGTCGACTACACCATCCGCTACGAGGGAACGCGCACGTGGTCGGACCACGACCAGGAGATCCCCGCGCTGTTCACGGCGCAGGGCGTGGACGCACACTTCTACTGGTACCAGGGGGACGCGCCCTTCGCGGATCCGGCGAGCCCGGTGGCCCATGCCACTTCCCCGGTGCACGGGGCGCTGGCGTTCCCGGGGGTGGACCCGCGCACGAGCCGTCCGATCGTCGGCACTGCCTCGGAGCGATGGTGGAGCGCGTGCGATTCGTCCAACGACCGCTGCCTCACCGTGGCGACGTTCGATCCCCTCGTGCTGCACGCGGCGCTCGTCGCCAACCCGGGCACGGGCGCCTACCTCACGCCGATCGGAATCTTCAACCTGCACCCCGGGTTCGAGCGGACCTGGAGCGTGTGGGTGTTCCCCTACCGATGGGACGCGGTGGTGAACGGCCGGAGCATCCGCCAGATGATCGGATCCATCGCGGCCTCCCAGGGCTGCCGTGCCGAGATCGCCTGCAACGGCGTGGACGAGGACTGCACCGGCGCGGACTTCTGCGCGGGAGGCGGCTCCGGCGGGACGGGCGGCGGGAACGACACCGGAGCGTCCGGCGGGACGGGCGGCGGGAACGACACCGGAGCGTCCGGCGGGACAGGCGGCGGGAACGACACCGGAGCGTCCGGCGGGACGGGCGGCGGGAACGACACCGGAGCGTCCGGCGCAAGCGGCGGACCTGGCGGCGCGGACGGCGTGGCCGACACGGCCGCCCTCGACGGGGAGGCGTTCCAACCGGCGCCGGGCACGCCGCTGGGCTGCGGGGGATGTGCCACGACGTCCTCGGCCTCCGGCGCGGCCTGGCTGGTCGCGGGCGGGCTCGTGGCCGCACGGCGGCGTTCGCGATGGCGGCGTGAAGCACGGCGCGGGCGCGGTTAGGCGCGCCGGGACGGAGGTTCCCATGAACGTGGCGCGCATCGCAGACATCCTGGCGGGCAAGGTCCCGACGGGCACGCGTGTGACGGTGCAAGGCTGGGTCCGCACGCGGCGCGACTCCAAGGCCGGCCTGTCGTTCGTGGCGGTGCACGACGGTTCGTGCTTCGCGCCGATCCAGGTGATCGCCGAGGCGCAGCTGCCCAACTACGACGCCGAGGTGAAGCACCTCTCCGCCGGGTGCTCGGTCAGCGTGGAGGGGGAGATCACGCCCAGCCCGGCGGCCGGACAGGCCGTGGAGCTTCGTGCCTCCGCGCTCTCGGTGGTCGGCTGGGTGGAGGACCCCGAGACCTACCCGATGCAGCCGAAGCGGCACACCGTGGAGTTCCTGCGCGAGCAGGCGCACCTGCGCCCGCGGACGAACCTCATCGGCGCCGTGACGCGGGTGCGCAACACCCTCGCGTTCGCCGTGCACCGCTTCTTCCAGGAGCACGGCTTCAGCTGGATCCACACCCCGATCCTCACCGGGAGTGACGCCGAGGGAGCCGGGCAGATGTTCCGCGTGTCCACGCTGGACCTGGCCAACCTTCCGCGGACACCGTCGGGGGAGGTCGACTACGCGAAGGACTTCTTCGGCAAGCCCGCGCACCTCACGGTGTCGGGCCAGCTCAACGTCGAGACGTACTGCATGGCGATGAGCCGCGTGTACACCTTCGGCCCGACGTTCCGTGCCGAGAACAGCAACACGCGTCGGCACCTCGCGGAGTTCTGGATGATCGAGCCGGAGATCGCGTTCGCGGACCTCTCCGCCGACGCCGACCTCGCCGGCGCCTTCCTGCAGTCCATCTTCCGCGCGGTGCTCGAGGAGCGCCAGGACGACCTGGCCTTCTTCGCGGAGCGTGTGGACCCGCAGTGCGTGAAGCGCCTGGAGGCGTTCGTCGGCGCGAGCTTCGAGCGCATCGGCTACACCGACGCCGTGGCGATGCTGCAGCGCTCCGGCGTGACGTTCGAGTTCCCCGTGTCCTGGGGCATCGATCTGCAGAGCGAGCACGAGCGGTGGCTCTGCGAGCAGGTCGGCCGCCCGGTGGTGGTGATGAACTACCCCAAGGACATCAAGGCGTTCTACATGCGGCTCAATGACGACGGGCGCACGGTGGCCGCGATGGACGTACTCGCGCCCGGCGTCGGAGAGATCATCGGCGGGAGCCAGCGGGAGGAGCGCCTGGACGTGCTCGACGCGCGCATCACCGCGATGGGCCTCGATCCGCACGACTACGGCTGGTACCGCGACCTCCGCCGCTACGGCACCGTGCCGCACGCGGGCTTCGGCCTCGGCTTCGAGCGCGCCGTCATGTACGCGACGGGCGTGGAGAACATCCGGGACGTCATCCCGTTTCCGCGGGCCGTCGGACAGCTGGCGTTCTGACGCCCCCGCGGATCAGCGCACGAGCGACGCGATCGCCTCGACCAGCGCCTCGGGAGAAAAAGGCTTCACGAACCAGTGGACCACGCCCAGCGCACGGCCGCGCGCGACGTTGTCGGGCCCGACCTCCGCGGTGAGCATCACCACCGGCAGCTCGGGCTGGTGCGTGCCCGCGCGCACCGCGGCGATCATGTCCAGTCCGCCGAGGCGCGGCATGTGAAGGTCGACCACCGCGGCGTGGAGCGGCTGCCCGGCGATACGCTCGAGGCCTTCGACGCCGTCGCGGGCGTCGACCACGGAGTGGCCTGCGCGCACGAGGATGGCCGTGAGGTGGCGACGCATGGTGGAGGAGTCGTCGACAACGAGGATGGTGGCCATGGCGTGCTCAGTACAGGCGGCGGCTGGAGGGGAGATCGGGCGAATCCGGGGCGCCGAGGGAGAGGGGCGCGTCGGCCGCCACCTCGAACCACGCCAGCAGGTGTCCGTCCGGGGAGGTCAGGGCATGGCCGACGGTACGATCCGGATCGAGCGTGCCAACGTCAGCGTCGCGTGCGACTACCGTCTCCAGGGATTCCACCGCGACGTCGAGACCACGACCGAGCAGGCGTTCCTTCACGCGACCGAGCACCTGGTTGCCAAGCTCGCCGATCCAGTCGAGGGACTCTTCCAACGACGGCGCGGGCGGGGTGGGGCGGCCTGCGGCAGAGGGGGTGTCCCCCTCCGAGCCGGAGAGGGTGTCGGGAAGCACCCGCGCGACCGTGTCGACGTCCGTGGCCAGCACGAGCGTCCCGCGCAACGGGCCGCGCCCACCGTCCCCGGCGAAACGCAGGATGGCCAGGACGTCGTCATCCGACAGACGCGGCCGGAGCTCCTCGTCCCCGGCCACGTCGAGACGCAGGCCGTAGTGCGCGAAGACCTCCCGGGCGGATCGCTCCAGGAACGCCGCAAGCGTGAATGCGGCATCAGGGGGTGCGGTTTCGGAGGACAACTCGGCTCCCGTCCGCGCCACGCGCGGCGCGCTTACTTTACGGGGTGTGGACCATCCGGGCAAGGGCGTTCACGCCGCTCACGACGGCGGACGCTCCCTTGACGCCAGTCCCCGGAGGCCATAGGACGCACCGTCCCGCGGGGTGTAGCTCAGCCTGGCTAGAGCGCTTGCTTCGGGAGCAAGAGGCCGCAGGTTCAAATCCTGTCACCCCGACCAT
>JBDLRI010000117.1:0-74809 GCA_039800105.1 Pseudomonadota bacterium
TCCTCGTAGGTCTCCTCCACGTCGTAGGACGGCCGGATGACGAGGGTGTTGCGGATCTCGAGGCGCAGGCCGTCCCGGGCGCCGAGGCGCGCCTCCTGGACGAAGCTGAACGCGGAGGACACGTCCTGGAAATCGCCCTGGATCGTGGTGGTCGACGGGTCGTAGTAGTCCACGTCGGGCACGTTGGAGTTGGTGTTGAGCATGCTCCATCCGATGCCCGCGCCGGCGCCGTAGTACCGCGTGTCGAGACCGGCGCTGGCGAGCGCCGCCACCGTGAACGGGTTGCCGTCGGTGCTCCATCCCATGGCCACCGGAGCCAGGCGCGCCGTCACGTACCAGGGCTGCTCGTAGCCGACCGTGATCCACGCCTCGTTGACCATGGCGACACCGAGGGTGTCGAGCGGAAGCATCGGGCGCACCACGCCGCCGATCTCGCGGAATCCGGCGAAGCGCCGGGGCGCGCGCACGTCCGGCGAGTCGGTCTCCGTGGCGTCCAGCCGATCCCCGACCACCACGCGTCCGCCGCGCGCGATCTCGACGACCGCGCGATCGGCCTCCACGCGTTGCACCACGCCGGAGCCGATCTCCTCCTCGGCGGAGCGGGTCTCCATGCCGGTTCCGTCGAGCTTCGGCACCTCGTAGGCCTGCACGCGGAGGAAACGCACGTGCTGACCGAGCGCCAGCCCGCCCGCCGACCCCGCATCCACGACCGCGTTGCCGGACGACACGGATACGATGCGCATCCCCTGCGCAGCGGCCTTCGCAGCGGGCTGCGACACGGAGGGGGTGGGGCCGGCCTCGGCGCCGGGCGCCACCGACGCGACCCACGCGGAGGGCGCAGCCCCGTCGACGGGCACCGCGCGGACCTCGCGCACCTCCGCCCACACGCGCCCGCCGCCCGAGAACAGCGCCACCGCGCCAGGCGCGGAGACGGTGCCGACGCGCTCCGGCGTGGCGCCGATGCTCCAGATCTCGACGACGCCGTCCGCCGTCAGCACGTAGCGCCGGCCCCCCTCCTCCACGACCGCCACGCCGGCCGCAGGGGCCGTCGGTGCGGCGGGCACCGCCGCGGGCGCGGGCGTCGCAGCCGCAGGTGCCGCCGACGCCGCATCCGCAGGCGCGGCGGGGACGTCCGCCTTCGGCTTCTTGCGCGGCGCAGCCTCCGCGACGTCGGTCAGGAGCGCAAGGGACACGCAGGTGAGGGTCAGCATCATGGGCCTCCGCCGGCCCATGTAAGCGGTCGTACGCCTGCGCGCCCGCAGGCCGGCCGTGCGCGGCCGAACCGGGGTGCGCCCGCATGGGTTAGGGCGCACCCGTGGACGTGACCCTCCTGGACTACGGCATGGGCAACCTGCGCAGCGTGCAGCGCGCGCTCGAGGCGGCCGGCGCCACCGTGCACCGCTCGTCCCGGGTGCGCGACGGGCGCGTGGTGCTGCCGGGCCAGGGGGCCTTCCCGCAGGCCGTGGCGCGGCTGCGCGCCACGGGTGCCTGGGACGAGCTGCGGGCGCACCTCGCGGCCGAACGCCCCCTGCTCGGCATCTGCCTGGGGATGCAGCTGCTCTTCGAGTCCAGCGAGGAGCACGGCCGCACCGAAGGCCTCGGCGTGCTGCCGGGCCGCGTGGTGCACCTGGCGTCGCGGGCGCCTTCGCCGCCGACGGTGCCGAACATGGGGTGGCACTGCCTGGATGACGGCCGATGGGCCTACTTCGCGCACAGCTTCGGCGTGTCGCTCCCCGAGCCGCGCCCGGACTGGGTGGGCGCGGTGGTGTCGCACGGCGCGGCGTGGGTGGCGAGCGTACGGCGCGGCACGGTGCACGCCCACCAGTTCCATCCCGAGAAGTCCGGCGCGGACGGCATCCGACGCCTGCAGGAGTGGCTCGCATGCTGACCTGGCCCGCGATCGACCTCATGGACGGCCGTGCCGTCCGACTGCTCCACGGCCGCCGCGAAACCCGCGAGGAGTTCGGCGATCCCGAGGCCATCGCCGCGCGATGGGCGGAGGCCGGGCGCGCCCACGTGGTCGACCTGGACGGCGCGTTCGCCGGGGAGCCGCGCCAGGCCGCCCTCATCGCCCGCCTCGCGCGGATCCTTCCGATCCAGGCCGGCGGCGGCATCCGGCACGCCGACCACGTCGCGGCGCTGCTCGACGCCGGCGCCGTGCGCGTGGTCGTCGGGACGCAGGCCTTCGCGGAGCCGGGCTTCCTCGACGGGCTGCTGGCGCGGTTCGGTGCCGAACGCATCGTCGTGGCGGCGGACGTGAAGGACGGGCGCATCGCCGCGCGCGGCTGGGTCGACACGCTGCCGATGACCGCGCCGGAGGCCGCCGCCTGGCTGCGGGAGCGCGGGGTGCTCCATGCCCTCGTCACCGCCGTCCACCGGGACGGGACGCTCGAGGGGCCGGACACCTCCGTGCTCGACGTGTTCCACGACGCCGGACTCGGCGTGCTGGCCAGCGGCGGCATCGGCACCCTCGAGGACGTGGCGGCCTGCCGGCGCTACGCGGGGGTCATCATCGGGAAGGCGCTCTACGCCGGACGTTTCACCCTCGGTGAGGCCCTGCATGCCGCGGGCGAGCGCAGCGACGCGTCCGGGGGGCGTTGCGGGGGGATGTCCCCCCGCCCCACGATGGAGACCGACGGGTGCTGAACGTCCGCGTGATGCCCTGCCTCGACGTGAAGGACGGGCGCGTCGTGAAGGGCGTGAACTTCGTCGGGCTGCGCGACGCCGGGGACCCGGTGGACTGCGCGGCGCGCTACGACGCCGAGGGTGCCGACGAGCTCGTGTTCCTCGACATCTCCGCCACGCACGAGGGGCGAGGCCTGATGCTCGACGTGGTGCGCGGGGTGGCCGACCGGCTGTTCATCCCCTTCACCGTCGGCGGCGGCGTGCGCAGCGTGGACGACTTCGCGCGGTTGCTCGACGCGGGCGCGGACAAGGTGGCCGTGAACAGCGCCGCGGTCGAGAACCCCAGGCTGATCGACGCGGCCGCGGCCCGCTACGGGGCCCAGTGCGTCGTGGCGGCGGTGGATGTCCGCGCGGACGTGGTCACCACCCACGGCGGGCGTCGTCCCACGGAGCGCCGCATGCTGCCGTGGCTCGCCGAGCTGCAGTCCCGCGGGGCCGGAGAGATCCTGCTCACCAGCATGGACCACGACGGGACGAGGGCGGGGTTCGACCTCGACGGGCTCGCACGGGCTCGCGCGGCGCTCTCCATCCCGGTCATCGCCTCCGGCGGCGCGGGCCGGGCCGCGCACTTCGTCGAGGCCGCGCGCACCGGTGCCACGGGCCTCCTCGCCGCATCCCTGTTCCACTTCGGCGAGCTGCGCATCGGCGCGGTCAAGGACGCCCTCCGCGACGCCGGAATCCCCACACGGCCCGCCGAGACGCGGGACGGGAGCCACGCATGAAGGACACCCTCCCCCCGACCCTGCGCTGGGGACCGGACGGCCTCGCGCCGGCCGTCGTGATCGACGCCGCCACGGGCGAGGTGCTGACCCTCGCGTACATGAACGAGGCGTCGCTGGCCCGCACGCGCGAGAGCGGGCAGACATGGTTCTGGTCCCGCTCCCGCGGCGAGCTTTGGCACAAGGGCGCCACCTCGGGCCACACGCAGCGCGTGGTGTCACTCGCGGCGGACTGCGACGCAGACGCCATCGTCGTCCGTGTCGTCCCCGAGGGACCCGCCTGCCACCGCGGCACCCGCGCGTGCTGGGATTCGGACTCCGGCGGCGCGCTCGTGGCGCTCGACGCGACCCTCGCGCAGCGTCGCGACGCGCTCGCGGCCGGGTCGGCGACGGAGGGCTCCTACAGCGCCAAGCTCCTTGGGAACGAGAACCTGCGCATGAAGAAGATCGGCGAGGAGGCCGTGGAGCTCGTCCATGCCGCGCTCACCGGGCCGGACGCGCGCGTGGCGGAAGAGGCGGCCGACCTGATCTTCCACGTGGCCGCCGTGCTCCACGGGCGCGGACTGTCGCTCGCGGACGCGCTGCGGGTGCTGCAGGCCCGCGCGCACTGAGCCGCGTCGTCAACCGTCCAGCATGCCCTTGGTGCTGGCGACGCTGGCGGTGCCGTCCGGACGGGTCGCGGCACGCAGCGCGCGCCCGCAGGCCTTGAAGGTCGCCTCGACCACGTGGTGGTAGTCGCGGCCGTGCAGGGCATCCACGTGCAGGTTGCACGCCGCGTGGTCGCAGAAGGCCTTCCAGAAGCCCTCCAGCACCGTCAGATCGAGCGTGGGCACGTAGACGCCCGGCACCTCGACACGCCAGCACAGGTAGCTGCGGCCGCCGAGATCCACCACGGCGCGCAGGAGCGCCTCGTCCATGGGCATGAGCGCGTCCCCGTTGCGCTCCAGGCCGACGCGGTCCCCGCAGGCCGCCCGGAAGGCGCGCCCGAGCACGATCCCCATGTCCTCCACGGTGTGGTGGGCGTCGATATGGAGGTCGCCCTGGGCCTCCACCTGCAGGCCGAAGCGGCCGTGCCGTGCGAACGCCTCGAGCAGGTGGTCGAAGAACGCGTGGCCCGTGCGGACGGTGATGGGACCGCCGTCGAGGGCGATGCTGACCGAGATGCGGGTCTCGCGCGACGTGCGCTCCGCGGTTCCTTCACGCACCGAGGGCCTCCAGGATGGCGTCGAGCGCCGGAAGGGGGGAATCCGTGACCGGGTGGAAGCGGAAGCCGGCGGCCTGTGCGCACCGCCGATCGTCCTCGCTGTCCCCGAAAAAGTCGCCACCGGGCGCCAGGCGCAACAGTGCGCGCGGATCCGGCTTGCGGACGTCCTCGCAGGTGGTCGCGACCGGGAAGCGGAAGCCGAGACGCTCCTCCGCGAGGGCCAGCTCCGTGCGATCGCGTCCCGTGCAGGCGGCGACGTTCGCACGCGACGCGAGCCGCACGAGGCGCTCCGTGTCCACCATGACCTGCTCCTCGCGCCACAGCCCCGCGAGGTACATCGCCCGGCAGCGCGGCGCCAGATCGCCCGGATCGTTGCCGCAGCGGTTGACCAGCGTGCGCCATCCGCCCGGCGGAATCGGCTTCGGGCGGCGTGCACGGATCCAGCTGTACGCGGCACGCGCCAACTCCCAGTCGTCGTTGTACCCGCCGGCCGCCTTGAAGAGCTGGATGTCCGCGTCGGTGGCGCCGCTCATCGCGCGGATGATGGCGTAGAAGCTCGGGCGTACGTCCAGCAGCACGCCGTCGACGTCGAAGACGACCCACGGGCGACCCTCGACGACGGCCGCGTCGGTGTTCACACGGCCCCCAGGAACCGGGCGTTGTCCTCCGGGGAGCCGACGCTGACGCGCAGGAACCCCGGGACGCCGCTGGACAGGTCGCGCACCAGCACCCCCGCGGCGAGCAGCCGGCGGAACTCGGCGGGCGGGTCCGCGCTCGCGAACAGCAGGAAATTCGCGCCACCCTCGACCACCCGCCGCCCCCGCGCCCGCAGGGCGGCGGCCATGCGCCCGCGCTCGGCGACGACGAAGCGGACGCGCTCCGCCAGCATCGCCTCCTCGGGAAGCAGGACCTCCACGGCGGCGCGCGTGAAGGCGTTGACGTTGTAGGGCAGCAGCAGCTTGTGGACCTCCCGGCACAGGCCGGGCGGCCCGAGCATGTAGCCGAAGCGCAGGCCCGCCATGGCCAGCGCCTTGCTGAAGGTGCGCATCAGCACGAGGCGTCCATGGGCGAGCAACGGGGCGAAGTCCTGGCCGCACCATTCGCGGTACGCCTCGTCGACGACGACGAGCGCATCGGTGGAGTCGAGCACATGGCGCACGTCCGCCGCCGTGAGCACCGACCCGGTCGGGTTGTTCGGAGACGTCAGCAGCGCGATCTTGGCACCGCGCGCGGCCACCACGACGTCGTCGAGGTCGTAGCGGAAGTCGTCCGCCTCGCGCAGCGGGATGCGCACGATGTCGGCACCGCGCGCCGCGAGGTGCAGCGGGTAGAGGCTGAAGCAGGGGTGTGGGATCGCCACCCGCTCGCCGTAGCCCACGCACGCCGCGAACAGCGTCGACAGGAGTTCGTTGCTGCCGTTGCCGAGCAGCACGCCTTCGGGCACCCAGCCGTCGCGCGCCGCGATCGCCGCGCGGAGGTCGACGTCGTCGAACGGCGGGTAGCGGCGCCAGTCCAGTTCCCGCGCACGCCCGAGGATGCGCTCCTTGAGCACCGCGGGAAGGTCCTCCGGCGCTTCGTTCTGGTTGAGCTTGCTGGGCGCGTCGGGGGGCGCCTCCAGGGTGTACGCCTTCTGCGCGCGGACCTCCGGAAGCGCGTAGCGCGCCGCGTCGACGGGGGAGGACGAGGCCGCCGCACGGGCCGCGTCCAGCCGCACCTCCACGGCGCGCGCATGCCCCACGAGCCCCTCGGCGCGGGCGAACGCCGCGACCGCTGGACCTTCCCGCGCGAGCCACGCCGCGTCGTGCGCGATGACGTGGATCTTCCGGACGAAGTGCGCGGTGCCGAGCGCGCTCTGGAACCGCGCGAAGCCGCCCGTCGGGAGCGTGTGGTTGGGGCCGGCGTGGTAGTCGCCGACCGGCTCGGGGCTCCAACCGCCGACAAAAATGGCGCCCGCCGCCGTGATGCGGTCGACGACGGACGGGTCCGTCTCCAGCTCCAGATGCTCGGGCGCGAAGGCGTTCACGAACCGGATGGCCTCGTCGAGCGAGTCGGCCAGCACCACGGCCCCGCGGGAGGCCAGGCTCTCCGCGGCCACCGGATTGGGCTCCGCGGCGAGCAGCGCGTCCATCGCCGCCGGAAGCGCCTCCCAGGTGGCGCGGGACGTCGTGACGCAGATCGCGATGGCCACCACGTCGTGCTCCGCCTGCGCGACGAGGTCCCGGCAGATCCGTCCCACGTCCCCCCGCCCGTCGTCGAGGACGAGCACCTCGCTCGGTCCGGCGTGAAGGTCGACTCCCACGCGATCCGAGACCTGGCGCTTCGCCTCCGCCACCCAGGCGTTGCCCGGCCCGGTGATGCTGTCGACGGGCGCGATGGTCTCGGTACCGTAGGCGAGCGCGCCGACCGCCTGCGCCCCGCCCGCCCGCACGACCTCGTCGGCACCGGCGATGAGGCAGGCCAACGCGATCGCGGGCGCGATCGTCCCATCCGGACGTGGCGGGGTGGTCACGACGATGCGCTGCACCCCGGCGACCTTGGCCGGGATCACGTTCATGAGCACCGTGCTCGGGTACGACGCGCGACCGCCCGGGACGTAGCACCCCACCGCGTCGAGGGGCACGATGCGCTCGACCAGCCGTCCGCCCGCGAGGCTGAACGGACGCGGGCGCTGCGGCGCGTGGAAGGCGCGGATGTTGTCGGCCGAACGCTCCATGATCGCACGGAGTGCCGGATCGGCAGCCGCCGCCCACGCCTCGAGCAGGGCGCGCGGCACCACGAGCGGGTCCACGTCCGCCCGATCGAGACGCGCGGTGTGGGCGCGCACCGCGGCGTCGCCGCCCGTCCGCACGTCGGCGAGGATGCCGCGTACGACGTCGGCCACGTCGACCGGCGACTCCTCGCGCAGGCTGCGCAGCCAGGCCCGGTGGGTGGAATCGGCGAGCTTCAACGTCCGCATGAGGTCTCCAGTCGCGCCAGCACCGGTCCGAGCGCCTCCTCGCGGAGCGCCCACGACGCGCGGTTGACCACCACCCGCGCGGAGAGGGCCTCCAGGTCCTCGATCTCGACGAGACCGTTCGCGCGCAAGGTCGCGCCCGTCTCCACGATGTCCACGATGGCGTCGGCCAGCCCGGCCAACACCGCGAGCTCCACCGAGCCGTGGAGCGGGATCAGCTCCGCGACGAGCCCGCGCGCACCCAGCGCCCGCGCCGTGAGGTTCGGGTACTTGGTCGCGACGCGGAGCCTCCCGAGGCGCATCCGCGCCTCGAGGTCCCGCCCCGGCAGGCCGCACAGGCAGAGCCGACACCGCCCGAGCGTGGTCGCGACCGGCTCCAGCACGTCCGCGGGCGTCTCGCGGAGCACGTCCAGCCCTACCAGGCCGACGTCGGCGGCGCCGCGTTCCACGTAGACCGCCACGTCGGATGGCTTCAGCAACAGGAACCGCAGGTGCCCACCGGGGCCGTCGACGACCAGCGCGCGCGTGTCCAGCGCCTCCGGCGGCGGCGCCAGGTCCCCGAGCGCGGCGAGCACGGGCGCGGAGAGCCGACCCTTCGGCAGGCCCACCACGATCGGACCGCCCGGCGCGTCCGGCCCGCCCGCGATCCGGTCGAGGTCGAGGCTGAACCCCACGGCGGGGCGGGGGTGACCATACCGCGCGCAAAGGCCGTCGTAACGCCCCCCTCCCCCGAGCGGACCGGCGTAGCCGGGCGCGAAGAAGTCGAACACGAGGCCGCTGTAGTACGGAAATCCGCGCACGTGCAGCGGGTCGACCACGACACGCCCGCGATCGGGCCCGAGGCGTTCCAGCACGGCACCGACGTCGGCCGGCACCACGCGGCGTCGCAGCCACGCCGACAATTCCGGTGCGCGGGCCAGTCCCTCCGGATCGCGACGGTCGAGGGCGCCGCGGAGCTCCGTGTCCTCCAACGCGCCCGGGCGCGCCGTCTCGAGCGCGCGCGCGCTCCCCACGACCACCCTCGCGTCCTTCACGCCCGCGGCATCGAGCGCCGCCAGGCCCGCCCGGATCGCCTCCGCGTCGCCATCGGGACCCGGGATGCCGAAGAGCTCCGCGCCGGCCTGCCAACGCTGCCGGCCTCCGCGGAACAGCGCCCCGCGGTAGCAAAGCCGAAGCGGCGCGTCCACACCCCGCAGGCGCGTCGAGGCGACCCGCGCGACCGGACCGGTGAAGTCGGCGCGCAGGCCCAGCACGCGCCCGCCGTCGACGAGGCGCATGTCGGCACCCGACACGTACACGTCCGCGTCCTCGATCAGCGGGACGATCACCTCGTCGAACCCGCGCGACGCCAGCGACGCGAGGATCGCCGCCTCCCCCGCGCGCAGCGACTGCGCGCCCTCGAACAACCGGTCGTAACCCGCCACGCCTGCCCCTAACGCGCCCGGGTCCGCGGCACGAAACCCGCGCGCGCCGCCGCCTCGCCGAACGCCTCCACGTCCTCCGCCTGCGCCACCCTCCCCGAGGCGTACGGCGCGACCCGCCCGGACCACATCGCGAGGAGGGGCTCGAGCAGGCAAGCGTAGACCGAATCGTGGCCGTAGCCGGCGACGACGTGGAAGGCGTGTCCCCAGCCGTCGCGCCGCCATCCGGACGGCAACGTCAGGCACTCGCCGGGAACGACCTCCACGCCCGGCGGCGGAGGCCCCCGGAGGGTCGGCGGAAGGGCGACATCCACGAGGAGCGTGCCCGGGCGCAGTGCCGACGCCTCCACGAGACCGCCGGTCGTCGACGCGCCCACCACCCACCGGAAGGCGGAGAGCTCCGGGGGGTCCAGCACGACCTCCACCCCACGCGCGCGGAGGCGCGCCGCGATCGCGCGCCCCACCGTGCCCCGTCCCCCGAGGACCGCGACGGGCTGCGCGGCCCCGCCCGCGTCGAGAAGCCGTGCGAGAAGCACCTCGGAGGCGCACCACGCAGTCCCGGCGTTGCCGGTCGTGACCGCGACGCCGGTCGTTTGCGCGAGCGCCTCGCCGCGCCCCGCGACCACCGACAGCAGGCTGCCGAGTCCGACCATCCCGACCGGTGCGGCGAGCTGCACCGCGCGCTCCATCCACGCGAGCGCCCGCGCCTGATCGGCCAGGAGCTCGTCGGGCAGGAGGGGCACGCCGACGACGACCCCGGCCACGTCCTCGAAGCCCAGGCGCGCCACCACCTGCACGTCGTCCACGGTGGGCGCCGCACCGCCGGCCAGTCGCACCCGTCCGGCACGCACGGCCATGAGCCGCCGCGCGGCCGGGACCAGCGGATGGACCAGGAACGCGAAGCGCCGGACGCTCAGGTCCCGCCCTGCTGCGCCTTCAGGCCCACCACGAGGTTGTAGAAGGTGCCGACGCGGAAGAGCGTCGCCACCTCGCTCACCTTGAGACCCTCGCGGAACTCCTCCGGCGGCACCTCGGGCATGTGCGCGGCGAGCCGCGCGCGCGCCGCGGGGGTCAGCACGCCGTTCACCTCGTAGCTCTCGCCCTCGGCGAGGCCCTCCTTGCTCGCGGCCTCGATTCCGCCGCGCGGAATCCGGATGCCGAAGGCGCGCTCGAGCTTGAAGGCGATGTCGAGGAAGTCGATGCTCTCGGCACCGAGATCACCGATGAGGCGCGCATCGTAGGCGCATTCCTCCGGCTCGCGCCCCAGGGCGTCCGCGATCGCGGTCTGGACGGTCTCGAACGTGGCGGGATCGACTCCGGCGGGCAGGGACACACCTTCCTCCTGGCTGGCTGCCGACGTATCACGCCTCACGCGGGACGGCGCACGACCAGGCCCCCGCAGCGCACCTCGCGCGCATCGCCCGAGAGCGCATGCGCCAGCGCCAGCGGCACGGCCGCGGCACCCAGCTCCGCATCGCCCGCCGCGACGTCGTCGCGGGGCATCCCCTCGCAGTCGATCATCCCGTCGATGGGGCGGAGGGGGGCATCCCCCTCCGCAACGCCACCCCCGGACGGCACGAACACGAAGAACGCGGCGCCCTCCCCGACCTCCCGACCGACCACGGCCTCGGCACCGAGCAGGCAATCCGCGCCGCCCGCCACGGCGAGATCCACGCGGCCCTCGGCGACCGCCTGCACCGCGTTGCACAGCGCGACGGCGCCCCCCAGGCGACCGTCGCACCAGTTTCCGTTGTCGCCCTGGAGGTCGAACTGCGCGCTGGCGTAGCCGAGGATGTTGTTGGAGAGGCCCTTCACCAGCCACAGCGGCGGAATGAGCGGTACCGCACGGTCGGCGAACGCCCGCAGGTCGCGGTCCCCCCCCAGCGCCGCCAACGCCGGCGCCAGATCGTCGGGATCGCCCGCCTGCGGCGAGGCGCCGACGTAGAGACCGCGCCGCTCCGGCGGAACGGACTGCCACGCCGGCCAGCCCGCGAGCACCTGCGACACCGCAGCGACCCCGAGCTGCACGGCGCGCGTCATGGTCTTCAGGTTCTTGCGCGGCAGCCCCGCTGCGACCGGATCGAACCCCGGCACCCGGCCGTCCGCGCCCGGCGCGAGCACCACCATCGACACGACCCGCACCCCACGCCGGGCCGGCAACTCGCCACGTTCCATCACGCCTCCCTACCCGCACGCACAACCATGTTCCGGTCGATTCGTCGTACGAGACCCGCGAGCGTACGACCCGGGCCGCACTCCCACGCGTCGTCCACCCCGAGCGACCGCAGCGTCCGCACGCAGGCGCTCCAACGCACCGGCGCGACGACCTGCGCGACCAGGCGCGCCCGGATCCCCTCCGCATCCGTGGCCACTGCGGCGTCCACGTTGTGCACGACGGGAAAGGCGCCCGGCGAGATGCGCACCTCGGCGAGCGCCGCGCGGAGCGGGTCCGCGGCGGGCGCGAGAAGGCTGCAGTGGAACGGCGCGCTCACCGCCAGCGGCCGGGCAATCCCGCCGGCTGTCTCGACGGCGGCGACCAGCCGCGCCACCGCGGAGGCATGGCCCGCGACGGTGATCTGTCCCGGGCAGTTCCAGGCCGCGACCTCCACGACCTCGCCCGCCGCGACCTCGGCGCACAGCGCGTCCAACGCGTCATCGTCCAGCCCGACCACCGCCGCCATGGCGCCGACGCCGTGCGGGACCGCGGCCTGCATGGCGCGCCCGCGCAGCCGCACGAGGCGCGCCGCATCCCCGAGGGCCATCGCGCCGGACGCCACGAGCGCCGCGTACTCCCCGAGCGAGTGTCCCGCCGCGGCGGCCACCGCAAGGTCTGGCACGCGGCGCTGCACCCACCGCCATGCGGCCACGCCGGCGGCGAGCAACGCCGGCTGCGTGTTCTCGGTGCGGGCGAGCGCGTCCTCCGGTCCCTCCGCGACGATGCGGGACAGGCGCTCCCCCAACGCCTCGTCGACCTCCTCGAAGGTCGCGGGGTCGAGGGGACTGCCGTCGGAGGCGCGGTCCATGCCCACCATCTGGCTGCCCTGACCCGGAAACAACACACCGACCGCCATGCGGGCCTCCGCGGGCACCCTATCGCGCGCGTGTCAGCCCGGGTTGCCGATCGCGATGCCCACGAGGCGCCACACGCCCCACGCAAGCCGAAACCATGCCGACGTCATGCGCCTCCTCCCCCCGTCACCGGCTCCGACACGGTGACGAAGTGCACGTTGAACTGCACCACCTGCGCGCGCTCCCCCTCCGCACCCTCGCACAGGTCGAGGATGCGCTCCTGGAAACGCGCCACCTCGCGCTTGAGACGGGGCAGAAGCGTCTCGGGAACGGCAGCCGTCACGGCGCCGAAGTGGCGTTGGTCGACCCCGAGGCGCCCGAGTTCGACGGATGCACGCGCGAGCGCGCCGGCGTGGTACGCGCGCGCCGCACCCGCGACCCCCTCGTGCGAGGTCACGAGCGCCGCGGCCGCGGGCCGGAGGGTGCCCGCCTCGTCCGACACGAGCATTCCGAGGGTCTTCAGCAGCTCCAGGGAGGCACGTGCCTCGGAGGCCGACACCGCGTGGCGAAGTTGTGCCGCGATCCGTTCCGCGTCCGGGACGAACCCGGGACACGACGCCAATTCATGGATGGCCGCATGGTGCCACGCGGAGAGGAACACCAACTGCTCGTCCTGCAGCCGTGCCGCATCGCGGTAGCGGCGCGTGGCACTGATCCGCTCCCACGCGCGGGCGCGCTCGTCGGCCGTGGTGGCCTGGTCGTAGTCCACCAGCGCCGTGAAATAGAGGTACTCCTCGTCCGAGAACCCGACGGCCCGTGCGAACGCCTCGCACGTGGCGGCGGTCAGGTTGCGCTTGCCCTCGATGACATGCAGCAACAGGCTCGGCGAACGTTGCCCCGCGCGGCGCGCGAACGCCCGATGGCTGAACCGCGGGTTGGCTGCCTTGCGCGCCTTGAACCAGTCGCGCAGGAACGCGCGGTAGTCGACGTAGGCATAAAGTTCGGAAGGTGCCATGCAGCAAAGAGGTACCGCAACGCCCACGGCGCGTACAGATGCAGCGGGCACGCCGCGCGCCGCGGCACACATCTCGTTTCAATCATGAGTACGACCTAGGTCAAACGTTCGTTTTCACGAGCCTCCACGATTTTGCGGGGCGCGCGCCGCACGCGCGCCGGCACAAAGAAGCGACTCCTCCGCCGACCCGCGCGGCGCGCGCCGCGCGATGCGGAAGCGCCTCGCGGCGCGCGGTCGCAAACGCACACCCCACGGCGCTTTGCGCGCCGATGCCTCAGGGCGCGCCGAGCGCGATGCAGCAGTTCTGCCCGCCAAATCCGAAGCTGTTGCTCAGGAGCACCTTCGGACGGCGCGCCACCGACGCCGCGAGCACATTCGCGGGGCAGTCCGCCGCGAGGCTCCGCAGGCCGACGGTTCCGGGCAGCACGCCATCCCGGAACGCCGCGAGACACAGGGCCAACTCCACCGCGCCCGCCGCGGCGATGGTGTGGCCCACCGCACCCTTGAAGCTGCTCACCCCCACGTCGCCGAGCACGCGCGACACGGCGAGCGCCTCCGCGCGGTCCCCGACGGGCGTGCCCGTGCCGTGGGCGTTCACGTAGTCCACGTCGCGCGCGCCGAGCCCCGCGTCCGTGAGGGCGCGGCGCATGGCGAGCGCCGCGCCGTCGCCCTCGGGGTGCGGCGCGGTGACGTTCCACGCGTCGACGCTGGTGCCCGACCCGAGCCAGCGTGCCAGCACCGTCGCCCCACGGGCGCGCGCGTCCGACTCGCGCTCGAGACGAAGGACGGCGGCCCCCTCACCGATGAGGAAGCCGTCCCGCTCCTGGTCGAATGGCCTCCCGCCGGTGGGAGAGAGTGCGCCCAACACCACGAAACTGAGAAGTCCGAGCGGGTGCAGCATCGAGTCGTGCCCCCCCGCCAGCGCCACGTCCACGTCCCCGCGCGCCACGGCGCGTGCCGCCTCGCCCATCGCCATCGCCGCGGCCGCGCATGCGGAGAAGCTCGTGGCGTGGGTCACGGCCCCAATCCGGGCTGCCAGCACGCGGGTCACCCGGTCCGGCTCGTGACGCCGGGGCGCGGCGCGTTCCGACGCGAGATCGCGGGCCATGGCCCTGCGATCGAACGCGTTCCCGACGAGGTGCGGGTAGAGGTCATCGCGCAGTTCGGCCGGGGTGACACTCGAGAGGCCCGTGCCGAGCCACAGCCCGGTACGCGCGTCGCGGACGTCCTGCATGGGCACGTCCGCGATCGCGGCGGCCGCGAGCGCGCCCTTTCGGTCGTCCGGAAACGCAGGGTCGTCCGGCACCCCGTCCACGCTCGCCACCTGGGGCACGCCCAACGCCGCAGCGGCGGCGTCACGACGCGCGAACACCACGGACGGCACGCACGGGGCCGCCCCGGCCGCACAGCGGAGGCCCACCCCCGTGATGACCACGGGAGCTAGCGCACGCACGTGTTGTCCGCGCCTCCGAAGCAGGTGTAGCGCCCCTCCGTCGCCCCTTCGACGCGCGCCACGCGACGCGACCGGTCGGGCAGCACCGCCGTCACGGTGCAACTCGTCGCACGCGGCCCCCCGACCGCCACCTCGCTCACGGCCGACTCGGCCACGCGCCCGTCGCACTCCAGACGGAAACGCTTGACCACGAGCGGGGTCACCACGCGGATGGGACGCACCAACGCCGCAGCGCCCGCGGTCGGCGGTGCGGGTACGGGTGCGGCCGCGGTCAGCTCCGGGGCCGAGGCGCTCTGCCCCCGCACGCGGAGGCCCACCGCGACGGCGGCCACGAGGACCACGAGGACACTCGCGACGAGCAGCGGAACCACCCAACGCGGCGTGGCACCCGCGGCCGCGGTGCGCGGCGGAGCCGCCGTGCCGACGCCCGACGCGGCGGACGGGACCGTCGGTCGCGGCGACCCGGGCACGACCGCGGGGGATGGCGGGGCGACAGCCCCTGCCGCTGCGGCGCCGAGGACATCGGCCAGCGCGGGCGCGGCCACACCGGTAAGGGTCGGACCATCCGGATCGTCCGTCACGTCGCTGGCCTCGCGCCGCGCCGCGACCTCCTCGGTGTCCGGAACCGGCAGGGCGTCGGTCGAGTCGCGCATCGCGCTGCCGGCATCCTCGAGCAGGATCGAATCGGTGAGCGGATTCGGGTCCCGCATCTGCGTCCGCGCGAGGTTCACGAGCGCGGGGATCTCGCGCTCTGACCACTCCGCCAGGCCGTCCGTCTGGCTGGTGCGCGCGATCACGCGACACCGCTGCACCACTTCCGCCGCGCTGGGCCGGCTCTCCGCGGCGTAGGCGAGCATCTCGCGAAGCAAGGCCGCGAGCGGCTCCCGGGACTCCTCGGGGACGACACGGAGGAGGGTGAGACGCTCCTCCAACGCCTGTTCATGCTTCTCGGCGCGCCCCTTCGCCTTGCCGAGACGGTCGCCGGTCACGATCTCGAAGAGCGTCGCGCCAAGGCTGTAGACGTCGGAGCGATCGGTCTCCGGCTCGAAGAACAGCCGCTCCGGGGGCATGTAGTCGACGGAGCCGAACTGCAGTTCCTGCGTGTGGCTCTCGCGATGGTCGAACTCGGCCCGCGCCACGCCGAAGTCAAGGACCTTCACCGTGCCGGAATCGTCGAGCATCACGTTCGACGGCTTGATGTCGCGGTGGATCACCCGCAACGGCTTCTCGCCAGGAAAGGGCGGCTGGTTCCACGCGGCGTCGAGCGCGGAGGCCGTACTCGCGATCAACTCGAGCGCCGCCCGGACGGGCATGCGCTCGTTGCGCTCCGCGAGGGCACTGATGGCCACCTTCACGTCGACCGCCTCGAGGTACTCCATCATGACGGCCACGCGGCCGCCGATCGTGGTGAACCCGAACACGTTGACGATGTTGCGGTGCCGGAGCGCGCCGAGCAGGCGCGCCTCGTCCTTCATCCGCTTGGAAATCTCGAGGTTGTCGCTCCACCGCTGGTGAAGCAGCTTCACGGCCATCAGCCGCTGGAAGCCGTCCGCCTCCATCACCTTCGCGACGTAGACGCTCCCGAAACCACCCGAGGCGATTTCCTTGAGGAAGTGGAAGCGGCGGACCTGTTCGCGCGACACGCGTTCTCCCGGCGCCCGAAGCCTAGCACGGCGAGACGGCGCGCGACGCCACGTCCGCGAGCAGCAACCCCCACAACCCCGCGACGGGCCCACAGTCCCCCATCGCCCAGCGCAAATCGGGTGCCGGAGGGATCGGTGCGCCACCCGGGCCCACCAGCGCGAACACCGCGGCCTCGCCGGGGGGACCCTCGGCCCCCAGGCGCAGGCGGTCACGCGCGGAGCCCAGATCGACGGCCGCGTAGGCGGCGCCCACGAGCGCAAGCGGCGCCCTTCCCTCCTCGACCGCGTGCACGGCAGCCGCGAGGGCCTGGGCGCCGGCCTCCGCCCCGCCCGCCCACGTCCCGTTGTCGCCCCGGATGCCATGCGCGATGCTGACGTGCGCCAGGATCATGTTCGGGAGCGTCCGCAACGGAAGAAGCGGCGGATAGACGTCCCGTCCCGCGGTGCCCAGGGCCTCCGGGTCGAGGACGCCATCGCGATGCGCGGCCACCAGGCAGGCCTCGGCGTCCCCGTCATCCGGCGGTTCGCGCCCCACCGCCACGTACAGCCCGAGGGAGTCGGCATCCAGCGCCGGCCCGGCCAGCGCACGCCCGGCGGCCGGCAGCGCCAGCTGCGCCGCGCGCGCCAGGAGCCGCGCGTCCTTGCGACGTCGCAGCCAGGGTCCGAGGTCGGGTCCGTCGACCACCCCCGCACGGGAATCCGGCAGGTCCGACAGGACCGGGTGCGCGCGCAACCCCGATCGGCCGGCCGCGAGCGCCGCACGAACCTCGCGGGGGTCGTCCCCGAGCGGGGTGACGCACCCGACCGAGAGCACACCAATCACGGAGCGGCGCCGAGCACGATGGACCCGTTGCTTCCCCCGAAGCCGAAGGCGTTCGTGAGGGCGTGGCGGATCCGCGACTCCCGGGGGGCATCGCGAAGCAGGTTCACATCGCAGTCCGGATCGGGCTGGACGAGGTTGCGGGTCGGCGGCAGCACACCGTCGCGCAGCGCCTGCACGCACAGGATCGCCTCCACCGCGCCACAGGCGGCGACGAGGTGACCCATGTGGCCCTTCGTGCTGCTGACCGGCACGCGCGGCGGGCCGAAGACGGTGCGAAGCGCCTGGCTCTCGCTGCGATCGTTCTGCGGCGTCGACGTTCCGTGCGCATTGACGTAGCCGACGTCATCGGGGGCGATGCGCGCATCCCGCAACGCGGCCCGCATGGCCTGCGCCGCGCCACGTCCGTCCGGCGGGGAGTCGGTGATGCGCCACGCGTTGCACGAGCATCCCCAGCCGGAGATGGAGGCGAGGATGTGCGCGCCGCGACGGCGGGCCGCGTGCTCCTCCTCGAGCACCAGGAACCCCGCGCCCTCGCCGAGGACGAACCCGTCGCGGTCCACGTCGAACGGGCGGGATGCGATCTCCGGCGCGTCATTGCGCGTGGACAGCGCTCCGAGCTTCGCGAAGCCGACCACCATCAGCGGCTCCGAAAGCGCGTCGACGCCCCCCGCGATCATCGCGTCCACCTCGCCGCGACGGATGCGCAGCATGGCTTCCCCGATGGCCTGGGAGCTGCTCGTGCAGGCGGTGCTGACGGTGCTGCGGGGCCCCTCGGCGCCCGCGAGCTCGGCGGCGATCCGCGTCGGGACATCCGGTGCGAGCGCCGCAACGTCCGAAGGTACCACGCGCGACTCGACGAGCCAGCCGAGGGGCGGACGCGCGGCCTCGCTCCCCACGCACACGCCCAGCCGCGGTCCGCCAGGCACGCCGGACGCGGCGAGCGCCTCCCCGAGCGCCAGTCGCGTGAGTGCCTCCTTCAGGGGCGCCCCGGAGCCGGGCAGCGGCGCCTCCGCCGCGAACCGCACGGGAAAGCCGTCGGGGTCGAAACGCCGGATCGGCCCGACCCCGCTGCGACCCGCGAGGACCGCGGCCCACGTCGCCTCCGCGCCGACGCCGAGCGGCGTGACCATCCCGATTCCCGTCACCACCACGCGCCGCTCAGTCACCGGGGTACTCCTTCCAGAGACGCGCCAACTCGGCACGCTCGAGCTGCTCGAGGCGGGCGGCCTCGGCCGGGTCGGCGAGCGGCACGGCGTTGAACACGAACAGCTCCTCCGCCTGTGCGTGAACACGCCCGTCCACCCGCGCGCGCACCGACATCAACGCGGATTCCTCACGCAGCTCGAGGAAGCTCGCCTCCAGCGCGACGACCTCCTCGGGGCGCACGAACTTTCGGAACTTCACGCCGTTCGCCATCGACAGGATGGGGAACGGCCAGTCCCCGCGGTCCTTGCGCACGGTGTAGCCGATGAGCTTGCCGGCGAGCTGGGCCATGCTCTCGAGCAGGATCACCCCGGGTACGACCGGAAAGCCCGGAAAGTGATCCTCGAAGAACGGCGTGTCGCGCGGAAAGCACACCCGCCCGGCGATACGCTCGCCGAGCACGACCGAATCGATGGAGTCCACGAGGCGCCAGCGCATCGGAGCCATGTAGCGCGTCGGCACGCGCTCAGCCGCCCCGCAGCCGCGACAGCACCCACGCGGCGGGGAGCCAGCCGACGAGGCCCCAGATCGCGGCGGCCAGCGCCTGCACGAGCCACGGCACCAGCTGCGCATCCAGCGCGCCCCCCATCGTCGCCACGCCCGTCGCGAACGACGGCGCCCAGGTCCGCGACGCCGCGAGCACCGCGAGCCCGAGCACCGTGCAGCTCACCGCCGGCACGGCCCAGGCCCGCAGGTCCACGTCCGACGGTGCCGCCTCCGCCGTCACGGGTGTCGCCAGGACGAGCACGACCCACGGGAGCGGGCTGCGCCACGCCACCCGGGCGAGCAGCTCCACCACCTCGTGCGGTCGCACGGCGGGGCCCACGGGCCCGAACACTTCCCGCCCCATCCAGCCCAGCACCGCGACCCCGACCACGGCGGGGGCGATCGGCGCCACCAGGTTGGCCACCCACGGACGCGTCCAGCCCGTCCATGGTTCACCCGGCACCACGTGGCCGCGGCCGCGCGGGTCGAACAGCGACACGCGGAAGCCACGCACGGTGTACCCCGTCGCAAGGAACGCCAGCGCGTGCGCCAGCTCGTGCAGGAGATTGCCCGGCAGCCGGAGCAGGTGCAGCACCACGCCGCCGCCGCACGCGGCCAGCACGCGCCGGTGGACCCACGCGCCCATGACGAGCAGCCCCACCGAGAGCGCCACGCTCACGCAGCCCCCGGCCCGCGACCGAAGCGCGCGTAGGCGGCGGGGACATCGCAGGGAAGCGGCCCCGCGCGCACCGACGCGTGCTCGGAGAGCTCCACCATCGCCAGCCCGCCCGGCACGGTCCTCCACCGGAGGATGCCCCATGCGCCGAGGTCGGTCAGCCGCTCCTCGCGCGTGAGGATGCACACGCGCGGCGCGAGCCGGAAACCGGCCTCGGCGAACGCGGCGGTGCCACCGTGCAGCATGGATCGCGCGTTGGCCCGCCACCCATCCGGGGAAACGGGCTGATCCGCTTCGAACCACGGCGGGTTCGCCATGGCGAGGTCGAAGCGGCGGGGCCCGGTGAGTGCCCGGACATCCGCCTCGTGGACCGCGACGTCCAGGCCGCTGTCCGCCACGCTGCGCCGCAGGAGTGGCATCCATCGGGGGTCCCGCTCGAAGGCCTCGGGTCGCAGCCCCGCGCGCGCGAGCAGCAACGCCAGGATGCCGGAGCCGGCCCCGAGGTCGGCCACGCGCGCACCCGCCGCGGTTCCCTCCAGCACGAACGCCGCGAACGCGTAGGCCTCCACCCCCCAACGATGACCGCGTCGGGGTTGCCAGCACACGACGCCCTCGGCCGGCGTGTCCCGCGTGAGGTCGCCGGTCACGCGGCCCCGATGTCGGTGCGCCAGGACAGCCCTTCGCCGCGCACCTCGCGAAGCGCGTGGTACACCCGCATCCGTGCCGACGCGCGTGACGACGCGAGGGCCGTGACGGACACCACGCGCCCTCCCGTCCCGTTCCATGGGGCGGAGGGGGACACCCCCTCCGCAACGCCTCCCCCGTCGGTGTCGAGGACGCGATCCACGCACAGATCGGCATCCGGGGACGGAAGTCGGCGCACGGACCATGCCTGCGCCGCGTGCGGGTACGATTCCGCGGCGACCACCACGCAGCAACTGGTGCCCGCACGGACCCGCAGCGACGCGCCGGGCAGGGCGCCCGCGGCGGCGCCGACGAACCACGGCGCGAGATCCTCGTCCACGAGCGGCAGCACCGCCTGCGTCTCCGGATCGCCGAAACGCACGTTGAACTCGAGCAGGCGCACGTCCGCGCCGGTCACCATGAACCCTGCGTAGAGCAGGCCGCGAAAGGGCATGCCCTCGGCACGCGCGCCTGCGACGGCACGGGCGACGATCGCCGTGCACGCTGCATCCACCGACGGTGTCACGGGCACGGGCGCCCACGCGCCCATGCCGCCCGTGTTGGGCCCTTGGTCGCCGTCGTGGCGCCGCTTCGCGTCGCGGGCGAACGGGAACGTCACGGCGCGACCGCCGTCGCACAGCGCCATGACGCTCAGCTCCTGCCCCTCCAACCGTTCCTCGACCACGACGGGTGCGCCCGGACGCGCCGCGCGCGCCTCGCCCACCGCCGCGAGCAGGGAATCGCGGGTGTGACACACCCAGGTGCCCTTGCCGCCCGCGAGGCCGTCGAGCTTGACGACCCCTCCCGGCGTCGCGAGGGCGGGCACGTCATCCCCGGGATCCAGCACGTGCCCCGGCGCCATCGGGATTCCGTGGCGCCCCGCGAAGGCGCGCGCGAAGGCCTTGGAGGTCTCCAGCCGCGCCGCAGACGGGTCGGGCGCCAGCACGGGCACGCCCCGCGCATGCCACGCGGCGCCGGCATCCTCCGCGATCAGCCCCTCCGGCCCCACCACCACGAGGTCGGCGACCGCGTCGGCCGCGTCGGACGGGCCTGCGGCGCGGGTGACGACGTGGCCGTAGCGCGCCAGGTGACGGGCGATGGCCGATTCCCGGGCGCCGCGTCCGAGCACGAGAACACGCACGGTGCGCCCCTCAGTTGATGCCGGGACGGCGCAGCATGCGGCGGGTCGCGACGTCGAGCGGATCCAGCGCGAGGGCCCGGCGCCCCGCCTCCACCGCCTCGTCACGAAGGCCGCGCGCAGCGGCCACGTCCGCGTGGAGCGCCTCGAGGTACGGGTCGTACGGCGGTCCGTTGCGATCCACCGCCCGGTAGGTGCGCGCCGCGGCACGCACCGCCTCGTCGGCCTCCGCCCAGCGCGCGAGTGCCACGAGTGCCTCCAGGCGCCCGAGCCGCCACGCGTAGGTGTCCGGCTCCAGGGCCACGGCCTCGTCCATCGCCGCGAGCGCCGCGGAGGCGTCCCCCCGCGCCAAGGCCGCCCGCCCGCGGATCGCGGCTCCCACCAGCCCGCCGACTCCGGCTTCCGCGGCGCCCTCCCGTTGGAGCCACGCGAGGGTCGCGCGTGCGGCCACGCACACATCCCCGAGCCCGCCCTCCGCGTCCGGCCGGCATCCGACCCCCGACGCGGGCAGGCGCTCCACGGCGACCACGGCGCGCGCCCACGGCGCAGGCTCCACGATGGCCCCGCCGTGCGCCTTGCGACGCGCACGACGTCCATCCCGACGCTCCAGCGCCTCGCGCACGGCGGCGCGAAGGCCCGGGACATCCCGCGCGGCCGCGGCCGCGGCGATGTGGATGACATGCGGCGTGGCGTCGAGCGGATCCGCGCGCACGGCATCGAGGGCCGCAACCTGTGCGGAACGCGCCAGCCCGCGCGACAGAAGGGTGTTCGCCCGCGTGGCCCAGGCCCGCGACCGATCGCGCGGCTCCGCACCGGCGAGGCTCACCCACCCCCACGCCACCTCGATCCCGCGCGCATCCTGCCGACCACGCGCGACTCGCATGCCGAGCTGGGCGGTGATCGGCGAGCTGGGGGCCAAGGCGCGGAGTCGCTCGACCGCGAGCCGCGCCACCTCCCACCTGCCGGCACCCCCGAGCGTCTCGGCGCCGCGCAGACGCGCCTGGGCCTCGAGTGCCGCGACGCGCACGACGTCCGCGGTCTCCCTCGGCGGCGAAGCCCGCAGCGGGGCGAGCAGCGCGAGGGCCGCCTCGAAGTCGTCGTCTGCGACCGCCGTCTCGGCCGCGCTGATCGCGACCGCCTCATTGGCCGCGTCGCCCGCGGCGCTGGCCAGGGCCCGAGCCCCCCCTACATCGCCGTCCTTGAACCGGAGCTCCGCGTCGGCGACCATCAGGGTGTGGTCCTCCGGGAGCAGCGCCCGCACCTCTTCGAGAAGGGGCTGGGCATCCGGCGCGTCGAGGGCGACCGCCACCTGCGCGCGGCGAGCACGGACGCGCACGTTGCCGGGCCACGCCTCGGCGAGGGTGTCGAGGGCCACCATGCGATCCCGCAGCGTCTCGGGGGTCTCGGCCGTCGCCTGCACCGCCAGCTCCTGGCACGGAAGCATCGTCGGCGCGGCCTGGAGGCACGCCTCCGCATGCTCTGCGGCCTGGACGCGGTCGCCGAGCGAGAGCGCGATGGCACCGCGCGCGAGAAGGACGACGGGCGAATCGGGGGCGGCCGCCTCCGCGCGCCGCAGCGCGGCGTCCCGGTCGAGGGGGGCGTTCCCCGCGTGCGCGAGCAGGAACGCCAGGGTCCCGAGCGCCTCTGCGTCCTCCGGTGCACGGACCGCCAGCGAGCGGGCCCGCTCCACCGCCCGCACCAACCCCTCCGGCGTCCCCTCACCCCACCCTCGCCACGCCTCCGCGAGAAGGGTCGCGCGCGGTGCGTCGCTGACGGAGTCCGCGACGATGGTGTGCACGTCCAGCGACGCCTCGAGGCCGGGGTCGCGCAAGCCGATGAGGATGGCGCCCCATGCGGCGGCTGCGCGCGGCCCGAGCCACAGCACGGCGGCGGCGGCGGCCGCGACGACCATCGTCGTGAAGCTCGCCAGGATCCACCACGGGCGGACGACGCGCTCCTCCTCGGCCACCTCCTCGACGACCTCTTCCTCCAGCCCGGGGATGTCGAGCGGAAGGCCCGGCAGGAAGAGCGCGCGATACGTCGGGTGCGCGGCGATGGGCATCGGCGCGGCGATGCCATCGGCGATCCAGTCCAGACCGGACAACTCTCCGCCCCGCACCTTGGCCACGACCTCCGCGGGCGAGCGGGAAGCCGACTTGGCACCCTTCCAGACGTCGACCACGAGCGCCACGCCGTAGGCGCAGCGCTGGCAGGTCGCGATCAGCCGCCCGCTCTCGGTCGTGACCGGGCGACCGCAGCGGCTGCAGGGCATGACGAACGACGACGCCACGCCTTCTTCCTACCGCGAGAACGCCTGTGCGACCAAGCCCCTAGTGACGAAACCGTCGACGCCCCGTGAACCCCATGGTGGCGTCGGCACGCGCGATGGCGTCGCGCACCTCGTCATCGCGCACCGATCCACCCGGCTGCACGAACGCGCGCACACCCGCGTCGAGCGCGACCTCGACACCGTCCGCGAAGGGAAAGAACGCGTCCGACGCGAGAACGGAGCCGCGGACGGGGACCACGGCGCGCGCCACGGCGTGGCGGACCGCGTCGACACGGTTGACCTGGCCGGAACCGATCCCGTTCGTGAGACAGGCACCCCCGGCCTCGGCGCGCGCCAGGACGATGGCGTTGGACTTCACGGCCCCCACCACGGTCCACGCGAAGCGCAACAGTGCGGACTCCGCGGGCGTGGGCGGGCGGCCGACGTGCGTCCACGGCACGTCCTCCTCGGCCTCCCACGCCTGGACCAGCCACCCCCCTTGGACCCGCCGGGCGTCGTGTCCGTCGACCCGTGCCGACGCCCAGTCGCCGGGGATGTCGACGAGGCGCAGGTTCGCGCGCGACGAGAGGCGCGTGCGCGCCTGCTCCCCGATGCCGGGTGCCGCGACCACCTCGACGAAGCCCTTCGTGTCCAGCAGCGCCTCCAGCGCCGCGGCGTCGAACGGGCGGTTGAGCACGACCACACCACCGTAGGCGCTGCGCGGATCGGCGGACCACGCCAGCGCGAGCGCGCGACCCACGTCCTCGGGATGCGTCGCGACACCGCACGGGGTCTGGTGCTTGACGATCACGGCGGCGGGAACGTCGAACGCGAACGCAAGGCGCGTGGCGGCGTCGAGATCGGCGAGGTTGTTGAACGACAGCACCTTTCCCTGGAGCGAGCGGACGCGGGCGAGCGACCGGCCCCCCTCCCCTGCCACGGCGTAGAACGCCGCCCGCTGGTGCGGGTTTTCTCCGTACCGCAGCTCCGAGACGCGCTCGAGCGGCACCGGCAGCGTCTCCGGCCACGGCCCGACGTCCTCCTCGGGCGCGTAGGTGCGCGTCAGCCAGGCCGCGACGCGCGCGTCGTAGGCCGCGACGTGCCGGAAGGCCCGCGCGGCCAGCGCGCCGCGCAGCGGGGCGTCGTCGGCGTCCAGACCCGCGAGCACCCGCCCGTAGTCGGCCGGATCGACGACGGCCCAGGTCGCGCGATGGTTCTTGGCTGCGGCACGCAGCAGGGCCGGCCCGCCGATGTCGATCTGCTCGACGCAGTCCCCGGGCGACGCTCCGCGTTCCACGGTGGCGGCGAACGGGTAGAGGTTCACGACGACGACGTCGATCCACGGCTGCCCGATGGCGGCGCACGCATCGTCATCGACGCCGCGGCGCGCCAGGATGCCGCCGTGCACGCGCGGGTGCAGCGTCTTCACGCGCCCCCCGAACCGCTCCGGCTCGCCCGTGAGCGCCGTGACCGACAGGACCGGCAGTCCGGCCGCACGCAGCACCTCCTCGGTTCCGCCGGTGGAGACGAGCACGAACCCGCGCGCGTGCAACCCCTCGGCGAACGGGACGAGTCCGGCCTTGTCGGTCACCGAAAGCAGCGCGTGGCGCACGTTCACCCCGTCCGATCCTAACGCGCCGCGGGGGAGGCGTTGCGGAGGGGGCGGGCCCCCTCCGCCCCCGCATCCGCGTCGTCCAGGACCCGCACGGCGACGACCTCGACGGTGCGGCCGCCCACCACGTGCCCCTGCAGCAGCACCACGCGGCCTTCCCACGGACGCAGCGACGCGGAGGTCGCGTCGTCGATGATCAGCATGGCGCCTGAGTTGCGGTCGTCGATCGCGAGGCGGGTACCCCAGGGGCGGAGGCGCCCCACGAACCCGCCGGACCCGTCGCCGGCGTCGAGGACGCGCCAGTCCGCGACTCGAAGGCCCCCGAGGGTGCGCCGCCCACGGACCTCCACCACCACCCCGTCCGCTCCCGCGAGCGGCGCGGCCTCCGCGGGAAGCTGCAGCCGGAGGGGTGCACCGGCCTCGTAGGGCACCAGCCACACGGCATCGCCGGGCCGCTCCGCGCGTACCATCCCCGCGCGGGTGACCGCGCAGGCGACGGCGAGAAGGACGGCAGCTCCCGGCGCCATGCCCCCGGGCTAACGCGATGGACGCGCGGCGACCCACGTCGCGCGCTGCACCAACCCCAGGGCGTAGTCCGGCCACCACGTCCCCGCCGGAGGGCCTCCGTTGCAGGCGCCATCCGACTCCCCGGGCACCTTCACCCACAGCCGCGCGTCCAGGCCCGCCTCGGGTGGGTCGGTGTCGGGCGGCAGGCCGACGGCGCGCCCCGGGGGGTTGCACCACTCCGACCCCTTCGGTCCCAGGCCGTTGCGGCTCGTGTCGAGGACGAACCGCGCCCCGCCCGCGGCGGCGGACACCTGCGCCGCATAGGCCAGCGTCTCGGCGTCGTCGCGGAAGTTCGACACGTTCAGCGCGAAGCCGGCCGCGGCGTCGACGCCCGCCTCCCGCAGCTGCGCGGCGGCATCGGCGACAGGCAGCCAGGCGGAGTGGCCCACGTCGACGTACACCCGGGCACCGGCCTGCGAGAGCCGCTCCGTGGCCGCGCGAATCATCGCCAGCCGCCCGGCGCGGCCCGCCGCGTCCAGGCACGACGTCAGCGTCAGGGCGTCGGGCTCGAGGATCACGATGGACGGGTGCCCACCCAGACCGCGGGCGACGGACTCCACCCACGCCGCGTACTCCGCGGCGTTCCCGGTGCCACCTGCGCTCTGCCCGCCGCAATCGCGCTGCGGGATGTTGTAGACCACGTAGACGGTGCGCTGCCCGGCGGCGGCCGCAGCGGCTTGACGCGCGGCCACGGTGCCCTCGGGGTCGCGGGTCCATCCCCCGAGCCATGTCGCGGTCGGCTGCGCCGCCAGCACGTCCATCCGCGCCGCGTCGGCCGGGCGTGACGCGCGCCACGCCGTGGCCTGCTGGGCGGCCCGGCTGGCCGGATCGACGTGGAGTGTCCATCCGGCGAGCGGGTCCGGCTCCGGCTGCACCGAGGCCGTATCGTGCGCCGTGCCCGTGGACGCGTCGGCCACGGCGTCGCCCGCGGTGTCGACCGGTGCGGAGTCCATTGCGCTCCCGGGCCCGGTCGCGGACCCGGGGTCGGACGGCATGGGGGTCGCGTGCGGGCCGCATCCGGCGAGCAGCGTCAGGACGGTCAGGGTCGACAGGGGGGACAACACGGGCACGACGACCTCCTCGGGGGGCGAGCGGCCGCCCTCCCACCGCGGGAGGACCGGCGTGCGTCCCAACCCCCGGCGCGGCTGGACCTTCCCCGGTCAGCGGTCGAGGAACGACTGCACCGCCGCGGCCGCGGCCGATGCGGCGCCTGACCCCGGTCGCACGCGCGCGCGCAGCTCCTCGGCCGGCGGCGGCGTCGCCGCGTCCAGCAGCGCCGCGAGTCTCACGGGGTCGAGATCCTGGAGCACCTCCGCCATGACGGCGCGTCCGAGGATCAGGTTGGGCAGCGCCACGAACGGCAGCCCACGCGCCGCCACCCGGCCGACCCACCACGTCGGCCACGCCACGCGGTGGGCCACCACCGTAGGAATGCCGGCGAGACCCAGCTCGAGCGTGCTGGTGCCACTCTTCGACAGCGCACGCCCGGCGCGTGCGAGCACCTCGGCACGGGTCGTGACCCGCACGTCGCCCGGCAGCCGCTCGAGCAGCGAATCGGGCAGCAGGGGCGCCTTCGGCAGCAGGATCTCCCGCGCGCCCGCACGACGCGCCGCCTCCACGAACACGGCGAGGTGCGCCCGGACCTCGGCGGGCCGGGATCCCGGCACGATCGCCACCACCCCGGGCTCCAGGGCCGACGGCACCGCCACGTCGGCCGCGGGGTGACCCACCCAGCGCGCGTCGAGACCGTAGGGCGCGTACAGCGCGGGCTCGAAGTCGAACAGGCACAGGAGAAGGTCGAGGTCCCGGGCGATGGCCCGCGCACGCCCCGCGCGCCACGCCCACACCTGCGGGCTCACGTAGCCCACGACCGGGATGCGCCGCGCGTGCGCCGCGCGCGCGAGGGGCAGGTGGAGGTCCGGCGCGTCGATGAGCACCGCGGCGTCCACGTTCTCCAGCGCGCGCCGAAGCGCCCAGGCGTTGCGCGCGGTGGCGCCGAGCGCCCCGAACACCTCCACCGTGCCCATGGCCCCGACCGGCGGGGCACTCCCCGGCAGCGGGATGAGTCCCGCCGACGCCATCGCGGGCCCGCCGACGCCGACCGGCAGCAACCGCCCGCGCGCGCCCATCGCCTCGAGGAGCGCGCCCCCGAGCGCATCGCCGCTGGCTTCCGCGGCGCTGAACAGCACCCGCCTCACGCGCGACCCGTGGCCGCGGCGTGCACCCGCAGCGCCCACGCCACCGCACGCGCCCCGTCGGCGCCGTCGGGCACGAACGGGCCGTCCCCTCGGACCGCCGCCACGAAGGCACGCAGCAGGTCTCCGAGGGCGCCATGTTCCTGGGGCGGAGGGGGCGGCTGCCCCCTCCGCAACGCCTCCCCCGCGGACGCGCACGGGTCGAGCCGGCCCGCGAGCAGATCCAGCGTGACGCACACGTCGGGCGTGGTGACCGTCACGCCGCGCGCGGGACGCTCCGCGCACCGATCCGCGACGAGCGTCGCGACCCGCCCCGACGGGAAGCGCAGCACCGCCTCCACCCGCTCCGAGTCCCCGTGGGCCTCGACGCGGGTCGGTGTCGCGCCGTCCGCCGCGACCGCGAGCAGATCCAGGTCGTGGACGGCCAGATCGAGCGCCACGGGCACGTCCCGCCCGCGCGGTCCCGGCGGCACGCGCCGCACGAACGCGAGGCGGGTCCACGCGGCGCGCCAGTCCGGCACGGTGGTGTCCAGCGCCCGCACGGCCGGATTCCAGCGCTCGACGTGGCCGACCGCCAGGTACGGGTACGCCGCGAGCGCCACGGCGTCCTCCTCCGTCGTCGCCAGGGGCTTTTCGACCAGGCACGGAATCCCGGCGGCCAGCAGCGGCTCCGCGACCGCGCGGTGGCGCGTGGCCGGTGTCGCCACCACCGCCGCGTCGATGCGGCCCGAGGGGAGCGGGAACCCGCGGGCCGGATCCACCGGGACCACCTCCACGGCCGGCATCGCCTGCAGCACGCGGACGTGACGGGCACCCATGACGCCGACCCCGTGCACGGCCACCCGCAGAGGTCGCGGCGCCCCGTCCCCGGTCATCCGCCGTCCGTGTCGCCGGCCGCGGCCCCACGGCAGACCCCGCGCGTTCCCGCCTCGAGGAACGCGAGCAGCTCGAGGACTTCGGGCACGTGGCCCCACGCGGCCCGAACGTCCGCGATGCGCTCCGACCGGGGCCGGACCGTTCCGAAGAGACCCCGGAACGCCTGCGTGAGCGCGCGCAGGGTCTCCGCGGGCATGCCGGCACGACGCAGCCCGACGCGGTTGAGGCCCCGCAACCGCGCGCGGTCTCCCTGCGCGATGCAGAACGGCGGCACGTCCTGCGCGACCATGGCGCCGGCCGCGACCATGGCGCACCGACCGACCCGCGCGTGCTGGTGCACGCCGCTCATGCCTCCCAGCACCGCGCCGTCGGCGACGGTGACATGGCCGGCGATCGCGGCGCCGTTCGCGAACACCACGCCGTCGCCGACACGCGCGTCGTGCGCCACGTGACTGCCCACCATGAACAGGCCGTCGGCACCCACCTCCGTCACGCCGCCGCCCCCCGCCGTGCCGCGGTGCATCGTCACGTGCTCCCGCACCACCGTCCGCGCCCCGACCCGGAGCAAGCCTGCCTCGCCACGGTACTTCCGGTCCTGCGGGGCGCCGCCGAGCGCGGAGAAGGGACCCACGCGCACGTCCGCGCCGAGCTCCGTCGGGCCCTCCAGGACCACGTGCGGGCCGAGACACACGCGGTCGCCGAGGACGACCCCGGCCCCCACCACCGCGTAGGCACCGATCTCCGCGTCCGCGCCCAGGACGGCGTCGGGGTCGATCACGGCCGTGGGGTGGATGCGCACCCCGACGGGCTAACCGGCCGTGCGTTAGCGTTCCCCCGATGGGCCTTCTCCGCCGACTCGCCGCTGCCCTCGCGCAACCCGCGGACGCCGCGCCCCCCATGGCCGAGCCCGGGCCGTGCGCGCGTCCGACTCCGCCGCCGGGTGCGACCAACTACGTCGTCGTGGTGCTCGACAGCTGCAGGTTCGACAGCTTCGTGGCCGCCGCACCGAGACACCTCGCCCGGCTGGGCCCCATCCAGCGGCGGTGGAGCTACGCGACGTGGACCGCGCCGTCCCACTACAACCTCCTGATGGGGCTGCTCCCGCACGAAAGCCCTCGCAACGTCTACGCGAGCGAGTACTACAAGCAGGACTTCCTGCGGTTCCGCGAGCGGCTGAACTTCGAGGTCTCCTTCGCCCGCATGGTCCCGCACCTGTGGCTTCCGGGCTACCTCCGCGCCGCGGGCTACCGCACGGGCATGTACGTGAGCATGCCGGTGCTCAATCCTGCGACACCGATCAACCGGGACTTCGACGACTACGCCCTCATGGAGCACCACAACGACGTCGTGCCCATGATCCGTCGCCTGCGCTTCTACGAGGAGCGCCCGAGCTTCTACGTGCTCAATACCGGCGAGACCCATTACCCCTACGCCACGCCCGACGAGCCCGAGAACGACTGGCCGCGCATCTCGGGCGTGAACGGGGTCTTCAAGCACCTCGACGACCACCTGCGCGCCGGCCAGCTCGTCGCGACCGCGGAGGCCCCCTCGTTCTTCGACGACGCACGCATGGCGGAACTGCGCGCCCGCCAGGTGCGCGCGGTGCAGTGGGTCGACCGGGCGATCGAGGAGCTGCTCGACACCGTGCCGAAGGGCACCTGGATCACGGTGACGGCCGACCACGGAGAGCTCTTCGGCGAGGGCGGCTACTTCGGCCACGGGCCCGTGCAGCACGACAAGGTGTTCGAGGTCCCGTTCGTCGAGGGGCGCATCCGCTGACCGCCGCGACGACGGCCGGCCTTGACAGGTCGACGCCGCCCGCGCACGTTGCCGCCGAGCCCGACGCGTGATGGAACCCACCGAAACCGACGTCCCCCTGCTGGACGCCGCCCGTACCCGCTACCTCAACTACGCCCTCTCCGTGATCACGGCGCGGGCGCTCCCGGACGTGCGGGACGGCCTGAAGCCGGTGCAGCGGCGCATCCTGTACGCCATGCACCACAACCTGCACCTCTCGCCGGACTCCCGGTACAAGAAGTGCGCGGCCATCGTGGGCGAGGTGCTCGGAAAGTACCACCCGCACGGCGATTCCAGCGTGTACGAGGCCCTCGTCCGCATGGCGCAGGACTTCAGCCTGCTCCATCCCCTCGTCGACGGCCAGGGAAACTTCGGCAGCATCGACGGTGACAACGCCGCAGCCTACCGCTACACCGAGGCGCGGCTGCGCCCGATCGCCATCGAGCTCCTCGGCGAGCTCGCGCAGAAGACCGTGTCGTTCAAGCCCACCTTCGACGGGCAGAACTTCGAGCCGGTCGTCCTCCCCGCGCAGTTTCCGCACCTCCTCGTGAACGGCGTCGAGGGGATCGCGGTGGGGATGGCCACGCGCATCCCGCCGCACAACCTCCGCGAGATCGTGGATGCGTGCCTGCACCTGCTGGACCATCCCGACGCCGACGTGCGCGCCCTTTGCAGGATCGTGAAGGCGCCGGACTTCCCGACGGGCGGCGAGATCACGAGCGGCGCCGACGAGCTGCGTGCGGTCTACGAGGACGGACAGGGACCCGTGCGGGTGCGCGCCACCTGGGAGACGGAGCAGAAGGGGCGCAAGCACCACGTCGTGGTGACGAGCGTGCCGTACGGAGTCATCAAGGCGGACGTGGTGGAGACGATCGGCGAGCTCATCCGCGAGCGCAAGGTTCCCCAGCTGACGGACGTGCGCGACGAGAGCACCACGGACGTGCGCGTGGTGCTGGAGCTTCGCAGCCCCGACGACGCCGAGGCCGCGATGGCCTACCTCTACAAGCACACGCCGCTCGCGACGCAGTTCAACGTCAACCTCACCTGCCTCGTGCCGACGGAGCACCCGGAGATCTGCACGCCGTCCCGGCTGGACCTGCGCAGCGTGCTCGTCCACTGGCTCGCCTTCCGCCGGGACACCGTGCGACGCCGGCTGTCGTGGGAGCTCGCGGAGCTGGACCGCCGCATCCACATCCTCGACGGATTCGCGCGGGTCTTCGATGTGCTCGACGAGATGATCCGGATCATCCGCGCGTCGGAGGGGAAGCGGGACGCCGCCGAGCAGCTGATGACACGGTTCGATCTCGATGACATCCAGGTGGACGCCATCCTCGAGATGAAGCTCTACAAGCTCGCGCGGCTCGAAATCCACCTCATCGTGGACGAGCGTGCCGAGAAGCGCGCGTCGGCCGACCGCATCCGCGGCATCCTCGCCAGCCACGAGGCGCTGACGGGTGTCGTCCGCCAGGAGCTCTCCGACATCCGCAAGCAGCACGGCATGCCGCGCCGCACGCGCCTCGCCGCCGAGGCCCCCGCCCCCGCCTACGTCGAGCAGGCGTACATCGTGGACGAGGACGCCATCGTCGTCGTCACCCGCGGCGGCTGGATCAAGCGGCAGGGCACCGTCACCAGCGTCGACAAGGTGCGCGTGCGCGAGGGTGACACCATCGGGTGGTGCCTGCGCGCCAGCACGCGTTCCTCGGTCACCCTGCTCACCAACCGGGGTGGCGCCTACACCCTCGGCGTGGACGCGATCCAGGCCACCACGGGCCACGGCGAGCCCGTGGGACGCCACTTCGCGCTCGGGGACGGAGAGACCGTGGTCGGCGTCGTCAGCCACGACCCGCGCAACCTGCCGGGGGTCGGCGCGGCCGTCCCGGCCGGCAGCCCCGAGGACGAGCCGCCGCCGCCGTACCTCGTCGGGGTGAGCGCCCACGGCCGCATCGTCCGCATGCCCGCGAGCCTGCATGCCGAGGCGAGCAACCGCAACGGACGACGGTTCATGCGCCTCGAGGAGGGCACGGACGACGTCGTCGTCGCGGCCTACGCCGCCGATGGCACCGAGCATGTGTGCATCGCGTCGAAGGAGGGCAACGTCCTGACCTTCGTGGCCGCCGAGGCCCCGGCGGTGCGCGCGGCGGGCAAGGGAACGCTCGCCCTCAAGCTGCGCGACGAGGACCGGGTCTTCGCGGTCGAGCTCTCGGGCGACCCCGCGGCCGGCCCGCTCGTGCTCACGGCGCTGGGTCGCGAGGAGATCGTGCGTCCCGGCAAGTACGCGGGGAGCCGCGGCGCCCGCGGACAGGCGCTGTTCCGCCGCGGCTACTTCGCGATGTGGAAGCGCCCCGCCGAGATTCGCCTCGGCAAGACGGCGGACGTCCCGCCGACGGAGTCCTGAGCCATGGCGACGACGCCCCCCGCCTACGACGCCTCGCAGATCCAGGTCCTGGAAGGCCTGGAGCCGGTCCGGAAGCGCCCGGGCATGTACATCGGCGGCACCGGCCCGGACGGCTACCACCACCTGCTGTGGGAGATCGTCGACAACTGCGTCGACGAGGCCATGAACGGACACGCGACGACCATCCACGTCGTGCTCCACGCGGACGGCCACAGCGCCACCGTGACCGACAACGGCCGCGGCATCCCCGTCGAGTTGCACGCGAAGGGCCGCCCCGCGCTCGAGATCATCCTCACCACGCTGCACTCGGGCGGAAAGTTCGAGGGCAAGGCCTACACCGCCAGCGGCGGCCTCCACGGCGTCGGCAGCAGCGTGGTGAACGCGCTGTCCGAGGAGCTCGTCGCCACCGTGAAGCGCAACGGCGGCGAGTACCGCCAGGTGTACCGCCGCGGGCGGCCGCGCGCCGACATGGAGCGCCTCGGGGATGCCCGCGGCAGCGGCACGAGCATCCGCTTCCGACCGGACCCGGAGATCTTCGGGACACTCGGCTTCGACGCCGACCGCGTCCGCGAGCGGCTGGAGATCACCGCCTACCTCCACCGCGGCCTGCGCATCGTCTTCAAGGACGAGGCGCGCGGCACCAGCGACGAGTTCCGCAACGACGCGGGCATCAAGGACTACGTGGGCGTGCTGTGCCAGCGCAACGCCCGCAGCGCGCTCCTGCCGGAGCCCTTCTACGTGGCCCGTGAGACGCCGGAGCTGCGGGTCGAGGTCGCGCTCACCTGGAGCGACTCCAACCGCGAGCTCTTCGCGAGCTACGCCAACGGCATCCCGAACCCCGGCGGCGGCACGCATGAGCAGGGTGCCCGCGACGCCGTGACCCGCGCGCTGCGGACCTACATGGACACGCACCAGCTCACGCCGCGCGGACTGGCGCTCACCTCCGACGACATCCGCGAGGGGGTCGTGGCGGTCACGAGCGTCTTCATCGCCGACCCGCAGTTCCAGGGGCAGGTAAAGGAGAAGCTCAACAACCCCGAGGTGCGCGGCGTCGTGGAGAACGCCCTGCGCATGGCGCTGGAGGACTGGCTCAACCAGAACCGCACCCTCGCCGACATCGTCGTGACGCGCATCATCCAGGCCGCCCGCGCCCGCCTCGCCGCGCGGGGGGCCGAGGAGCAGGTCCGCCGCAAGAGCCCCGTGAACAACCGCCTCGCGCTCCCCGGCAAGCTCGCCGACTGCGCCAGCGCCGATCCCGCGCGCAGCGAGCTGTTCATCGTCGAGGGCGACTCCGCCGGCGGCTCCGCCAAGCAGGGCCGCGACCGCGAGACGCAGGCCATCCTGCCCCTGCGCGGCAAGGTGCTCAACGCCGAGCAGGCCACGCTGAAGAAGGTGCTCGAGAACCAGGAGCTCAACAACATCGTCAGCGCCCTCGGCACGGGCATCGGCAAGGACTACGACGCCTCGCGCCTCCGCTATGGCCGCGTGATCCTGCTGATGGACGCCGACAGCGACGGCCACCACATCACCACGCTGCTGCTGACGTTCTTCTACCGCTTCCTGCCGCAGCTCATCGACGGGGGCAACCTCTACCTCGCGCAGCCGCCGCTCTTCCGCATCGACGTGGGCCAGCAGACCCACTGGGCCAGCGACGAGGTGGCGCGCGACCGGATCCTCAAGCGTCTCCCCTCGCGCGCGAGCCCGGAGATCACGCGCTTCAAGGGCCTCGGGGAGATGCCGCCGAAGACCCTCTACGAAACGACGCTCGACCCGCACAAGCGCCGCCTGCTGCGCGTCCGCATCCCCGACGGAGAGCGGGCGGTCACCGAGCAGACCATCGCCGACCTGATGGGCCGCGACGCCGCACCGCGCTTCCGGGAGATCATGGATCGCGCCGGCGAGATCGAGTCCCTCGATGTCTGAGGGCTGGTCCTGGGGCGGGGGGGCGCGGCCCCCCCGCAACGCCCCCCGCCACGACGCCCGCGCATGATCACGCTCGCGCTGGCGTGCGTCGGGCTGGCCGCGGCCGTGGAGGTCCCGGCGTTCGGCGTGCGGCTCGATCTGCCCACCCGCGCCGAGTCGGCGGGGGCGTCGAGCACCTCGCTGCTGTGGCGGGACTCCGCGGACGGCACGACGTGGAGCGTGGAGCGGCGCGGCGACGGCTCGGGCGCGGCGCTGCCGGTCTCGCTCAGCGCGGCCGCGCAGATGATCGCGAACGCCATGGGGGCCTCGCGCGTGGAGCCGGCCGTGCCCGCGCGCTTCGGCGGGGTCGATGCGGTGCGGGTGCGCTTCGACGCGTCGGGACGCGCGGCCTGCGCGTGGGTGTTCCTCCACGACGGCTACCTGTACGCGGTGACGGTGCTCGCGAGCCCGGCGGCGCTCGACGCCCGCGCCGATCACGTGGCGCGCACCTCGACGCTTGCGCCGGCGCAGGTCCACGCGCGCGCGCCGCTGACCCTCGCGGAGCTCGGCATCGCGCTGCCGGGCGCGGCCGACCTGCCGATCGGCACGATCGCAGGGCCGATCCCCGCCGTCGCGCTGCTGGACGCGCCCGCGCGCGCCGGACTCATCCTGGCGCGCCTGCCGCGCGCGACCGCCGCCTATGCAGGCAAGGACGCCGAGGGCATCGCCGCGGCCCTGTCCAGCGAAGGCTGCGCCGGCGCCGTTCCGCGGCGGGTCCGTTTCGCGGGCCACGACGCGTGGTCCGCCGACTGCAGCCGCACCGGGGAGGGCGCCGCCGCCAACCCCGAGCGCGTGCTCGTGGTCGAGAACGGCGATGACACCTGGCTCGTGCGGGCCATCACCGACGCGGCCCACGCGGGCGCGCTCGATGCCTGGGCCGCGCGGCGGCTCGACGGGGCCCGCCTGCTGCGCTGAGGGGTCAGGGCGCCGGCGCCCCCGCCGACACGTGCAGGCGGAAGCCCTCCGTGAGCGCGACCATCGTGTTGTCGGGGATCGGCTCCCACACGTCCTCGTCGCCGATCGGCTCGCTCGCGACGAGCAGGTGGTTCACGCGGTCGTCCGCGCGGGTGGGCGCGAGGCAGATCTTCTCGGCGGCGCACGTCGACGCGTCGCGGCACCGGCGCTTCTGGCTCGCGAGGTACAGTTCGCGACCGGCACGGTTCGCCACGAACACACGACCGTTCGTGAGCAGGAAGTTCACGATCGGCCGCTCCAGGCCGTGGCGGGCACTCAGCGCGAACAACGCGGCGAGCGACTCGCGCAGCACGTCGGAGAGCGCCACGGCGTCCACCGTCGCGATCCCGAGGGGGTCCATGCCGGCTGCCTGGAGGCGACCCAGCAACCACGCGAAGAGGGCCTCGGTGTCCGTGTCACCGAGCACCTGCGCCCGAAGCGCGTCCGGCGTCTCGCGCGCCAGCGCCGGCCCGAGCGTGTCGAAGCCGTGAAGCGTTCCGTTGTGGGCGAACACCCATCGCCCATGGCGAAAGGGATGCACGTTGCGCGGGTCCACCGCACCGACCGTCGCGCGACGCACGTGGACGACGAGCGTGTGGCTCGCGAGGCGTTCGGACGCGCGCCGGAAGTCCTCGCAGTCCTCGGCGCCGGCCGCCGACTTCAGGAGGTACGCCTCGTCCCCGTGGAACCACCCGATGCCCCAG
Organism: Pseudomonadota bacterium; assembly: GCA_039800105.1. GTDB lineage: Bacteria > Myxococcota_A > UBA796 > UBA796 > SXON01 > CAMAXZ01. Next base: position 36,444 of record JBDLRI010000117.1, read on the forward strand.
CCGTCGGGGTGGACCCTCGCCTGCACCGCCAGCGCGTTCTCCGCCTCGATGAGGGAGCGATGCGCCCGCGAAAGCACGGCACTGCGGAACCCGAACAAGCGGCACATGGGCGCCCTCGCACCGCGGAGGGGCGTAACACGCGCGGCCACGCGGGGGCCGACTCCGCCGTGGCACGCTAGGGATCCCGGTGGCGCCGTCCCGACCGACGGCCACGGAGTGCGCGTTGTTCGACATCGGGCTGCAGGAGATGCTGGTGATCGCCGTCCTGGTGGTCCTGTTCTTCCCGCCCGACGACCTGCCCGCGCTGTTTCGGATGGCCGGCCGCGGCTACGCGAAGATGCGACGCGCGAGCGACGACCTTCGCCGTGCGTTCAACGCGGAGGTCGCGCGGGTCGAGAACGAGCAGCGCATGGAGGACGTCCGGCGTCGCCGGGAGGCCGCCCAGCGTGCCCGTGACGCGGCCGGCGGGGACGCGCCCCTCGGACCGGCGATGCCGCCCGCGGGCGACGACGACCGGACGATCGCGCCCGATCCGCGCCTGCCCCCCGACGCGGCCCCCCGACGCATGCCGATCCACCCGCCCGCCGCGGAGCGCGGGGGAGGCGTTGCGGAGGGGGGTGCACCCCCCTCCGCCCCAGCATCGGTCGACCCGGAGGCGTCCGCGTGATCCAGGACGACGGGACCATGCCGCTGCTCGAGCACCTGCGCGAGGCCCGCCGCAGGCTGTTCGTGTGCGCCGGCGCGTTGCTGCCCGCGCTCGTGGTCGGGTTCGGGGTGTCGGATCGCGCCTTCGACTTCCTCGCGGCCCCGATGAACGCGGCGTTGCGCGCCCACGGGAGCGGCACCCTCGCGGTGATCTCCGCCACCGAGGGGTTCATGGTGCAGATGAAGGTCGCCGGCCTCGTGGCGGCGTTGCTGGCGACCCCCGTCGTGGCCAGCCAGGTGTGGGGTTTCGTGCGTCCCGGGCTGCATGCCCACGAGCGCCGCACCGTCGTCCCGCTGACCCTCGCGTCGACCCTCCTGTTCCTGCTGGGCTGCGCCTTCTGCTACGTCGCGATCTTCGAGGTCGGCTTCCCCTTCTTCCTCGCCATGAACGGCGAGGGCGTGCAGGCGGTGCTGAGCATCGACGCCTACCTCGGCATGGCGATCACCATGCTGCTGAGCTTCGGCCTGGCGTTCCAACTCCCCGTCGTCGTCTTCGTCCTCGCACGGCTGGGAATGGTGGACGCGCGCGACCTCCTGCGCGGCTTCCGCTACGCCGTCGTCGCCATCTTCATCGTCGCGGCGGTGCTGACCCCGTCTCCCGACGCGCTGTCGCAGCTGCTCATGGCAGGACCCCTGATGGCGCTCTACGTGCTCGGTATCGGCGTCGCCGCCCTGGCCAGCACGAAGTCGCGCGAACGCGCCCCGGACGCTAGGACGTCCGCACCATGACCGGGCTCGTCGAGCGCTTCCTGCCCATCTCCCACGACGCGCCGATCACCGCGGCCGCCTACGATCCGTGGAGCGGCGCCCGTGCATCGGCGGACGAGACCGGGATCGTGCGGGTCACGCGCGGCGGCGAGAGCCAGCCCGCGTTCACGCTGCAGGAGAACGCTCCGGTGCGCGCGCTCGCCTTCGCGCGCGGCGGGGCGCTGCTCGGCCTCGGCACCGACGGCGGCGCGGTCGCGGTGCTGCGCCTGTCCGACGGGCACGAGGTGTTTCGCGAGGAGCGCAGCGGCGAGCGTGGGCGGGTGCGCGCGATGGGCGGCGTCGCGGTGAGTCCCGAGGGCGCGCGGCTCGCGAGCATCGCGGCGGACGGGCTTCTGCGGATCTGGGACCTCACGCGCGGCGAGCGCCAGTACGCCTGGCAGGGATTCGGCGGCACGGGGGTGGACTTCGACGACCGCGGCATGCGCGTCCTGTGCCTCGACGCGCAGGGTCAGCCGCGCCTCGTGGACCTCCTGAGCAACCAGGCCCTGCCGATGGACCGGCTGCAGGCACCGGCGGAGCACGTGTGCTTCTCGCTCGACGGCACGCATGTCGTGGCCGCGGGTGCGAGCGGCATCTCCGTGCTGCGCGTGCTCGACGGCGTGCTCGTGCACAGCTTCGCGGCACGGGGCGGGTCCGGGCTGCTGGGCATCGCCCAACGCCCCGACGGCGCGGAGATCGCTGCGGTGAGCCAGCGGTCCGTGCACGTGTTCTCCGTCCCCGAGCTGCAGCCCGTGGGCAGCGGACGCCACGGCGCCCCGGCCACCACCGGCGCCGTGGTGTGGGACCAGGAGGGCTGGAAGGTGGGCGGCGCCGACGGAACCTTCCACGACGGACAGACCGGCGTCAGCGACGCAGGTCCCGTGACCGCGGTCGCGGGCTTCGGACCCGTCCGCGCCGTGGCCCATGGCAACCTCGTGGTGGCATGGAGCCGAAACCGCCGCACGTGGCGCAGGGAACTCGGCCAGGCCGTGTCGGTGCTTCACGTCGACAGGGACGGGCAGTACGTCGTCGCGGGCCGGAGGGAGGCTCCGCTGGCCGTGGTGGACGCCGCGAAGGGGCAGGTGCTGTTCGAGGGCGGTCCCGGCAGCGAGGATCCGCTCGATGTCGCGGTGGGCGGCAACGTGGTGGCCTGCCTGCTCCGCGGCGGCGGCCTGCGGTGGTGGGACCTCGCCCGCAACACCGCCTTCGAGCTGCCGTGGCCGACCGCCATGGCCCTCTCGCACGGAGGCACCTGGCTGGCGGCCGTCACCCCGCGCGGGGCGATCAAGATCCTGGACCCGCGCACCGGACGCGAGGGGCTCGCGGAGCTGCTGCCCGGTGCCGAGACCCCCACGCGCCTGCTCGCGTTCGTGAACCGACGGCCGGACCTGCTCGTCGTCGACGACGACCGGGTGTTGTCGCACTACGACCTCACGCAGGCCGGCAGCGGCGGCGGGAGTGGCGGGGACCCGCGCGTCTCCCGGCACGGCGCATTGCCGCAGGTGGCACCCCGCGACGTCCTCCAGTTCGAGACGATGCCGGAGCGGCTCTGGGGACTGAGCGGCGGACGCCTGGCGGCACTGCGGATGCCTGCCGAGACCGGAGCGTCGCTCGTCTACGTCGACCTCCACGCGCAGGGCCTTCTCGGCGCGCACGACTCCCCGCACCCCGGCATCCAGCTCGACGTGGAGGACGGGACGTCCCTCACGCCCGCGCGGGGCGCGGCGGTGCTCGAGCGCGCGGTGGACGGCTCCGAGACCCGGGTCCTGCGGGCACTCGGTGACGCAGAATGGATCGCCTTCGGTCCACGCGGCATCCTCGATGCCAGCCCGGGCGCCGCGACGCGCCTCGGCTCCTGAGACGGCTCACCCGTCCGACAGCAGCTGCAACACGAAGGCCTCCACCTGACGGCGGTCCCCGGCACGGCTGGAGTTCATGCGGTGGTTCACCCGCGCGAGGGCCTCGAGCACCTGCGAGGGGGACTGCGGGCGCGCCTGCACCGCGTCCCGGATGGCCCGGACCTTCCCGGGCGGCATGCGGATCCCGGCCTCCCGCTCCGGAATGCCGCGGCGGAGAGCATCCTGGACCAGCAGGGTCTGACGGAGCTGCCAGGCGATGCTGCCCAGAATCTTGTGCGGTGCCTCGCCGTCCTCCAGCAACCGGTGGAGCGATGCGAGCGCCGCGTCCGCGTCGCGCCCCACGATCGCGTCGGTCAGCGCCCAAACGCTCGCCTCGGCGACCCACGGACACACGGCCGCGACCGCCGCCGCGTCGATCGTGCCTCCCGGACCGGCGTACTGCGCGCAGGTCTCCACGTCGGCCGCCAAGGCGCCGAGATCGCCGCCGCTCACCTCCACGAGGGAGGCCAGGGCGGCGCGCTCCACCGAGACACCGAGCGCCCGCGCACGCTCCGCGGCGAAGGCGCGCGGGTCCGTCCCCTCCCCGTCCAGGTCCAGCACCATGCCGGTCTTCTTCACCGCGTTGCGGATCCGCGCGCCCCTGTCCACACCGCCCGTCGCCGCCGGGAGACGTTCCCCGCACAGGAGCAGCACGGCCGTGGGGCACGGCGCCTGCACGTACGCGAGGATGGCGTCGAGCAGCGCCGCGTTCGCCTCCTGCACCTGCCGGATCTCGATCAACCGGCGCGCTGCCATCATCGGTTGCGTCCGCGCAGCCTCGCGAAATCCCAGCGCCGCCTCCTCCCCGGCGGTGAACACCGCGTGGTTGAGGGACGCGAACGGCCCCTCGAGCACCTGCGCGCGCACGGCGGCCTCCGCGTCCCGTGCCAGCACGCCGACGCCCCCCACGGCGAGGATGACGTCCGCCGGCGAACCGGTCCCCTCGCGCAGCGTCGCCGTACCACTCATGCATCCCCCCTATCCGGGTGGGACCGACCCGCGCGCGACCAGGACCTCGGCGGCCTCCGCCGCGAGTCGCGCCAGCGCCTCCGCGCGCACGGCGGCACCCTCCGCCGACGACACCCCGACGGGCACGACGCGCCGCACGGTCACGTCGTCCGTTCCGCCCGTGCCACGTGCGCGGACGATGAGAACCACCTCGCGCGTCGGGGCCGTCCCGCCGGTGACCCAGTCGCCCCACCCGGCCTGCACCACCTCCAGCACGAGCGCGGATCCGTCCTCGCCCCACGCCCCGCGCTCCACCAGGGCACGCCGAACCGCGGACTCGAGCGCGGCCGGCAGCCCCGGCTCCGCGGCGCGCGCCACCACCTCCACACGCGCGACCCGCAGGGCGACCGGCGGCCGACCGAGGTGCGCCCCGCACGCCGCAAGGCACACGAGCACGCACCCGGCACCCCACGCGGATGCCACCCTCCCGACGCGACGGCGCGGACCGCGACGCGAAACCGTTGACAGTTCGGCACGGGCTGGCAAGGATGCGCGCACGCAACCCGCTAACGGATGGCACCATGACGCTCCTCCTCCTCGCGCACCTCGCCCACGCCTCCCCTGCTGACGCGCTCCCCGCGGCGCAGCCGCAGATCGACGAGCTGGACCCCGAGTTCGGCGCGCGCAGCCCGCTGCGGCACGAGGTCAACGTGCGCACGCGCTACCTCACGATGCCCGATTCCGTCCTGGACATCTGGTTCGAGTCCGGCGACGCGGGCACCGTCACGGACCGCCCCAAGGTGGCCGCCTACGCCCTCGGCGTCGAGTACGTGCTCAGCAACGGCAACGACGATGGAATCTTCTACCTCGAGTGGATCAAGCCCACCCTCCAGCCCGGCATGTGGGACGATCGCGAGGAGCCGAAGATCGACGACGGCAGCTGGATCCAGCCGGAGGGGTTCGGGCTGGTCGCGCTCGGGATGAACTACAGCGCGTCCATCCCCATCACGCCGTGGCTCGACCTCACCACGGGCGCTGGCCTCGGCGTGGGTTTCCGCACGGGCGAGCTGATCCAGTGGCAGGTCGGTGAGCCCGACAACGCCGTCGTGCGCAACAACCTCGACGCGGACTGCGGCAAGCTCGATCAGGCCCACGTCCGCAAGGACAACTGTGGCAACGACGGTGCCGTCACCATTCCGGCCGCCATTCCGATCGTGGACATCAACGTCGGCCCGCGGTTCCGCATCGGCGACAAGGCCGTCCTTCGCATCGAGGGCGGCTTCCACAACCTGCTCTACATGGGCGGCAGCTTCGGCGCGACCTTCTGAGCGCGTCGAGGGCTTGCACGCCACCCGGGCACGCATTACTCCGGCCCGCCAAACTCTGGAGCCAGCCTTGGTCATCGTCACCGTCCGCGAGAACGAGCCCTTCGAGAAGGCCCTCCGCCGCTTCCGCCGCAAGGTCGAGCGCGAGGGAATCCGCAAGGACATCAAGAAGAACAGCTTCTACCTCAAGCCCGGCGAGAAGCGCCGCCTCAAGCAGCGCCTGGCCGAGAAGCGCCGCCGGAAGGCCGCGCGCCGCGCCTCCCGCAAGCCGATCCTCAAGGGCAACATCGGCGGCGGTACGCCCTGATCCTGGGCTCCATGGGGCGGAGGGGCGCTGCGCCCCCTCCGCAACGCCTCCCCCGCACGCCCCGGCGTGACCTCCGAAACCCCCGGCGACCCTGGGGGTTTCTGGCGTTTGTGGTGTGCCTGGCGCTCGTCGGCGGCTGCCAGCGGTCGCGGCGCACCGCGGCGGACCCCCACGCGCTCGCGCTGGCGTCTGCCGACGCGCGCTTTCTCGACCGCGGACGGGATCCGCAGGCCTTCGAGGATGCGACCGCAGCGTGGACGCTCCTCCTCGCGCGGCGCGCCCGGGACCCGGAGGTGCTGGCCCGGCTGTCCCACGCGGCCTGGATCCGGGCGATGCTCCATCCGGACGAGGCGCGTGTGCACCTCGAGACCGGAGAGGAGCTCGGCTGGCGCTGCCTGTGGAGCGTGCCGGCCTTCGCCCAGCGCGTGCAGGCTGACGGTGGCGTCGTGACCGCGCGTGCCGTGGAGACGCTGGACCCGTCGTTGGCGGCGTGCATGGCGTGGACGGCGGCAAACGCCCTCGATCTCGCGGCATCGCGGGGACCGGGCGGGATCGCCGCCCTCCGGCCCGTGCGGCTGCTGCTCGCACGTCTCGACTCACTGCCGCAGGGTGCTGCGGACGACGCGGCGCTCACCCCCTGGGACCCGCTGCCAGGAGCCCGCGCGTGGCTGAGGGCGCGTGCCATGATGCTCGAGACCAACCCGCTCGAGCGCGCCGCCGCACGCACCCCGTTCGACTCGGCCGTGGCAGCGGCCCCCGCGTACCTGCGCTGGCAACGCGATCGCGCCAACGCCCTTCCCGACACGGATCAGGGGGTGCCCGCCCTGCCCGCCGCGCGCGGGTGGGCGCTCGAGAACGAGGCCGTGCGCGCCCGCTGGCCGAGCCGCACGGGGGATGCCGGCGCCGGCACGACGGTCCCGCGGATCGACGGCGCTTCCTTCGCGGTGAAGGCCCACGAGGTCGGCGTGATGCACGTGTTCGCCACGTGGTGCGCCCCGTGCGAGGCCGAGCTGCCCATGCTCCGGGACCTCATGCGGGACACCGGGCTTCGCGTCCTGGTCGTGAGTGTCGACCCCGCCTCGGACGCGTCCGCCATCGGGCCGTGGCTCGCAGCCCGGGACCTCCGCCTGGACGTGGTCCACCTGCCCGAGCACGAGGCCGGTCCGGCCCTCCGCGCGCTCGTGCCGGGCTGGTCCTCCGCGCTTCCGCTCACCGTGGCGTGGAGCCCCGACGGCACGGAGAGGGCACGCATCGAGGGGGTGGCGACGGCGGCCCAATTGCGGGCACTGGTGCCATGACCCCGCATCGCCCCACGCGGCGCGATACAGGCCACGCGCTGCCCCGGTGGTGAAACGGCAGCCACGGGGGACTTAAAATCCCCTTCCCCGGGAGGGGAGTGCGGGTTCGAGTCCCGCCCGGGGCAGCGTGGCCACCGCGGCGCAACGGTCGCTGACGCGCCGTGGTTGACGGGTCCGCCCGCGTCCCGTACATGGGGCGCATTCTGGACCTTCGCATGATCCTCGGCATCGACCTCGGCACCACGAACACCGTCTGTGCGGTGTACGAGCGCGGCGAGGCGCGGATCCTTCCCACGCTCGAGGGCGGCCGCCTGCTGCCGTCGGTGGTCGCCTTCACGCGGTCCGGCGAGCGCGCGGTGGGGGACGTCGCGCGGCGCATGCGCGTCGTCCAGCCGGATCGCACGATCCACTCGGCCAAGCGGTTCATCGGCCGCCTGCACAAGGACGCCGCGGAGGACATCGCGCTCGTCCGCTACGAGGTCGTTCCCACGCGCGACGGCGTGTGCGGCTTCCGCGTCGATGACCGCATCTACAGCCCCGCCGAGATCTCGGCGGCCGTGCTGCAACGTGTGCGCCAGGCCGCCGAGAGTGACCTGGGCACCGCCGTCACCGAGGCCGTGATCACCGTCCCCGCCCATTTCAACGACCGTCAGCGCCAGGCCACCCGGGACGCCGCGGCGATCGCGGGCCTCACCGTGGCACGCATCCTCAACGAGCCCACCGCGGCGGCCCTCGCGTGGCTCGCCGGGCGCCGTCGGAACGCGACCATCGTCGTGTACGACTTCGGAGGCGGCACGTTCGACGTCTCCGTCGTCCGCATCGAAGGCGACGTCGCGGAGGTGCGTGCCACCCGCGGCGACAACACGCTGGGTGGCAACGACATCGACGCCGTGGTGGAGCGCCACTTCCTCGACGCCGCCCTCCGAGACGGCGTCGATCTGTCCGGGGATCCCGTGGCGGGGCAGCGGCTGCGCGAGGCGGCGGAGGCCGCGAAGATCGATCTGTCCACCGCCACCGAGACGCACGTGCGTCTTCCCTTCCTCGCGGGCAGCCAGGAGAAGCCCTACCACTTCGAGGTCGCGCTGACCCGACGCCAACTCGAGACGCTCCTCGAGCCGTTCGTCGCGCGCACCCTCACCGAGTGCGAGCAGGTGCTCCGCGAGGCGGGGCTCTCCCGGGACGCCATCGACGACGTCGCCATGGTCGGTGGCACCTCGCGGATTCCGCGCGTGCGCGCGGCGGTGGGCGGTTTCTTCGGCCGCAACATCGACCTCGGCATCCATCCCGACGAGGCTGTCGCCATGGGAGCGGCCCTGCACGCAGGCACCCTCGCGGGGGAGGGCGGCTCCGTCACGCTGGTGGACGTCACGAGCTTCTCGCTCGGCGTCGAAGTGTCGGGGGGTCGCTTCGCGCGACTCATCGCAAAGAACGCCGTCCTTCCCGCGCAACGCGTGCAGACCGTCACCACCGCCGCCGACAACCAGTCCACGGTGCGCATCCACGTGCTCCAGGGCGAGAGCGCGCACGCCTCCGACAACACAAGCCTCGGCGAGTTCGAGCTGACGGGGATCGCGCCCGGCCCGAAGGGCAGCGCCCGCATCGAGGTGAGTTTCGGCGTCGACACGAGCGGCATCGTGCACGTGAGTGCCGTCGACACCCGGAGCGGCTCGCGGGAGGCCATCCGGATCGAGGCCCCGAACACCATGGCGCGCGCGGATCTGGAACGGCTTCGCGCGGAGTCCGAGGCACTGTCCCGTCCGGGTGCCGCACGACGCGGCGGGACGCGGCTGGCATCCCTCGTGACACGCGTACGGACGCTGCGTGATTCCCTCGTGGAAGGCTCCCTCGAGCGGGAAGAGGCGGAGCTGTTCCTCGCCCGGGCAGAGCGGGCGCAGGGCGCGGAGAGCGCAGAGGCCGCCGAGCTGGAGAGCTGGGCCGATCGCCTGTTGCGCTGAGGCCTTCAGGCCGGCCGGAACACGTTCAGCGCGCGCAGCAACGCGACCAGAAGCACGGCGCCGAGCAAGCCCCACGCCACGCCGACGACCGAGAAGGTGCCCGCCGACGACGCGCTGTCGATGCCGAGCAAGGTGCCGAAGACCCCTCGTCCCAGCGCGGCACCGACGATCCCGACCACGACATCGAGCAACGGTCCCTGCTCCGAGCGTGTACGCATGATGACGCTGGCAAGCCAGCCGACGAATGCTCCCACGAGGATGGCGACAATCCAGTCCATGAGTCCCTCCGCGTCCGGACGTAGTCACCGGGCGCGGACCCGGCCTACGGCATCCGTCGGACCACGAGCAACCCATCCCGCCACGGCCCCTCGTGCGACGTCGTCACCCCGTCGGGCCACACGACGTCGACCGTGTGCGCGTCCTGGCCGTCCCCGAGGCCAAACCAGGCCCGCGGTGGCTCGCCGCTGGCGATCGTGGCCGTCCCGGCCCGGATGCCGCGCACCTGTGCACCGTCGCGCGTGACCACGCGCACATTGGCGCCGATGGCGCGATGGTTGGGGCGTCCCGGCATGTCCAACCGCACGTCGAGCCATCCACGCCCCGTGCAGGGGCGGCCCCACACCTCCGCCCGGCCGAGCAGGTTCCGCGCGATGACTTCCGGGACGCCATCCTCGTCGAGATCGGCGGCCACGAAGCCGCGACGGTTGCCCGCACCCACGAACCCCCACGCCTCAGCCACCTCGTCCGCTCGCTCCGCCCCGGGTCGTCGAAACACCGTCCATGGCTGGGCAACCGGGTTGGGAGTCCCCGCGCCGATGGTCATGCCGTCGCCCGCGTACTCCGGGCCGTTGGCCAACAGCAGCTCGGGATGCCCGTCCACGTCGAGATCCACGAAGTCGAGACCCCAGCCGACCGGGGCGTCGTCGCGCTTGGTGACCCCATGCGCCCGTGCGGCGTCCACCCAGGTGTCCCCCTCCTGGACCAGCAACGCCACGTCACCCCATCCGGAGAGCGCGTAATCGAAGTCGCCATCGGCGTCCCAATCCCCCTCGGCAAGCCCCATGCCCTGCACGCGCGCATGCAACCCCACCGATTCGGGGAGCGCCGCGTACGGTCCGCCGGCATCGCGGGCGAAGACGCGCGACGTGAACCGCTGCGGCTTGTCGTTGACCACGAACAGCTCGGCACGCCCATCCAGGTTCACGTCGACGAAGCCGGACGTGTTCGCCGGCGTGAAGCGCTCCTCCTCCGGAAACCAGCCTGCGATGGCTCGGAAGCGGCCGTCGCCCAGCCCACGGAAGAGTTCGTGCCGGCCCAGGACATCCTCGCCCGTCTGCGAGTCATGGCTGTAGAACCGCGTCGCGAAGGCATCCAGCACGCCGTCGTCATCCACGTCGGCCACGGCCAGATGGCGCGTGGTGGCGGTCTCCTCGGTGCCCCACGTCTCGTGCGCACCGTTGGCGAGGGTGAACCGCTCCCCCGTCCACGTCAGCACCAGGTTCGCGCCCCCCCGGACGGCCACCAGCAGGTCGGCGTCGCCGTCCGCGTCCACATCGGCGGACGTCGCGCCGACGTGATCGCCGACGAGCTCCGGGAGCCGGTCGTGCGCTGCGCGGAGCACACCCCGTCCGTCCCCGAGGAACAGCTGCATGCCGCCGTGATGGGGAAGGAACACGTCGAGGTGACCGTCCCCGTCGAAGTCATCCACCGCGAGGCCCCATCCCCCGAGGTCGCCGTATCCGCCGGGAGGCTGATCGCGCCAGGACGACCCGGGGTCGCGCAGCGTCCACCGCGCGGGTTCGACGGGCGGCGCGGCACAGGCGGCCCCGGCCACGAACTCCGTCTCGGTCCGCGGGCCCTCGACACCCGTTTCTGCCGGCCGTCCCGACGACGCATCGCTGCACGCGAGGATGCCGGACAACCACCAACCCACCCCGTTCATGGTGCGTCTCCCATGCGAACGTGACGGTGCGCGGACCGTGCCCATCCCGCGAGTACGCACACGCCCACCGTGACCCAGATGAGGCTCCACACGGACGCCGGCACCCCGGACCGGGCCGCGAGGAGCGCCGCGTCTCCGCGACCGAAATCCGACACGGCGTCACCCACGGCGTGACAGGCGACGAACAACCCGAGCGCCTGGGCGATGGTTCCGGCCACAGGCCGGCCGACGCGCGCCACGCCCCACGCGGATGCCCCCGCGGCGACCGCCAGGACGGCCTTCGCGAGCGACCATGGACTCCACCACGCCGCCGCGAGAAGACCCAGCGCAACGGCCGCGAGCGCGGCGCGCGGCACCACCTCGCCGAGCGCCACGAGCCCGCGCCCGAGCCCCAGCGCCCCGAGGTATCCGGCGTTCAGCACGAGCCACGCCACGCCTCCGCGCGTGAGCGCGTGGCCGGATTCGTCCCAGGACACCACGAGCTCCACGACCTCGCCCCCGGTGAGGATCGCCATCGCCGCATGGGCGAGCTCGTGCGCGGTGACCCCGAGCAGCCGGAGGGGGTACGTCCATGCCGAGGGCAGGCTGGCCGCGACGGCGAGGCACGCGCCGAGCCCCATCAGGACCGCGGGACTCACGGAACGCCGCCGCGGGGCGCGCACGAGGCTTCCCCACGCGCCCGTCGCCGGTTCCGGAGCGCCGGCACGCGACGAAGGAGACACACGGCAAACCCCAGTGCCGTGGCCGCCAGGGGGCCCGACGCGCCGGGCCGAACGCCGCAGCCCCACCCGCGTTCCTGCCCGGGGGACGCGGCGGCGTCGGTCCCCTCCTCCGCCGCGGGCGCGCACGCATCGACCCAGGGCGTCAGCACATGGGCCTCGGCGCGGGGCATGACGGCCATCCACGCGTCGGGGTCCCATGCCACGGCCACCGGGCGCCGCGGCAGACAGCGGGTCGCACGGGTCACCGGTCCCTCGACCTGCAGCGTCAACGACACCGAGGACCCATCCTCCAGCGTGACGCGAACCGGCAGCGGCATCGACCAATGCGGACGATCCTGGGCGACCTGCAACGCCAGCGTCCAGCCTCCTTGACCCTCGGCCGCCCCCCAGCCCGGCGTCCACACGCTCTCTCCCGCCTCGAACAGCATCGGCACGAGGAAATCGTCCAACGGGGCGCCCGCGACGTCCTCGGCAAGCGCGCGAAACGCGTCGGTGTCCGCGGTGTCGTATCGATGGCCCGCCTCCCAACGGCGCAGCAACGTGCCGAAGGCGTCATCCCCGAGGCGGTAGCGCAGCGCGTGGAGGACGAGGGCGCCCTTGTCGTACACCGTGGCGCTCCAGAGATCGTCGGGGTCGACCACGGCGAAGGAGTCCCCGAGCAGCACGGACGCGCGGTAGCGCTGGGCGAAGCCACGCACGTACGACACGAGCCCCTCATGGCCGTGCAGGTGCTCCTGCCAGAGGGCCTCCGCGTAGCTCGCGAAGCCCTCGTTGAGCCAGATGTCGTCCCACGCCGCGAGCGTCACGTCGTTGCCCCACCAGTGGTGCGCAAGCTCGTGCGCGTGCACCAGCTCCCCCAGGGGTTGACCCGCCAGCGCCGCGGAGAACGTCGTGACGGTGGTGTGCTCCATGCCGCCGGGAAAGTCTGCGAGCGCGGTTCCGTAGTGGGTGAACGGATACGGCCCGAACCACGGCTCGAATACGGTCACCATCTCGGCGGTGCGCCCGAACGTCGCCCGGGCCGCGATCTCCGAACCGGGCAGGGCCCACGCGATGACCGGCAGTTCGGCGGTGCCGAGGTCGCCGAGTACCACGTACGGACCCGCATGAAAGGCCGCGAGGTAGGCGGGGACCGGTTCCTCGATGCGCCAGCGCCAGGTGCGCCATCCCGGGGCGGCGTCATCCTGCGACGCGAGCATCCCGTTGGCCGCGACCACGAGGTCCTGAGGCACCGTGATCTCCCAGCGAAGCGGGAACTTGTCGCGCGGCACGTCGTGGATGACCAGCCAGCGCCGCGCCATGTCCGGTTCGTGGAAGCTGTAGACGACGTCCCCCCACACGAGGCCCCCGTCCTCCCGCCAGGGCCCGTCCGCGGTCCAGGCGACGTCCACCGTGGCGTGGTCGGGCACGTCGCGCACACGCACCGCGTCACCGGTGCGCGACCACACCGCCACCGCGCCGTCCACGCGCAGGTCCGTCACCACCGGGCCGTCGGCGTGCAGGACCAGATCCCCCGCTGCGACGCGCGCCACGGCGTAGGTGGCGCGCCCGTCCACATGCTGCCGGGCCGGGTCGAGACGCACGCCCAGGACCGCATCGACGATGTCGAAGCCGTCCGCGGGATCGTCCGCCCCCGACGCCGCGCGGCGCGCGTGAAGCGCCGGATGCCGCGGCAGGTCCCCACCCCTGGGAGCGGCAGCGAACGCGAGCGCGACCCACACGACCATGCGTGCACGGTATATTGAGGCCCGTCGTGAACCGCCTCGCCCTCCTGCTCGGACTCCTCCTCGCGCAGACCGCCGGCCCGCGCGCCCACGCCGCGGACGCCGCGCTGCCCGCCGACCACGTGCGGCTGCGTGATTCCAGCCTGTCCATGGCCCTCCCCTACGCCTCGGAGCTCGTCGAGGCGCTGTCCACGCGCGACTGGGACGCTGCGGTCCGTGGACTCGCCGCCGTCCCGGACGCCCGGGTTCCCGCGTCGCTCGCGGCCGATCACGCCTTCGTGCGTGCCTGGGCGCTCCACCACGCGGGGCGCTCCCCCGACGCCTTCCCGCTGCTGCCACGCGCGCGCCAGGCCACGCTCGCGCCGCAGACCTCCGTGCGGCTGCTGGAGGGCGAGGTGCTGCTGGCCACGCAACGCCACGACGAGGCCGCACGCGTGCTGGACGGCGTTCCGGCGGACGGTCCGCTCGGTGTGCGCGCGGCGCTGGCGCGGGCACGGGCGTTCCAGGGTGCCGGGCGCACGGAGGAGGCGCTCCGGGTCTACCGTGCGCTGGCGGCACGTCCCGACCCCGCGCCGGGCAGCTCCGCCGCGGTCTCGGCGCTGGTGCGCGCGGCGCCGCCGGGCTCGTCCGAGCAGCGCGCGCTCCAGGCACGCCTCTACCGAAGCTATCCCGACGCGCCCGAGGAGCGTGCCGGCACGGCCGGGTTCGCTCCCTCGCCGGACGACCGCGCGGCACGCGGCGACACCCTGCAGGAGCGTGGCGCCCACGACTCGGCCGTCAGCCTGCTCGATCCGATGCTCGCGACGGCGCCGCCCGACGCCTGCGTGCTGCGGTTCGCGTGGGGACGCGCCCAGTTCAAGCGCAACAACATCACCGCCGCGGCGGCCGTGCTGGAGCCACTCGGGACGGCGTGCCGCGGGCGCGACGAGGACCGCGCCGCCAAGGCGCTGTACCTCGCGGGGAAGGCGTATGAGCGTCTGAAGCGCTGGTCGGACGCGGCACGCGCCTATCGACGCATTCCCGAGCTCTACCCGCGCCATTCGATGGCCGACGACGGCTACGCGCTCGGCGGAATCGCGCTGCAGGAGGCGGGCGAGCTCAGCGCGGCGCGGCAGGCGTGGGCGCGCGGCTACGAGGCCTACCCCGAGGGCGACCTCGCGGCGGAGAACGCGTGGCGGCTGGCCTGGGGCGCCGCGCTGGCCGGCGACACCGAGGAGGCGATCCGCTGGGCGGACCGAGCCCGCCAGGAGCTGGTGCTCGCGCGAAACCCCACGGACGTGCTGGCGAGCCGCTACTGGAGCGGGCGATGGCGGGCGTGGCCCTCCGTCGATGCGACGCGCCGAGTGCACCCGGACGCAGCGCGCGTGGCCGAGGGCGCGCGCCTGCTGGAACAGGTCGCGCGCGAGGCGCCGTGGCACTGGTACGGCCTGCTCGCCGCGCAGCGCCTGCGCGAGCTGGACCCCGGGCGCGCCGCCGCGCTCGCGCGGCCGGTCATGGACCCGCCCGACGCGCCATGGGTCGTGCGGTCCCGGTGGCTGGAGGACCCCACGGTCAAGGACGCCCTCGCGCTCGTGCGCCTGGGCCTGCGCGGGGACGCGCTCGGCCTGCTCGAATCCCAGGACTCCGGCCCGCTGGAACCGTCGGAGTACGCCATCGTTCGACGCGTCGAGACGGAGGCGGGGCGGTTTCTCCTGTCCCACGACCGTCTGCGCACCTGGTTGAAGACCCAGTCTCCGGAGACCCTCGGCCCGAACGCGTGGAAAATCCTGCGGCAGGCCTACCCCGAGCGCTACTGGGAGGACGTGCGCGCCGTCACCCCGTACGCCTGGGACCCGCGGGTGTTCCTCGCCCTCGTCCGTGAGGAGAGCAACTTCAACCCGAAGATCGAGTCCCACGTCGGCGCGCGCGGCCTGAGCCAGCTCATGCCGGCCACCGCGGCGCGTACCGCCAAGCGGCTCGGCATGCCGTGGCGACCCGCGCAGGTGTGGGACCCGCGCACCAACCTGAAGCTCGGCGCGTCCTACCTCGACCTCCTGCACGCGCGGTACAAGGGCAACTCCGCACTGGCGCTCGCGGGCTACAACGCCGGGGAGGGCAACGCCGACCGCTGGCTCGCGGCCGCGCCGAACGTGCCGCTGGACGTCTACGTCGAGCGCATCCCGTTCCGGGAGACGCGTCACTACGTGAAGCGCGTCAGCTCCACGTGGCAGACCTACCGGCTGCTCTACGAGCAGGGTCCGCCCTACGCCGACCTCTCCCGCTACACCTTCGATGCCGTCCCCGACTGAGTCCTCGCATGCATGGGGCGG
The DNA here is from genome assembly GCA_039800105.1 of Pseudomonadota bacterium. Classification (GTDB taxonomy): domain Bacteria; phylum Myxococcota_A; class UBA796; order UBA796; family SXON01; genus CAMAXZ01. The sequence continues at coordinate 52,324 of JBDLRI010000117.1, forward strand.
GGGGCTCCGCCCGCCCCCCGCAACGCCCCCGGGCCCTCAGGCGCGCGCGAGCGCCTCCGCGTCGGGCGACACCGCCAGCGGCACGCCGGGGTGGCGCGCGAACACGGCCCACGGCCCTTCGAGTCCGAGCGCCTCCGCGAGCGCCGGCATCTCCGCAAGCGACGGCACCCCCGCGGCCTGCGGCACCCAGGCGGCCACGAGCCGTCGCACGAGCTTCTGCAGGACGTTCCCGCGCGGACCGACCCGCACGTCCACCCGGCGCGCGCCGGGCAGCCCCGCGAGCGCCACCGCCCGCGCGATGCCGTCCTCGACGCCGCCGAATGCATCGACCAGGCCGCAGGCACGCGCATCCTCGCCGGTCCACACGCGCCCGCCGGCGAGCGGCTCGATGGCCTCCACCGGCCGCTTGCGGCCGCGCGCCACGCGGTCCAGGAACGCGCGGTAGCCGTGCTGGAGTTGCGCCCGGAACCGTTCCCGCTCCTGCGTCGTGAATGGACGCTCGGATCGCAGGAACCCTGCGGCCTCGGTGCCGAGAAGCAACTCGAGGTGCACCCCGAGCTTCTCGGCAGCCCCGCCCCACACGAGCTTTCCGCCCACCACGCCGATGCTTCCGGTCAGCGTCCCGGGACGGGCGAGGATCGCGTGGGCCGGCGCGGCCAGGTAGTACCCGCCGCTCGCCGCCACGTCTCCGAACACGGCCACGACGGTCTTGCTCGCCGCGAGGCGGTCGACGGCGCGCCACAGCAGGTCGGAGGCCGTGGCGCTGCCGCCGCCGGACCGCACGTGAAGCACCACCGCGCGGCAGCCGTCGTCTTCCCGCAGGGCGTCGAGCTTCTCGACCACGGGCTCCGCCGCGATGGACGGCCGCCCGGGGGCGCCGGCACCGTCCACCACGTTGCCCTCGAGGTGCACCACCGCCACGCGCGGCATGCCCGCCACCATCGCCGCGACGCGCGCACGCGCCGCCCTCCGCGCCCACCAGCGCTCCAACGCCACGCGGCGCGGCGTCCGCGCAAGACGGGCCTCGATCCACGCCTCGACCTCGTCGGGGTACGCGAGCGCATCGACGAGCCCCCGCGCCACGGCGTCCTCGGGCGACAACGGCCCGGCGTCCATCGCCGCGCGCACGGCCTCGCGGGTCAGGCCGCGCCCCACCGCGATCCCGCCCTCCAGCAGCGCCTGCAGGCCGGCCACCACGGCGCGCATCGCCTCGCGGTTCTCCGGAGAGGCGTAGGGGCGCGTGAACGCCTCCCCCAGGCTCTTGTAGGGACCCGCCGCCACGACGTCGACCTTCAGCCCCAGCCGTGCCAACGCGGGCCCCCCGAACGGAAGCACGGTCCCCACGCCGAGCAGGTGGAGATGCACGCAGGGCCGCAACACCGCGTGGCTGGCCGCCGAGGCCAGGAGCACCGCGGCGTTGCCGGCGGTCTCCAGCTCGACCACCACGATCCGGCCCGCGCCGCGCACCGCCAGCATCGCCTCGTGCAACGCCTGCAGCGTCGCCCACCCGGCGGCGGGCATGTCCACCACGTGCAGGTGCAGGCCCGCCACGGGCGCGTCGGCCAACGCGCGGATCGACTCCGCGGACGGCAGCGGACTCCGCCCGTCGAGGCGGCACGTGACGAGCGGCCGCCCCCGCTGGAGCAGGGACAGGCGGACGGCGGGCAGCAACGCGAGCGGTGCCACGAGCGCACGGAGCACGAGGGGGGAACGCGACATGGGGCCGCGCCTAACGGAACACGCTCGTCAAGTCCCGGTCAGAACGCGTCGCGGCTCTTGACGGCGTGCGACCGGTCCCGTAGACGAGGGCCGGAGGGTTCCGTGCAGAAGACCTGCCCCCGGTGCAGCAGCGACATCGTCGAGGCTGCCAACCTCTGCAAGCACTGCTTCCACGACGTTCGCGCGATGCCCACCCGTGGGCGTTCGCCGGCGGCCCTGCTGCTCGGCGCGGTCGCCCTGACCGGGCTCGTCGCCGGCGTCGGGTTCGGAAGCCTTCGCGATCGCCACCGCGCGCTGAACGTCCACGCCGACCAGGAGACGCGCCGCATCGTCTTCGTGACCACCACGGCCGACGGCCGCTCCGTGGATCAGGTATCCTTCGAGGACGTGGCCGCCGTCGAGTACGACAAGAACGCCAGCGGCCTGCCCTACGAGATCGCGGTGTCCACCACCGACGGCGCGCGCCACGTGCTGCGGCAGGACGACCAGCCGCTCGACGCGGTCGCCGAGACCTACGCCACCATGCTCGGCCGCAAGGTCGTCGTGAAGGGCGAGGCCGACGTCGCCAAGCTCGCGCAGTGAGACGGCGCGCGTCGTGATCGGGAACGCGCTCGGATTTCTCCAGAACGACGTCGCGATCGATCTCGGAACCGCGAACACGCTCGTGTACGCGAGCGGGCGCGGGATCGTCGTCGAGGAGCCGAGCGTCGTCGCCATCGTCAAGCCCGGCTCCAGCGCCGGGGGGCGCGTCCTCGCGGTCGGCGCGGAGGCCAAGCGCATGATCGGCCGCACGCCCGGCAGCATCATCGCCTCGCGGCCGCTCAAGGACGGCATGATCGCCGACTTCGAGAGCACGGAGACGATGCTGCGCGCGTTCATCGACGCCGCCGTGGGCCGGCGCGCCATGGCCCAACCGCGTGTCGTGGTGGGGGTGCCCTCCGGCATCACCGAGGTCGCCAAGCGTGCCGTGCAGGACTGCGCCCGCTCGGCCGGCGCACGCGAGGTGTTCCTCGTGCCCGAGCCGCTCGCGGCGGCGCTCGGCGCGCAGTTGCCCGTCATGGAGCCGGTGGGCTCGATGATCGTGGACATCGGCGGCGGCACCACGGAGGTGGCCGTGATGAGCCTGGGCGGCATGGCGGCCACCACCTCGATCCGCGTGGCCGGCGACGCCATGGACGAGGCCATCGCCGCGGGGATCCGACGCAAGTTCGGCTGCGTCGTCGGGGAGCGCGCCGCCGAGGAGATCAAGCTCCAGGTCGGCTGCGCCAGCCGCCTGCGGGAGCTGCGGAGCATGACGGTGAAGGGGCGCGACGTGTCGACGGGCTCGCCGCGCCAGTTCGAGTACACGAGCGACGACGCCGCCGATGCGCTGACCGAGTGCGTGGCGCAGGTGACCGAGGCGATCCGGAAGACGCTCGAGCAGACCCCGCCGGAGCTGGCGGCCGACATCCTGGACCAGGGCATCGTCCTCGCGGGGGGCGGATCGCTGCTGGCAGGGCTCGACGAGGTGCTGCGCGACGCGACGGGACTTCCCGTGTCCCGCGCGGACGATCCTCTCCGGTGCGTCGCGCTCGGCGCCGGCCGGATCCTCGAGGACCCGGGCAAGCTGCAGCGCATGGCCGTGTAGGCGTCCGGGACGATAAGACCGCCTCGTTGGGGCGTCGCCAAGTGGTAAGGCAGCGGACTTTGACTCCGCCACCCGAAGGTTCGAATCCTTCCGCCCCAGCCATCCCCCCCGCGCGATAACCGCGCGCCATGAACACCGACCCGGCCTCCCCGAACCTGGACGGGGGCGTTGCGGGGGATGTCCCCCGCCCCAGCATCCCGTCGCAGGAGCCCCGCGCGACGCGCATCGCGCGGTGGGTCGCCGCGTTGGGGTCGGGGGCCCTGGTGGCGGTGGCCAGTCCGCCGGTCGGCCAGGCGTGGGTCCAGTGGTTCGGCTTCGTGCCGCTGCTGCTGGCGCTCACCGGGGACCGCCGCACCGACGCGCGCCTCGGGTACGCCTGCGGCGTGGCGCTCGTGTTCGCCAACTTCGCCTGGCTGGCCGAGACCATCACGCTCTTCTCCAACCTTCCCTGGGCCCTCGCCGCCGTCGTCGTGGCGCTGTTCGCGGGCGTGTGGGGGCTGCCGTACGGGCTGCTCGGGATGGCCGCCGCACCGCTGCGCGCCCACACCGGTGCCGCGTGGCCCTTCGTCTTCGCCGCCCTGTGGACGGGCGTCGAGTGGGTCACCCCGGCGGTGTTCCCGTACTACGTCGCCGCCCCGCAGTACCGCACGCCGTGGGTGTGGCAGCTGGTCAGCGTGTTCGGCGTGTCCTCCATGACGTTCCTCGTGGTCCTGGTGAACGCCACGACCGCGCAGGTCGTGCGCGCGCGGCGGGAGGGCGTCCCCGTGCCGTGGCGCGCCGCGACCCTCGTCACCGCGCTGTTCGTGGGGAACCTGGCCTTCGGCGCCTGGCGGGTCCAGCGCGTGGAGGCCACCCTCGCGTCGGCCCCCACCCTGCGCGCCGCGATCCTCCAGCAAGGCGTCAGCATGGTCACCCGCATCCAGGATCGCGGCATGACGGTGCTGCGGTCCTGGGAGGCGCTCACGGCACGCGTGGTGGAGCAGGCGCCCGACCTCGTCACCTGGCCGGAGGGCAGCATCTACTACAACCCCACCGACGCGCGCGTCGCCAAGCGATTCGGCGACATGACGACGTCGGGCGGCTTCGCCTTCCTCGTCGGCGGTGGCACGCGCGAGCCCGACCCCGCGGACCCGAAGCGTCACGTCAGCTACAACTCGGCCTACCTCTTCGACGCGGACGGCACGATCTCCGGACGCTACGACAAGATGGTCCCGCTTCCGTTCGGCGAGTACCTGCCCTGGCCCTTCAGCTACCTGCGCGGCGTCATCGAGGGGGTCGGCAACTTCCGCGCCGGGACCACGCCGACGACGTTCCGCCTGACGCGCGGCGGGTGGACCTTCTCCACGCCCATCTGCTACGAGGCCATCCTCGAGCGCGCCATGCGCGACCTCGCCGACGTCGACCTGTTCGTGAACATCACCAACGACGGGTGGTTCGGGGACACCGCCGCGCCCCACCAGCACGCCATGCTCGCGGCGGTGAACGCCGTCTCGCTCGGCCGCCCCATGCTGCGGATCGCCTACACCGGCGTCAGCATGGTCGTGGAACCGCACGGCGCCATCCGTCACGAGACGAAGCCCTACACGGACGTGGCAACCGTCGTGCCGGTGCGGATGGCCCGGTTCGAGACGCCGTACCGCACGTGGGGCGGCGCGTTCCCGTGGGCCTGCACGCTGGTGGGCGCCTGGGCGCTCTGGCGCATCGGTCCCGCGCGTGGGGCGGGGGCTCGGGCCGCCCCCTCGCGTCCGCCGCCGGGCGGCGACCTTCGGGGGCAGGGTCCGGCGCTCGCCGAGCCTGGCTCGGCGCCGCCTTCGGCGGACGCGTCCTCCCCACGCGCGCCGCTCGAGGCCCCTGGCGGGGCCAACCGCGGCGGCGTGCCCGCAACGCCCCGGCCCTGAGCGGCGTCAGCGCATCCCGCGCACGAGCCGCCGGAGCTCGGCGATGCCGGCGCTCACGGCGGCGTGCACGCTGCCGGGTGTCCAGGCGCCATCCGCCTCGCGACGTCCCGCGGGCCGCCCGAACGCAAGCTCCATGGCCTCCTCGAGCGTGCGTGCCGACCAGACGTGGAAACGACCGGCGATGCAATCGGCCTGAACCTCCTCCGCCAGGCAGAGGTCCGCCACGTTGCCCTGCGGGATCACCACACCCTGGGTCCCCGTGGCTCCGCGCAGCCGGCACGCCTTCCAGAAGCCCTCGATCTTCTCGTTCACGCCGCCGACCGCCTGCACCTCGCCGAACTGATCGAGGGATCCGGTGAGCGCGACGTCCTGCCGCAGCGGAAGCTGCGCCAGGGCGCTCATCAGCACCAGGGTCTCCGCCATCGTGGCGCTGTCCCCGTCCACCTTCGTGTAGGACTGCTCGAACCCGAGCATGGCCGAGAAGGTCAGGCGACCCTCGCGCCCGAACCGGTCCAGCAGCAACCCCTGGACGATGGACACGCCCTTGTCGTGCGACCGTCCGCTCAGGCGTGCCACGCGCTCGATGCTCACGAGGCCGCGCCGCCCCGCGCCCACCGCAGCGGTGAGCCGCACGGGCCGTCCGAAGTCGTGCCCGCCCACGTGGTACACCACCAGCGCGTTGGCCTGGCCCACCCGCGCGCCGGACACGTCCACGCGCAGCACGTCGGCGTCGACCATCTCGAGCACGCGACGCTCCGCGTAGTCGTCGCGGCGACGCCGCGAGGTCCGCGCGGCCTCGACGTGCGCCCGCGTGACGACGGGCGCACCCACCGCAACGGCCTCGAAGGAACTCTCGCGCACCAGGTCCGCCACGCCCCCGAAGTGGGTGCTGATGCGGCCGCCACGGCCGGCCTCGCGCACGGCCCACTCGAGCACGGCGCACAGGGCGTCCCGATCGAGGGGACGCAGAGACTCGCGGCGCACCACGCGCGCCACGAACGACGCGAAGCCATGGAGCAGGTCGGAGGTGATCGGCGCGTCCGGCTCGAACTCGGCCTTGATCTTGAAGAGCTTTCCGAAGTCCGGGTCCCCGTAGTAGAGCGCGGCGTAGGTGTCCGAATCACCGACCAGGATGACCTTGACGTCCAGGCGCAGCGGATCCGGCCGGAGCACCGGCGCGCCCGTCGCGGCATCCCCGGGGTTCTGGATGTCGGTCTCGCCGTACATGAGGGCGCGCTTGAGCACCTTCCACGTGGCCGGCTCCTGGATCAGCTCGTTGGCGTTGAGCACCAGGAACCCGCCGTCCGCGTCGGCCAGCGCCCCGGTCCGGATGGCGCGGTGGTCGGCCGGCGCGGCCTCGGCCCCCTCGATGCCGCCGTAGAGATTCTGCCACGTGGGGTTCGCCGCGAGCACCACGGGCGCCGCCCGCGAGCGCGCGCCGACGTGCACCACGTTCGCCGTGAAGCTCGCGATCAGCTCCGCGTGGTCCCCCTCGCCGTCGAGCCACTCGGGCGATTCCACCAGCGCCTCGTGAAGCTCCGCGAGCCACGGCCTCGCCCGCGGCCAGCGCTTGGCGAGCTGCGCGAAGATGGGGGCCGTGCCGATACGCACGGCCTCCGCCTCGACCTCGCCCACGACGCGCACCGTGTCGAGCAGCGCGCGCCGCGACGCCTCCTGCGCCTCGGCGAGCTCCTGCGCCAGCGCGTCGAAGTCCGCGAGCACGTCCGGGAGCGGACGCGGCAGCGTCACCTCCCCCGCCCCCGCCAGGACCTGCAGCTCGGCGCGGGTGTGGACGGGCGCCTCGGATTCGTCCCGCTCGACGCCGTCCTCGGACGGCTCCACCCAGAAGATGACCGGCTCGACGTCCTCCCCCTCGCCCACATCGCCGACCACAAAACCCTTCTCCCGCGCGTGGGCGCGAAGGCGCTGGAGCGCCGCGTGGGACGTGGCCGCCGCGTCGTGCGTCTCCGCGTCGCGCTTGCGTCGGACCTCCCCCTGCGCCAGCAGCCGGGGGATCTCCTCGATGAGTGCCAGCGCCACCCGCATGAGCTCGCGTCGGAAGGGCACCGCGCGACCCGGGGGCAGTGCCAGGAGCCGTGGACGGGCCGGGTCCACGAAGTTGCGCACGTAGGCGAAGTCGCGCGCCCCGCGGCGCTGCGGCGCGAAGCCCCGCACGATGCGCTCCACGGCCCCGAGACGCCCCGTGCTGGGCAGCCCCGCCACGAACACGTTGAACCCGGGGCTCTGCATCTCCACGCCACGGCGCAGCGCGAGCAGGGCGTTGGCCTGGCCGACGAACGCGTCCGTGGGGGTGATGTCCTCCGTGGTCGTGAACGAGAAGAGACCCTCGGGCACGCGCCAGCGCAGGTGCTGAGCGGGAAGCGGGGCGATAGGCATGGACCCTCGGAGCGGCTGGTGTTCACCCCCCTCTACCGCGATCGTCACCTGTGCGTCGTGGACAAACCCGTGGGGCTTCCCGTCACGCCGCCGCGCAACGGCGGAGCGAGCGTGGAGTCGCGGACGGGCCTGCGGGCGGCGCATCGCCTGGACGCGGAGACGAGCGGCGTGCTGGTTCTCGGTGCGAGCGACGAGGGCCTCGCGCGCGCTGGAACCCTGTTCGCCGAGGGCGCGGCGCGCAAGGTCTACGCGGCCGTGGTGACGCCGCGCCCGGGCGTGCATCTGCCCGACGCCGGCCGCTGCGTCCTTCCCATCGGCGACTGGCAGCGTGGACGCGTCCGCGTGGGCCGCGGCCGTCCGGCCACGACCGATTGGCAGGTGATCGGTCGCGACGGCGCGCGATGCGCGATGATCGTCACGCCGCGCACGGGCCGCACGCACCAGATCCGCGCGCACCTCGACGCGCTCGGCGCCCCCATCGACGGCGACACGCCCTACGGCGGGGCGCCGGCGGCGCGGCTGCACCTCCACGCCTGGCGCCTGGCCCTTCCGTGGGAGGGCGGGACGCTCCAGCTCGAGGCGCCGCTCCCGGCCGTGTTCGACGGGTTCCCGTGGCCCTGATGCTCCTGCTCGGCGGGCTCCTCGCCTGTACGGGGGCGACACCGGGCGTGATCGACACGGGCACGTGCGCGACGACGACGACGCCGGACCCGCGCAATCCAGCGGGCGTGACCGCGTGGGTGTCGCTCGACGGCCCCGACGGCCCCGTCCGTGCACGCGTCCGCCTGCCGGGGACCGACGGTGTCAACGGCACGATCGCCGTCGTCGTGCACGGGGCCTGGGATGCCGAGGGAACCGCGCTGGACGAGGGGGACGCGACGGTCGCGACCGCGGGCGGTCGCACCGTGGTGCACTTCGACCTTCCCGGGGGTGACACCCCCGGGGACGTCCCCGCCACCGCCGGGGTCGACGATCGACGCGGTCCCGTGGCACGCGCCGTCCTCGCGACGGTGCTGCGATGGGCCGCCGGCGAGACGCCCGACGTCGAGGGATGCCGCCTCGGGGAGCGCGTGCCCGACGCGGACGGCCCCCTCGTGCTGGTGGGCACGAGCAACGGGGGCAACCTCGCCTTCGCGACCCTCGCCGATCCCGCGCTGGCACTCCCGGACCTCGCCGGCGTCGTCGCGTGGGAGACCCCGGCCGCACCGGGCTTCGCGACCGTGCAGTGGGGTCGTCGGGACCCGCTGTACGTCCCGCACACCTGCGCGCGCGGGACGGACGGGGCCATCACGTGCGCGCTTCCCGACACGCCGCTGGCCCTGCGCCCCGACGGCGAGCCCTGCTTCGATCGCGACGCGGACGGCTGTGACGACGGCGACGTGCGCCTGGCCGGGGTGCGCGACCCCCTCACGCGTCGGCGCATGCTGGCGCCGGAGCTGGTCGAGGCGCTGGACGCGGCCGGTCTGCGCCGTCAGGACGTGGCCGCAGCCGAGGAGGCACGAGGCTGGTGGGCCGCGCGCGATGCATCGCAGGCCGCAGCCGACGCCGTGGCGCGTCACCCCGCGCTGCCGTACCTGCTCGTGGCCAGCGTGCAGGATCACGTGTTGCCGTACCCCGACCACCCGCACGTGCACGGCCTCGGCGAATCGCTGCAAGCCGCGGGGGCCCCATGGGTGCGGCTCAACCCGGGCCGGGCCTGGTTGCGGGAGGCCCGGGGCGAAAATCCCGACGACATGGTCTTCTCCCTCGCGCACGGCACCGGGCGTCTGCTGTCGGAGGCAGAGGAGGCCCCGCTGGAGGACGCGCTCGGCGCCGCGGTGGACGAGCTCGCGGCGCGCGCGGGCACCCCCTGAGCTACCGGGGCGCGCGCGCCCAGGGCACCAGCTGGACGGCGAACCCGGGCGATGCGGCCGAGGGGTCCCACCAGGCACGCACGCCGAGGCGCGTGCACCCGTCGTCCCACGCGACGTCGGCCTCGGGAGACGCCGCATGCCCCGCGGCACGCACGCCCAGCCGCACCGAGACGCGCCCCACGCCGCCCCCCACGCCGCCCGCGACCCATCCCTGGACAGGCCGCGTCTCGCCGGACCATGCACCCCACGCCTCCTGAAGCACCTCGTCGGCGGGAAGCACCAAGGCCCCACCGTCCCCCGCGGCGATGTGCAGGCGCCACGGGCCGGCGGTGACCTCGACGAGGCCCTCTGCGCCGACGGCATCGACGCGCCCGCCGAGGTGCAGCGCAGGACCGCGCACGGACGCGCGCGCCTCCGGCCGCCAGCGCCCCGCGGCCCCGTCCCGGTCGAGGGCGGCGCGCCCCCGCACCTGCCAGCCCGGCCCCGCGCGCTCGAACCGCACGGTCGGACCGGCCCGCCAGCCGGGCGGATCCGCGGGCCCTCCGTCGACGCCCATGCGCGTGACCCGACCCCCGAGCGCCCAGCGCAGCGGCGCGCCGTGCGTCGCGAACCAGCCCGGCACCGCGACCTCCAGCACACCCGCGTGCGTCGACACGTCCCCGGGCAGGACGGCAACGGCGGCGTCGGCGTGCACATCCAGCCACCGCGGCGCCAGGTCGGACGTGAGCCGGGCGCCGGACCGGACACCCAACCCCTCCGCATCCGTCGAGGTCAACGCCGTGAACGCCGCGGCGCGGGCGGTGCCTCCGGTCCAGCTCCATGTGGCTGCGGGCATGACCCGCGCGTCCACCCCCCCCGCGGACGAGACCCCGACGCGTGCCGGCCCGAGGCGCAGCAGCGCCCGGCTCTCCCGCCACGGGACGGTGCGCGCACTCCAGCCCTCGCCCATGTCCGACGCCCACGCCGCGTCGGACACCGCGTCCAGCTCGGCCGTCGCAGTCCAGCCGGACCCGGCGGCCCCCATCCCCCCCTGCGCGATGCCGCGCGGTGCGGGGGAGGCGTTGCGGAGGGGGCTGCCCCCCTCCGCCCGAAACCAGTGCGAATCGGCGCCGGTGAGGCCCACCGACAGCCCCGCCCCCCTCGACTCGCGCCACCATGCGCCGACCGTCCCGGCCGACCCTCCGCGCACGCGACGCGCGCCCGCCTCGGCGCGCCAGCCCACCGCGTCCCGTCCCAGCCGCGGCAGATCCGGGCGCCATGCACCGCCCGGGGAGGCCGTCGTGTCGGGGAGCGGGATCTCCAGCGGCGCGACCCGCCACGGCGTCGCCACCGTGAGCCGGGGCCGTTGCAGTGCCCATGCGCCGCCGGGCCCGCGGCGCGCCGTGTCGGCCCGGAGGCCCCACCACGTCGGAGCGCCATCGTCGCAGATGCACGGGACCCAGCGCACGTCGCGGGCCTCCACGGAATCCCCGACGCGCAGACCCTCCGCCGACGCCGTGAGCGCGCCCCATCGGCCCTCGACACCCTCGAGCCACCAGGCACCGTCCGGTTCCCGACGCGCACGCAGAAACCGGATCGCCCCGTCCGTCGTGCGCCACACGCCGTCACGCGCCGCGAGGCTTCCGTCGGCGCCGACCTCGAACCCTGCCGCCTCGACGACCTGTGACGCGTCGTCCGGCGGCACGCTCAGTCCAGACCGAGCAGGTCGCGCACCGCTCCCACCAGAAAGAGCGACCCTGCGACGATCACTTCCCCGCCCCTCTCCTCGGCGCGCGACCGCGCCAGGGGAAGCGCGTGCTCCACGGCACCGGCGGCACGGACCGGGAGGCCGCCCCCCACCGCGTCCCGCACAGCCCCGGCGAGCGCCTCGGGATCCCGTGCGCGCGGATGGGCGCAGCGCGTGGTGAGGATCTCGTCCACGTGGGGCGCCAGGGCCAGCACGACGGCACGCACGTCCTTGTCGCCGCCCGCACCGAGCACGAGCACCCGGTGGGCACGAGGACGCGCGGCGAGCCATGCCGCCAGGACCGCGGCGCCGTCTGCGTTGTGGGCTCCGTCCACCACGAGGTCCGGCGCCAGGCGCTCGAGCCGTCCGCGGTTGCGCGCCAGCCGCAACCCGGCACGGATCGCCGGCTCGGACGGACGGAGGTGCGCGGGAAGGACATCCACCAGTCGCAAGGCTACCGCCGCGTTCGCCACCTGGTGATCGCCCTCCAGCGACAGCGCCAGGCCCTCGCGGGCCACGCCGGGCCCGCGGTAGGCGAAATCCACGGCGACGCCGCCGGCATCGAAGGTGTCCCCGAACGCCGAGAACGGCGCACCCACCTGCGCGGCCACGGCGCGGAGGACGGCGAGCGCGGCGTGCGGCACCGGCCCGACCACGGCGGGCACGCCCGGCTTGAACACGCCGGCCTTCTCCGCGGCGATGCTGGCATGATCGGGACCGAGCTGCTCGGTATGGTCGAGACCCACGGTCACGACGGCGGTCGCGACCGGTGCCACCACGTTGGTCGCGTCCAGCCGGCCCCCGAGGCCGACTTCCACCACCGCGACGTCCACCCGGGCGTCGGCGAAGTGCAGGAACGCCGCTGCGACGGACGCCTCGAACCAGGTGAGCGGCACCGCGGCCTCTGCGGGGTCTTCCGGCGGCTCGGCCGCCACCCACGCGCGCACCTCGCGCTGGAGGCGCGTGAGCAACGCGTCGAGCTCCGCGTCCGGGATCGGCGTCCGGCCGATCCGGATGCGCTCGTTGACGTGCTGGAGGTGCGGCGACGTGGTGACGCCGACGCGCAGCCCGTGGGCCTCGAGCATGGCGGCCACCATGCGGGTCACGCTGCCCTTCCCGTTCGTGCCGGCCACGTGGATCACGGGGTAGCGCAGGTGCGGGTCGCCCAGCCACGCCAGGAACGACCGCATCCGCGGCAGCCCGAGTCGCATGCCGGCCTGCGCGAGCTCGGCGAGCACGGGATGATCGTTCACGGCGCAGCCTCCGGAAGTTCCCAGGCCAACTGGTGGAACGCGCGGCGCAGGGCGCGGACGGGGGCGGGATCCAGCGTGGTGGCGACGCGGTTGGTGAGCAGCACCGCAATCCTCCCCTGGGACGGCGACATCCAGCAGGACGTCCCGGTATAGCCGAGATGGCCCACCGTGTCCGAGGGCGGTCGGGCTCCGGCCGTGCTCGTCCCGTCGGTGCTCGCGGTGTCCCACCCCAGCGCGTGCGAGCCCGGACCGCGCGTCGCGAACGCTGCCGCCGCACCGGGCACCTCCCCGTCACGCCAGCGTGCACAGGCGCGGGCGACCGCCGGGGCGGTGCCGAACAATCCGGCGTGCGGTGCGATCCCGCCCATCGCCCGGGCGTTCCCATCGTTCACCGGCCCGCCGCGCGAACCGTCCGTCGGCTCGCTCGCCCGGTGTCCCCACGAAAAGGGATGCGAAGGCCACGCGCGCGCGAACAGCGCGTCCATCGGCGCACCCAGCACGGATTCCAGCACCGCGCCGAGCGCCAGGAAGCCGACATCGCTGTAGACGTGGACGCATCCCGGGGGCGCGTCGAGGGGCGTGGCCAGCGCGGCACGCACGATGGCGGCGCGACGATCGGCCACCGTCGCCGGTACCGCCGTGGCGAAGTCACGGTGGGCGGGCCAACCGGACGCGTGCTGAAGGAGGTCGCGGATTCGCACCCCGCGCGGCAGCAGCGCGTGCATGCCGTCCAACTCGAGCGCGCCCGCGGCGATGGCGCGGACGGCCACCTCCGTGGTGGCGAGCGGCTTCGTGAGGCTCGCCAGATCGAACACGGCATCGGGACGACGAAGGTAGAGCGGTTTCGCCGGATCGCGCCCGGTGACCACCGCCGCGATGCAGGGCGCCACCACGCCCTCGGCCTCGTCGAGCAGCCGCGCGATCGCCGCGACGCTCACGCCTGCACCGTCAGCACGCCGGCCTCCAGCCGCGCGGCACGTCCGAGCGGCACGGCGCGGTTGGCGGCGCCGTGGCCCACCGGAAGCCCGGCGACCACCGGCACGCCGAGCGGCGCGAACAGATCCCGCAGCACGTCGTCCATCGACCACCCGGCACCGTCCGGTGCGGCCGACCCCGTGAACGTGCCGAGCGCGACCCCGCGCACCCCGTCGAGCACGCCGGCCGCACGCAGCTGGGTCACCATGCGGTCCACGCGGTACGGGGCCTCGCCGACCTCCTCGAGCAACAGGATCGCCCCCTGAAGACGCGGCTGCCACGGCGTGCCGCACAGCGAGGCGAGCATGCAGAGATTCCCGCCGCGCAGGGGACCCTGGACCACCTGCGAGGGACCCCAAAGGGGCGCCCCGACCAGCGGCGCGCATCCCTCCCCGGCCAGGAGCGCGCGCAGATGCGCCCGGCTCGCGTCGTCCACGTGGGACGCCAGCGAGGTCAGCACCGGCGCGTGCACCGCAGGCCTGCCCCGGGCGGCGAGCGGGTCGAGGAGCGCGGTGCCATCCGAAAACCCGAGGAACGGCACGGGCGCGAGGCACCCCGGGTCCAGGTCCGCGAGCAGGCGGGTGAGCCCGTAGCCGCCGCGCGCCATCCACACCGCGTCCCAGTCGCCGGAGAACGCCGCCTCGAGGTCCGCGCGCCGCACGTCGTCCTCCCCGGCAAGGTAACGGGAGGAAGCGCCGACCCCGGGCATCCGCTCCGGTCGGTAGCCCCAGGACGCGAGCACGGCGACGCCCGCGTCCAGCGCGTCGGGACGGAAGACCCCGGACGGGGACACGACGGCGATGCGCGCGCCGGGACGGAGCATGGCGCCGTCTTATACTGTCGCGGTGCTCGTCGCTTCCCTCCTGCTCGCGTGCTGGCGCCCCGCGCCGTGGACGCCCCCTCCGCCGCCGGAGGAGGCGCGCGCGGCGCTCGGACTCGCGGCGCCCCCGGACGACGCGCGGCCCGACGCGGACGAGCCGGAATCGAAACCGGCGCCGTCCGCCACGACGAACGCGGAGTCGCCGGCGGCACCGTCCGCAGAGGCGCCCCCCGGGGAGACCTGGACCGCCATCGTGACCACGGCACCCGCCACGGTGGTCGACGACGCCGGCAAGGCCGTCTGTGTCCTCCACGCCGCGGACGCGCGCGTCACGGTGCTGGCCTCGGACGCGATCCGCGCACGGATCCGTCATGCCGACTGCCCCGCGGACGGATGGCTCCAGGTGTCGATGGTGCGCCGCCCCTGAGGGCGCTACGAGTCCTCCATGCCCACGCACCTCGCGCCCCTCCCGCGTCGCGCCCACGCCCTCGAGGGCAACCGCCAGCGGCTCGACGGCGGTGCCATGTACGGCAACGCACCCCGTGCCCTCTGGTCCCGCTGGAGCCCGCCCGACCCGCAGAACCGCATCGAGCTCGCCTGCCGCTGCCTCCTCGTCGAGGAGCCGGACGGTCGCCGCGTGCTGTGCGAGGCCGGCGTCGGCGCGTTCTTCTCCCCCGAGCTGCGGGAGCGGTACGGCGTCACCGAGGGGCACCACGTCCTGCTGGCGTCTCTCGCGTCGCATGGCCTCACCGACGAGGACATCGACGTGGTCGTACTCTCCCACCTGCACTTCGACCACGCGGGCGGCCTGCTCTCGGCGTGGGAGGGTCCCGACGCGGCGCCACGGCTGCTGTTCCCCCGGGCGCGGTTCGTGGTGTCCCGCGGGGCCTGGGCGCGGGCGTGCGCGCCGCACGCGCGCGACCGTGCCAGCTTCGTGCCCGCGCTGGTGGCCGCCCTGGCCGACAGCGGGCGCCTCGAGATCCTCGACGCGGACACCACGCCGCTGCTGCCCGGCTGGCGCTTCCACCGGTCCGACGGGCACACGCCCGGCATGTTGCTCGCCGAGATCCCGCTCCCCGACGGACCGCTGGTCTTCGCCGCCGACCTGATTCCCGGACGCCCGTGGGTGCACGTCCCGGTCACGATGGGCTACGACCGCGCGCCCGAGCAGCTCATCGACGAGAAGAGCGCCCTGCTGGCGGACCTGTCGGCGCGCGGCGGCCGCCTGTTCTTCACCCACGACCCGGCCTGTGCCGCGGGTCTCGTCGTGCAGGACGCGTCGGGGCGCTACGGGGCATCGGACGCCACGAACACGCTCGGAGCCGGGTGAGCACCCTGCTGGGCCAGCTGGTGCGCGGGCTCGGCGCGCGCGTCGACGACTCGGCGCTGCCGATGCTGGCGGAACACGTCTTTCCATCGACCCGAGAGGTGCGGGCGCGCCTGCGGCATGCGGGAGCCCCGTGGCTGGACCCCGACGGCCCGGAGCTTCCCGCGCCCGAGCAACTGCGCGCCTCGTCGGAGCGCGCCATCGGTCGGGCGCGCGGGCGCGTCGGATGGTGGGCCGCCGCCAGCACCGCGGCCGGCCCCTGGGGCGTTGCGCCGGAGCGGCTCGGAACGCTGCTGGCCGTGCTGCGGCTGGCCCAGGAGCTGGCGGTGATCCACGGGTTCGACCCGGAGAGCGAATCCGGGCGCCAGGTCGCCCTCCGCGCGGTGGCCGCCGGGCTCGAGATCGAGCTGCCGACGCAGGGGCCCGGCGGTGCGCGGCTGCAGGATGCGCGGCGCTGGCTGGCGGACCTCCGCGTGCGGGGGGACCTGGGCGCGTGGATGTTCGGCACGGCGCGCGGGGCGATCCTGACGCGCGCGCTACGGGTCATCCCCGGTCTCAGCGCCGGTCACGCCGCCTGGACCGCGCGCGACCAGCTGGGCGCCTCCGGCGAGCGCATGCGTGCCGTGTTCGCCGCGGCCAGCGCCGCGACGCCGTTCGCATTCCACGATGAGCGGCCCGCCGACGCGTCGCACGCGCCCACGCGTGCAGGCGCGACGCGGACCGGCTAGGGACCCGCCATGCTCATGCTCGTCTCGGCGGCGTTCGCCTCTCCCGTGTCCCTGCGCGCGATGGACGACTACAACGGCGAGACCACGGCGTCTCCGGGCGTCGTGGACTACGTGGCCGACGGCTACGCGCAGGTGTCGCGCGAACTCGCCCTCGCGGTGGCGAACAAGCCGATCGGCCCCGGCGAGACGCTCGGCTGGCGCGGCTTCGCCGTGCACGTCGGAACCTCGCTCGCCTTCGTCCGCACGGGCTCGCTGGACGGTACGAACCCCTCGGGATGGGAGCTCGCGGATCCCGACGAGGACCCCGACGACGTGCTGTTCCAGCCCACGCTCCACGTCCGCAAGGGACTGCCGCTCTCGCTGGAGGTCGGAGGCAACGTCGGGTGGTTCGCGGGCGACACCACGGCCGCCATCGGCGGATTCGCCCGCTGGGCGCCGATCGAGGGGCATCGCGGGCTCCCGGACGTGGCGGTGCAGTACGGCTGGTCCACGCTCGTCGGCAACGAGGAGCTCGCGCTGGACGTCGAGGACATGAACGTGACCGTCGGCTACACGCTGCCGTTCGGCCGCATCACCGGCATCCACGAGTCGACCTTCAGTCCCTACGTCGGCGCAGGCGTGCAGCGCATCCACGCCACGCCCGGGGACCTCGGAGGCACGCAGCTCTCCGGCCGCCTCGTCGAGAAGAGCGGGGTCCAAGGGGTCGACGCCTACGATCCGTCGTTCATGCCCATCGTGCTGCAGGGCGGGTTCCGGGTCGAGCACGGCGGCTTCGCGCTCACCATGGCGACCACCTACGCGCCGAGCCTGATCGCCACGGCGAACGTCGGTTTCGGCTTCGTCTACTGAGCGCGGGCGGAGGTGCTCGGCCTCGTCGCCTCGGCGGCCGCGCTCGACCTCGTCGTCCGGGCCAACCTCTCCGGGGACCTGCGCACCGTGCAGGGCACCGTGGAGGTCCGTGACGCCGGCGAGACCGCGCCGCGCTGGATCGACCCGCTCGCGCGGCTGACGGTGCCCCGCGACGGCCGGACGCGTCTGTGGACGCTGCCCGCGGGACCGCAGCCCGCCAGCGTGCGCTGGACCCGACGCGCCGACGGCGTGCTGGACTTCGTCGCGACCCTGCCCCGACGCAACGGCGACGTCGGCTGGAGTCCCGATGACGGCCTCCGCGCCAACGGAGGCTGGTACCCGGTGCCCGTCGATCCCGACGAGAGGCCGCTCCGGGCACACTGGGACGTCACGGTCGTCGGTCCCGGCCTGGTGGTCCTCAACGGGGTGCTCGCGGAACCCGAGCCGGTCCTGGCGAGGGCGCGCTGGACCGGAGACACCGACAGGCTGGCCCTCGCGGCGTTGCCGGAGACGGGCCCCTACCGCGCGACCACGGTGCTCTCCGTACCTCTCCTGGGGCGGAGGGGGGCATCCCCCTCCGCAACGCCTCCCCCGGACGGACGGCTCACGGTGGTCGGGCGCGGGACGCCGCCGGCCGGCGTGCTGGCGGGCCTTCGCGAGGCCGCACCCGCCGAGGACGAGGCCGACCCCGTCGTGATCGTCGTGGGCCACGACGACGGGAGGCTCGCGCACGCGGGACCCGGCGTGGTGTACCTGTCGCGGCGGGCGTTCCGCACCGTGCCGGCGTTCACGCGACGATGGCACCGGACGGCGGTGCGACGCGCGCGGCTGGCGGCGGGGTGCCTGCGCTGCCGCGACGGATCCGCCCGGGACACCCGCGCCGCGCTGGCCACGCTCGCGGCGCCGGAGCCGCGGGACACCGGGCTCGGGCGTGAGCTCGTGCGGGGGGTGGACGCGGTGCTGTCGGACCCCGCGATTCCCGCGTGGGCGGATCTGCGCGATCGCCCCTGGAGCCGCGAGGAGGACCTCGGGGAGCGCCTCGGCGCCATGCAGCCCGCCGTGGCGGTGGCGCGGCAGCTCGCCGCGCTGGACCCCGGGATCGGCGCCGCGGTGGCGACGGCCCTGGGCAACGGCACGCCGCTGGCGCGTGCGGCCCGGGACGCAGGAGTCCCCGACGACGTCGTGGACGCCTGGTGGACGCCTGCGACGCCGATGAACGTCCTGGCGGTGTGGAACGATGCGGGCGTGCAGATCCGCCGCGAGGCGTCCGAGGCCGCGGCGCCTGCCGTGATCCCCCTGGTCGTGGACGGCGCGCCGCGGCCCTGGATCGCCCGTGGCGACGCCACGACCCTCGAGCTACCCGGCGCGCGGCGCGTGCAGCTCGATCCGGACGGGGCCATCGCGCAGGATGACCGCGACGACGACCGGCTGCCGCGCGCGTGGTCGGCCACGGTGGTCGGCGGCCTGCGCTCCCTCGACCTCGATGACGGCACCTTCGATGCCGCGCTCCAGGCCACCGTGCGCCACGCCGGAAGCACCCGCCGCGCGGTGCTCGCGACGGCGAGCCACGACGCCCGGGAACACCTCTCGGCCAGCGTCGGCGCCCTCCACGGCTTCGGACCGCTGGCCCGCCCGCGGGAGCGCGCGTGGCGTGCCACGTGGAGCGTGGGCGCGACCTGGCTCGCCGACGTTCCGGTGTCCAACGACGCCGTGGCGGCCTTCGGCGGCATGTCCCTCACGCGCGACACGCTCGGCGACCGCTTCCTGCCGCTCGGGGGCAGCGTTCTCGGCGCCGCGGCGCAGGCGGGTCGCACGCCGGACGGCAGCACCGCCTGGTGGCAGCTGGTCGCGACGACCTCCGGGGTCCGCCCCCTCCATCCGCGCCTGGCGCTCGCCGGCCGTCTACGGGGTTCCGTCGGGGCGGCGACCCTCGAGCGGCGAAGGTTGCAGCTCGGCGGTCCACGCGCGCTCCGCTCCCTCCCCCAGGACGCCTGGTTCGGCGACGCCGTGGCCAGCTCCGCCGTCGAGGCGCGCGTGCGCGCACTGCGGGACGCAAGCATCCCGCTCGGCATCGGCTGGCTCGGCGAGGTTCACGTCTCGCCCGGCCTGGAGGCCGGCTGGGGCCTGCGGGACGGGATGCCGGCGCGCGTGCTCGGCGCGACGGCAGGCCTGCACGCGAGCGTGGACCTCGCCGGACTCTTCCCGGTACGCGGCGGAGTCACCGTGGCGTGGCCGGTCCTCGCAGACGGCGTGGACGCCTCGGCGGCGCAGATGGCCTTCGAGGTCGACCACGCGTTCTGACGCGCACGGCCCGGGGGCGTTGCGGGGGGCGGGCAGAGCCCCCCGCCCCAGCGATCAACCGCCGAGACCGCCGAGGAGCTGGAGGATCTGGTCGCACGTCAGCGCGTTCACCGCGCCCGTCTCGGCCATGCACTGCGCCTCGGGCTTGCCGGACGCCTCCAACTGCTCGTTGCAGCTGCCGATCATCGCCTCGCGCGACTGACCGGCCCAGGTGCTCTGCGCCTGCGAGGCATACTCGGCGACCTGCTCGTCGGTGAGCGAGCTGCAGTCGAAGCCGGAGTCCGTCACGGCCGTGTCGGCACAGAGACCCTGCGCGTCGAACTGCTCCTGGGCGCAGGACTCGGTCTTGGAGAGAACCTGCACGCAGTACTCCTCGCACCCGTAGGCGCCGTACTTGGTGAGATCCCCGAGATTGCAGGCAAGCAGGAATGCGAAGAGCACCATGTCATCCTCCGACGTCCGGAAGCTTAGCATGCATCACGACGGACCGCGCCGAAATCTTGGCTTGACAGGTCAAGTGCGCTAGCCTTGGCACATGCTCCCCCGGCTGCTCGTCGCGCTGCTCGTGGCCTGCGCCCCGAAGGTTCCGGTCCTGCCCGGCCCGCTCGACGGGATCCAGCCGGCGGCACCGGACGGCGCGACGATCCGGCCCGTGGCGCGCGTGGCGTCGGGCGACGCGCGGCAGCGTGGGCGTGATGTCGCGGCCGCGGCGGCCGGGTTCCTGGGCGCGACCCGCCTGCGCGTGGACGACACCTCCTTCCGTTGGGACTGCTCCGGACTGGTGGAGGCCGCGTACGCGGCCGCGGGCATTCCGCTCCGCGGCTCGGGCGCGCAGATGCACGCGCTGGCGCGTTCCGCCGGCGTCGCGCGCGGACGCTTCCGGAAGCCCCGGCCGGGCGACGTGGTGTTCTGGCACAACACGCACGACCGGGACGGCAACGGCCGCCTGGACGACCGCTTCACGCACGTCGGCGTCGTGGAGCGCACCGACCGCGACGGGCGGGCGTGGATCGTGCACCTCGGGAACCACGGCGTGCAGCGGCTGCGCATGGACCTGTCGCAGCGCCACGTCCACGCGGACGAGGACGGGGAGGTCCGCAACGACTACCTCCGCGTGCGCAGCGCCAACGATCGGCGCCGCACGCGCTACCTGTCGGGGGAGCTGTTCGCCGGCTGGGCGTCGCTCTGGTCGCCGGAGCCGCCCGCGCCGCCCGTGCTGGCCACCCTCTCGAGCAGGTAGGGCCCCACCACCGCGACCTCCCCCACGCCGCGGGTCCAGGCACGCACGGCATCCATGGCCGTCCACGCCGTCGACTCCCCGGGCACGGTGAGCGGCGCGACCGCGAGCGGCACGTCCGGTCCGAGCGCGCGCAGGATGGCCGCGAGAGGGTCGCCGGAACGCACGCGCAGCACGGTGCAGCGGCCGTCCGCGCTGCACGCGGCGCGCGCCCGCGCGGCCAGCCACGGGGCGGCCGGGAGCGCGGCGCCGGCCGTGCGGGCCGTGGCCGTCAGGGCCTCGGGGAGGCCGTCACGGGAAGGCCCGTCGTCCGCAGGCACCGCCACGGCGGGGACGAGGTGCGCCGGCCAGCCGAGCGCGGCGCGCAGTCGTGCGACGGCGCCGGGATCGTCGGCACGGCACAACAAGGCGCGCGCACCGTTCTCGGCGGCCCCGACGCGTCCCACCGCCCGCGCGCCCACCCGTCCCGCCCGCAGGTGCGCGGCGAGCGCGGCATCCGGGTCTTCCACGTGGGCCCGCGGCAGGTTCGCGGCCGACAACGCGCGCGTCGCGGCCCGCGCATCCAGCTCCGCGCCGTGGGCCTCCCCGTCCCAGGGCTCGCACGCGGCGCCGGCCCCGTGGAGCGCAGCCCCCACCGACAGCCCCGGGTCGCCGGCCCACGGCCCGGTCCAGAGCGAGCGCAGCCCGGGCGTGCGGGCGAGCACGCCCACGAGCCGAGGGTCCTCCGCGAGACGCCCGGCCAGGCACACGTCGGCGATGCGGGTCCGCTCCGTCCAGCGCGCCAGGAACACCGTCAGCGCGTCACCGAGGGCCTGCTCGAGCGAGGCGGCGACCTGCTCGGGACGGTGCCCCGACAGGAGCGTCGGCATTGGGTCGCGCGCCGGAAGCCAGCGCCGGAAGCCCTCACCGACCGGCGCCAGAAGCGAGGCGAAGGCGTCACGCAGCGCAGGCTCCACGCGCCCGGCCCCGGCGAGGGGCGAGAGCTGGCGGACCGTCACGCCGAGGTGCCGCGCCACCGACGCCGGGACCTCCGCGATGCTGGCGAGCGAGGTCTGCAGCAGCACGCGGTCGAGCTGCAGGTGGCGCGCCACGCTGACCGTGACCGCCGCGCCGTCCCCGGAGGTGTCGAGGGTGACGACGAGCGCTTCGGACCGCGCCTGGGAGCGGTACACCGCGCTCGCGTGCGCCCGATCGTGCTCGACCGTCTCCACGGCGGCGTCCTGGATGCCGAGCCCGCGCAGCCGCTCGACCATGCGGGCGCGCCGGACCTCCTCCCGGAGGCGCCAGAGACCCGAACCCCGCAGCACGGCCTGCACCCCGCGCGCCCGGATTCCGCCCTCGCCCTCGGCGCCCGGCACGTCCAGGGTGCCGACCACGGCCACGCGATCGACCTCCCGGGCGCTCACGCCGCCGAGATCCAGCACGGCATCGACCGCGGCCGCCGGGAAGGCGCGGGAACCGGGCACGCGATCAAGGGCCTCCTGGGGTGCCCACGCGCGCACGCGGCCCTCCACGACCAGCGCGGCGCCGGCGCCATCCCCCTCCGCGATGCCGAGCACGATCATGCGTCTCTCCTAACGGGTCATGGGGCGGAGGGGGCACGCCCCCTCCGCAACGCCTCCCCCGCGGGCGCCAGGAGCCCGAAACGGGCTCCTAGCAGGCTGCTGAAAAAGGCCCTGGTCCTCCCTGCCAGCGCCGAGCGAGGCAAGCCCGGCGCGTCACGAGGGCGGCGCGCGGAGCCGAGACGAGCGAAGGCGTGGCCGAAGCCACGTCGAG
>JBDLRI010000118.1:0-3233 GCA_039800105.1 Pseudomonadota bacterium
AGCTGCGTGAACGCACCGTGGAAGCCCGTGCGGAGCTACGCCGTCAAGGTGGTCGGCGACGCGGTGTGCGTCGAGCTCTGAGGCCCGGGGGCGTTGCGGGCACGCCGCCGCGGTTGGCCCCGCCAGGGGCCTCGAGCGGCGCGGGCGGAGCCCCCCGCCCCAAGAACGGCGAAAGGCGCCCGCAGGCGCCCCTCGCACGCCGGGTCCGGCTCAGCCGAGCATGAGGCCTTCGTCCCGGAGGAACTGGCCCAGGGTCTTGTTGCGCAGCGTGCGCAGGGCGCGCGTGCTGAGCTTCAGCGTGACGAAGCAGTTCTTCTCCTCGTGCCAAACGCGACGCGTCTGGAGGTTGGGGAGCTGGCGCTTCTTCGTCTTGATGTTGGAGTGGGAGACGCGGTTCGCCACGTTGGGACGCTTGCCGGTCAGGTCGCACACGCGAGCCATGGGATACCTCTGCGATGAAAGGGGGCCGGGAGGATTAATCGGTGACCGTACCGCGCGCAAGGCTGCATCAGCCGCCGGCCGGCACGCCCACCGTGAAGATCATGTCTCCCGGGCGCACGAAGCGCCGGCTCAGCCGCTGGACCAGCCAGCCGGAGGCGGGGGCGCGGACCGCGACGCGGTCGCCCGGGCGCTCCAGCGGGATGAGCTCGCCGACGACGTCGCCCTCCTCGACGGGGCCGGCCAGCGCCGCGAGCGGCTCGAACACGCCTGCGCCGGGGGCGCGCACGAGGCGGCGGTGCACGCGCACCGTCGTCCGGCGCAAGGGCGGCTCCGCATCGTCGAGGCACCCCACGCGGGCGGCGAGCCGCAGCATCCCCGACACGCCGCGTGCCAGCAGGGGCTCGTCCAGCTCGGGCAGGTCGGCCATCTCCACCGCCAGCACGTCGACGCCGCGCGCCTCCATGGCCGCGTCGAGGCTGGTGGAGAACATGCGCTGCTCCTCCGGCGTGTCCGCGAACACCCACACCACGTGCGGGTCGAGCGCCTCCAGCCAGCCGGCGTGGCGCGCGCGGCGGTCCGCGGACATGCCCGGGGGCTCGATGCCGAGCAGCGGCGTGCGCATCACGAAGTTGTGCAGGTTCACGGCGAGCGTGCAGCCCGTGACGGCCTCGCAGACGGCGCCGGCCAGCCGCCGCGTGAGCGCGGGACCGCCCCCGCCGTCGCCGACGCGGTTCATGTCCTCGTCATCCCAGGTGGACCAGCGCGTGCGCTGCATGAGCGCGAGCGGATTCGCGGCCGCCACGATGCGGATGCCGGCGCGCAGCGTGCGGCCCCGCAGGGCGTTCACGAGGCGGTCGACCAGGACGAGCGGGGAGGGCTCGTCGCCGTGGATTCCGGCCACGATCGCCAGCTTCGGGGGGCCGTCGCCGAGGTCGGCGAGCGGCAGGTGGACGGACATGCCGCCGGCATCGCTGACGGGAACGTGCAGGTAGCGGGGTGTCACGGCAGCCGGGTATCCGGCCGCGCGGCGAGGAGCATGGTCGCGTTCCAGGCGGCGTGGACGGCCCACGCCGGCAGCACGGCGCCCGAGCGGGCGCGGGCGAACGCGGCGGCCAGCCCCAGCCCCAGCAGCGGCAGGCGTACGCCCACGCCGCCGGGATGTGCCACGGCGAACAGTATCGCGCTCACGACGATGGCGCCGCGGGGCGAGCGCCGCGCGAGGGTGTGCTGGAGCGCACCGCGGAACAGGGTCTCCTCCAGCGCCGGGGCCACGAGCAGGGCGTAGGCCGCATGGGCCATGGACGTGTGGAGGCCGGGCGGATCGGCGTGCCACTCCGCGACGAGCAGGGCGCCCACCGCGCCGACGATGGCACCGGTCGCGACGAAGCGCGGGGGCGCGGGGCCGCCGAGCACCGGGACGCCGAGTCCCTGGGCGACCCCGATCGCCGCGAGTTGGGAGGCCAGCGCCGCGACGAGCGGCCGCGCGGCGTCGTCGGGCAGCGCCCACCCGCAGACCGCGGTGGCGAGCGCGCCCGCGCCGACGATGGCCAGGACCGTGGGCATGGGGCGGAGGAGGGGGTCCCCACCGAGCCGTGCCAGCCGCCGCCCCATCCACTGGCCGCACCCGGCGGCGATCACGCACGCCAGCGCGGCGTGCAGCATGTCAGGGGGAACCGGGGGCGGGACGTTCGGACAGGGCGCGCGCGGCCTCGTCCACGGCGAGCGGGAAGCTCCGCGCGGACAGCGACAGGGCGCCGGGGACGGCGTGCGCGCGCGCCGGGTCCCACGCGAAGCACGCGTCCACGTCGAGCGACGCGTGCGGCAGCCGATCCGGTCCGAAGGTGTGGACCCGGATGCGCGGGTCGAGGCGCTCCCGCAGGGCCCGGTGCTGGTGCGGGGCGCCGCCGATCCAGGCGATGGCGCGCACCCCGTTCACGAGGCACGCCGTCGACAGCCGGCCCACGGCGGGGGCGATGTCGGCGGCGTCCGCGCGCTCGGCCGGCACCTCCACGACCGCGCAGGCGCCGTGCGCCGGCGCCGACTCGCCCCGCGCCCGCAGGGACAGTCGCAGCGACAGCATTTCGGCGAGCTCCGCGGGCTGGGCGAGGCGCAGGACCCCGGCGATCTCGGACGCGAGGCGGGCGTCCCCGAGGGCGCGGAACGCCAGATGGATCTCGTCGTCCCCGACGAGGCCGCGCGCCTCGAGCAGCGTGCGCAGGGTGACGGGGCGCGTGGTCTCGGCGTCCGCGGCCGCCGCGTCGAGCGTGGCCTGCAACGCGTCCGCGCGGGTCTCCGCGGCGGCGAGCCGCCGGGTGAGCGCGTCGGTGGCCGCGGACGCGGACATGGCATCCCGGGCGGCGACCTCGGCCTCCCGGGACCGGGCGGCGCGCTCGCGGGCGAGGGCGTCCTCCAACTCCGCCACGCGGGCTTCGAGCGTGCCGACGTACGCGGGAGTCGGTGCCGCGCGCGGCGGGGTTCCCGTCGCCGGCGGCAGGGCTTCCGTCCGCGCGGGGGCCGCGGTCGACGGTGCCCGCCCCGGCGCGGGCGACGGAGCGGGCGCCGGTGGCCTGGCGGCCGGAGGCCGGACGGCGAGGGTGCGCGTCGGAGGGGGCGGGCGGCCAGAGAGCGGACGCACGTCGGCGAACAGTGCCGCGAGCATGGCCGCGTCGTCCGCGCCCTCCACGATCGTCGGCACCGGCGGGGGGGGCGTTGCGGGGGGGGCGGCGGCCCCCCCCGCCCCAGGAGCAGGCAGAGACGACGCCGTGACCCTCGCCTGCGCGCCGATGTCCCGG
>JBDLRI010000119.1:0-6810 GCA_039800105.1 Pseudomonadota bacterium
GCGTCCTCCGCGAGCGCGCCGAGCCGGTCGAGGGCCTCGCGCGCCGCCCAGGACGCGTGGGCCCGCTCCGCCACCGTCGCGACCATCGTCGACGTGGCGGGTCCCTCCCCGGTGTCCACGACCACGACGTGGAGCGGCCCGCCCTCGAGCGCCTCCCACGCCGGTCCGGCCGGGGTGCGACGAAAGGCCAGCAGCCCGCCGTGCGCGCACACCACGTGGTCCAGTCCGCTCGGCGTGCCGTGGAACACCCGCTCCGGGAGGAACCCGTCGGCCACGCACGCCTCCATCGTCGCGACGCGGCCCTCGCGGGCGGCCAGCGCGCGCACCAGCGCCACCGCCAGCGCCGCGCTCGAACCCATCCCGCGGCCGACCGGCAGCGCGCTCGTCACCTCGAGGGCCACGCCCGCCGGCGGCAACAGCGTGGCGACGGCCTCCGCCAGACGAGGCGCGGACACGCCCGTGCCCGCCGCGAGGCCCGAAGGCCCGGGGCGCTCCCGCAGCGCCACGCGGGTGCGCAACCCGACCGCCCCCGCCACGGCGCGGTGGCCGCGCAGCACCGCGTGTTCCCCCACCAGGATGAGCTTGCCGGGCGCCTCGCCGACCCAGGGCTCCCCGGTCACGGGGCGCGCAGGGCCGCGAGCACCGCCGCAGCACGGGACACCGAGTAGTCTCCGGCGTCGCAGAGCGACTCGACCACGCGCGGCACCTCGTGCGCATCGGCGCCGGCGCCGAGCGCCACGCCCCGCGCGTGCATGCGCATGTGCCCGCGCTGGATGCCCTCCGTCGCGAGCGCCCGCAGCGCACCGAGGTTCTGCGCCAGGCCCACCGCGGCCATCAACGCGGCGAGGTCCCGCGCGCCACGCACGCCCGCGAGCCGCAGGTTCGCCTGCGCCGTCGGGTGGATGCGGATCGGCCCCCCCACCGTGCCCACCTGGAGCGGTGCCTCGAAGGTCCCGACGAGCGCCCCCTCCGCGTCGATGCGCCACGCGGTGACCGGCCGGTAGCGGCCGTCGCGCGCGGCCCACGCGTGCACACCGGCCTCGATCGCGCGCCAGTCGTTGCCGGTCGCCACGGCCACCGCGTCGATGCCGTTCATCACGCCCTTGTTGTGGGTCGCGGCGCGGTACGGGTCCGCCCAGGCGAACCGGTAGGCCGCGGCGATCCCGGCGGCCACCTCGGCCCCGTCGGGCCCCAGGTCCGTCGGCACGATGCGCACCCGCGCCCGCGCCCGCCGACGATCCGCCAGGTTCGACAGGATGCGCAGCCCGCGGCGTCCGCCCGTGAGCGCGACGACCTGCGGCGCGAGCAGCTCCGCCAACGTGTTGACCATGTTGGCGCCCATCGCGTCGCGACAGTCGAGGTACAGATGCAGCACCACCATCGCTTCGGGGGGCGCGCCCGGCTCGTCGTAGACCAGCTCCCGGACCTCCATCCCGCGCAGGCCGCCCCCGAGCGCCTCCAGCTCCGCGTGGACCCCGCGGCACCGGGCCTCCAGCTCCGGCAGCGCGGCGCGCAGCCTGTCGGCACCCCCCGGTGCCGGCTCCGCCACCTGCACCTGCCCGATCATCACGCTCTCGTCGGCATCGGCCAGGAACCCATCCCCGTTCCGGACGAGCAGCGCCATGTGGGAGACGGCCGCGACCACGCTCGGCTCCTCCACGACCATCGGCACGAGGCGGTCCTCTCCGTTCACGCGCAGGTTCACCGCGACGCCGTTGGGAAGCGCGAACACGCCGATCACGTTCTCGATCATGGCGTCGGCGCGCCCCAGGCCCAGGGCGCCCGCGTCCCACGCGCCCGAGGTCCCCTCGGGAATTCCCGACGCGCGCACCGCCTCGTGTCTCCGGTCCTCCGGAGCCAGTCGATAGAAGCCCGGAAGCCGCGACAGCATCGCTCCGGAGTTATCCGGCCGCACTCCCGGCCGGGTCCTGGTAGAAGCCGTCGAGCACGTTCTTGTAGCGTGCCTCCACCACCTTCCGCTTCATCTTCATCGAGGGCGTAAGCTCACCCCCCTCCACGGTGAAATCCACGGGAAGCACGGCGTGCTTCTTCAGCGTCGCGTACGGCGGGAGCTCGGCGTTGAGGGAGGCCACGGCGTCGGCCACCGCCGCCGTGACGACGGGATGCCGCACGAAGGCATCGTAGCCCGACCACGCGATCCCGTTCTGGCGCGCCCAGGACTCGGCCGTGTCCGGCGCCACCGTCACGAGCGCCGTGCAGTAGTTGCGGCCCTCGCCGTGCACGAGCACCTGCGAGATCAGGGTGCACCGCGCCTTCAGCCGCCCCTCGAGATCCTGCGGCGCCACGTACTTGCCGCCCGAGGTCTTGATCAGGTCCTTCTTGCGATCCGTGATGCGCAGCAGCCCGTGGTCGAGGCGCCCGATGTCGCCGGTGCGGAGCCAGCCGTCCTCGAGCGTCGCGGCCGTCTCGTCCGCCAGGTTGTAGTAGCCGCGCATGACTCCGCGGCCCTTCACCAGGATCTCTCCTTCGCCCTCGGGGTAGCCGGGCTCCGGCGCGATGCGGACCTCCGTGCCCGGAAGCGGGCGCCCGACCGTGCCGAACACGAAGTTCTCCGGCAGGTTCACGAAGCTCGCCGCGCTCGTCTCGGTGAGGCCGTACCCCTCGAGGATCAGGATGTCCGCGGCGTGGAAGAACTCCGCGATGTCCCGGTTCAGCGCGGCCGCACCCGAGATGAAGAAGCGCACGCGTCCGCCGAAGCGCGCCTTGAGCTTGCTGAACACGAGCCGATCCGCGAGGCGGAACTTCACGGAGAGCAGGCCGGACGGCTGCTTGCGCGCCTGGCGCAGCTTGCTCACCTCGCGGCCCACGCCGATGGCCCAGTTGAAGATCGCCCACTTCACCGGCCCGCCCTCGCGGGCGTTGCCGACGGCCTTGATGTAGGCCTTCTCGAAGATGCGCGGCGGCGCACCCATGAAGGTGGGCTGCACCTCGCCGCAGTTCTCCGCGATGCGGTTCACGTCCCCGTCGACCGCGGTGTGGATGCCGATGCGGATGAACGCCACCTCCAGCACCTTGCCGAAGGAGTGCGCCAGCGGAAGCCAGAGGAACTGCTTGTCGTTGGGCGAAAGGATGCCCGCGGAGTCGATGGCTTCGCCCTCGTAGACCCAGCAGTCGTGGGTCAGCTCGACCCCCTTGGGACGGCCGGTGGTGCCCGAGGTGTAGATGAGCGTGGCCAGGCGGTCCGGGCCGATGGCATCGGCCACGGCGTCGTAGCGACCGGCGTTGGCGTCATCCCAGGCGCGGCCCTCCTGCTCGAGCTGCGCCAGCGTCACGACCCAGCCGTCCTCGCTCGCAAGCCCCTCGAAGAGCACCAGCGCCTTCACGCCGGGAATCTGGTCCCGCACGGCACGGAGCTTCGCCACCTGCTCCTGCGTGTCCACGAAGACGTAGACGGAGCCGGAGTCGTTGAGGATGTAGGCGCACTCGTCCGCGGTGTTGGACGGATAGATCGTGGTGGCCGCGCCCCCGGCGCACAGGATCCCGAGGTCGGCAAGGATCCATTCGTACCGGGTTCCGCTCAGGATCGCGGAGCGCGCCTCCGGTGCCAGCCCGCGCGCATGCAGGCCGCAGGCGATGGCGCGCACGCGGGCGCCCACCTGCCCCCACCGCAGCGTCTGCCACCCGGCGTCCTTGCGGAACGAGAGCGCGTCGGCCTCCGGCGTGGAGCGGACGCGATGGTGGAACATCTGCACGACGGACGAGAAGCTGGCGGATGCCACGGGTGTGTCTCCTGGATGCCACAATGTGCCACCTCCGCGGCGATGCGTCGAGGTGAGGCGCCGCCACGGGCGGTGGCGGGCCGGCGTGCTTCAGTCGGACAGCTCCGCCAGCGCGGACACCAAGGCACCCCGCACGGCGTTCGCCGACGAGGGTTCGGCCCACGCGCTGACCGCGACGCGGACGTACGTGTGCGACTGCTCCCCGAGGACGACGTGCTCGAAGTCCACGGGCGTCACCCCGTCGGCGGGGAGCGTGCACCCCGGCGTCCCGGCGACGAGGGTGCCGAGGCGCGCCAACGCGTCCGCGTCGAAGGTCGCGCGCGGAAGCCGGACGTGCACCGTCACGCGCACGCGCCCGTCGGTCCCGACGCGCTCCATGGGCCCCGCGACCACCTTGTTGTTGAGGATGACGACCCGGCGTCCGTCCGACGTGTCGAGGTCCGTCGTCAGCAGGCGCACGCGGTGCACCTTGCCCTGGACCCCGGCGACGCTGACGGTGTCGCCCTCGCGGAAGGGCTGCAGCACCAGCAGCAGCACGCCGCTGGCGATGTTGCTCAAGCTGTCCTTGAGGCCCACCGCGACCGCCAGGCCCGCGGTGCTCAACAGCGCGATGAAGCTCGTGATGCTGAACCCGAGCGCGTCCATCGCCACCGGGATCGCCACGAGCAGCGCCAGCGGCGCCAGCGTGCGCGCGAGGAGGTCCCGGACCGTGGGGTCGAGCGCGCTCGCGGGCACCCGCAGGAGCAGGCGCCGCACCCAGCGCGCCCCCACCCACGCCACCAGGAACGTGCCGATGGCCCGCGCGACCGCCAGGGTGGTCGCGCCGTCGAGCTGCTCGAAGGTCATGCCGTGCCCGCCTCCCGCGCCGCGGCCGCACGCGCGCGTGCCGCCTGCAGCGCCTCGATGTGCGCCACGTCGTCGCGCGGGATCGCCGCCACGAGGTTGCGCGTGTACGCCTCGCGGGGCGCGCCGTAGACCTCCGCGGCCGGCCCCTTCTCCACGATGCGCCCCTGTCGCATGACCGCGATGCGGTCGCTCATGAACGCGACCACGCCGAGGTCGTGGCTGATGAAGACGTAGGCCAGTCCGCGGGACTCCTGCAGGTCCTTGAGCAAGTTGAGCACCTGCGCCTGGACCGAGACGTCGAGCGCGCTGACCGACTCGTCGCAGATGACGAGCTTCGGGTCGACCACGAGCGCCCGCGCGATGCAGATGCGCTGGCGCTGCCCCCCCGAGAACTCGTGCGGGTAGCGGCCCAGGTGCTCGGGCTGCAGACCCACCTCCCGCAGCAGCGCCACCGCGCGATCACGGCGCTCGGAGCCCCCGGCGCCGATGCCGTGGACCTCCATCGGCTCGCAGAGGGTCGCCTCGACGGTGAGGCGCGGATTCAAGCTCGCGAACGGATCCTGGAACACCACCTGGACGTGCCGCCGCATCCGACGCAGCGCCTCGCCGCGGAGCGCCCGGACGTCCTGGCCGAGGAACCGCACCTCGCCGGAGGTCGGCTCGACGAGCCGCACGATGGCGCGTCCGGTGGTGGTCTTGCCGCAGCCGCTCTCGCCGACGAGGCCGAGTGTCTCGCCGGGGCGCACGTCCAGGCTCACGCCGTCCACGGCGCGGAACACGCCGGCGCCGCGGCCGAACCATCCCGCCAGGCCGCCGCCCGCCACGGGGAAGTGAACGTGCAGGTCGCGGACCTCGAGGAGCGGCGGCGCGTCGGCGCGCACCGCGGAGGTGGCCGGGCCGCGCAGCGCCTCGAGCCGCGCGGGGTCCGGGTCGCACGCGACGATCTCCACGGTGCCGTCGTCGTGGGCGCGGGTCTCCATGAAATCGGCGACGGTGGGGAGGCGCCGCCATCCCGCGTCCGGCCGCGGGCGGCACGCGAGCAGGCCGCGCGTGTAGGGGTGCTTCGGGGCGGTGAAGACCTCGAGCACAGGCCCCTGCTCCACGAGCGCACCCCGGTACATCACCGCCACGTCGTCGGCGATCTCCGCGATCACGCCGAGATCGTGGGTGATGAAGAGCATGGCCATGCCGCGCTGATCGCGCAGTTTGCGCAGCAGCTCCAGGATCTGCGCCTGGATGGTGACGTCGAGCGCGGTGGTCGGCTCGTCGGCGATGAGCAGCCGCGGGTTGCACGCGAGCGCCATGGCGATCATGACGCGTTGCTTTTGCCCGCCCGACATCTGGTGCGGGTACTTGCGCAGGCTCGCCGCCGGATCGGGGATGCCGACCTCCCCGAAGAGCGACTCGGCGCGGGCCATCGCCGCGCGCGCGGGCAGGCCCTCGTGGCGCCGCACGCTCTCCGCGACCTGCTCCCCCACCGGGAACACCGGGTTGAGCGAGGTCATCGGCTCCTGGAAGATCATCGCGAGGTCCCGGCCGCGGAGGTCGCGCAGCGCCGCGTCGGAGGCGGCGAGCAGGTCACGCCCGAGGAAGGACACCCGCCCGGACAGCTCCACGCCGACCTCCGGCAGGAGGCGCATGACGGAGAGGCTCGTGACGCTCTTCCCGGAGCCGCTCTCGCCGACGAGGCCGAGCGTGCGGCCCGGCGCGATGGACAGCGTCAGGTCGCGCACGGCCGTCGTGACGCCGGAGTCTCCGCGGAAGCGCGTCGAGAGCCCCTCGATGGAGAGCACGCAGGGGGGCGTTGCGGGGGGGGCCGCGCCCCCCCCGCCCCAGGAACCGGACCCGGAGGAACCGCTCACCCGCTCCTCCCGCGCAGGCGGGGGTCGAGCGCGTCGCGCAGGCCGTCCCCGAGGAGGTTGAAGCTCATCACCGCCAGGCACACGAGCAGGCCCGGGAACACCGTCACCCACGGCGCCGAGCGCATCATCTCCTTGCCCTCGTTGACGATGACGCCCCAGGTCGGCGTCGGCGGCGGAACGCCCAGGCCGAGGAAGCTCAGGCTCGCCTCGGTCAGGATCGTGCCCCCCAGCGCGAGCGAGGCGTACACGATGACCGGTGCCATGGCGTTCGGCACCACGTGGCGCAGGAGGATGCGCGCCGGCGGCAGGCCCAGGCTGCGCGCGGCCGCGACGAAATCCTGCTGCGCGAGGCTCAGCACCTG